>CAADGM010000054.1 GCA_900696535.1 uncultured Planctomycetota bacterium
ACCATGCGGTTCGGGTTGGTCGGGTCGACGGCGATGGTCGGCTCGTTGGCCGCGTCGCCCACGATGTTGAGCCCCTGCGCGTTGACGTTGACCTGTACGCGCGCCACGCTGCCGCGACTTCCGTGCCCGGGGGCCGAGGTGATCTCCTCCGCGGGCAGGCGCGGCGGCTCGCGATCCCGCCAGGGGTCGTGCGGTCGGCGATCGAACTGCACCGGTCCCTCGGTTGGGCGCACGTCGGCCGCGGGTGCCAACGCGCTAGCGAGCAGAAGAAGCGCTGCCGAGGCAGCGCCGGCGCGTCTGCGTGTCGCCGAGCCCTCGGGGAGATACGTGCGAGGCGACTGGCTCGCGAGCCATGCGTGGCTGCCCGCGGAGGGACCGTGACGAGTCATTGTGCTGACCACCTTCCTGGCTTGAGCGGACCGCGGCGCGCGTTTCCGAGATTGCAGACCCGGTTCGCCTTGGTCCGGCGCCATTCTACCCCGCCCGCCGCCAAGCCGATCGGGGACGTGGTATCGGCGTGGTGCAAAATCTCATCACTTCCGCAGTGCTGCACGTTCGATGAATACCGGCCCAGTTTCTCCGACGCCCACGCCGATCTGCTAGCATCACTCCCTGAGCCTTCCTCCTCCCGTTCAAGGCGCCGGGCTGGGTGGACGAGCAGACGGCGGCGGCGGTTTGCCCCTGCCCGTCCGGCGCCTTTGGGCGGACCTGCACCGCGGATGTCGCCGCGGTGTGTTCTGAGGGACTTGGCCGACGCCGTGACCGGCCGAAGTCGGCCGAACTATCGGGCTCAGCGGTAGTTGGACGGGCGAGCCGAGCCCTTCCCGCGTGCCGAGCGAACGAGGCGGTTCACACAAGAGCCGCGGGGGTTCGCCCGGCACGCGTGCTCTCCTGGCTGCGCGTTCCGCAACCATCGCGATGCGGTCTTGGCCCACCTGCCTGGGGGGAGCAGGTGGCGGACCGCGTCAATCACCCCGCAGAAGAGCTTCGCTCCCCGGCCCACCCCGCGAAGCGCCCCCCCAAACAGCGCACCAAGGCGACGCCCGGACCGGCCATTGCCGGATCGAACGTCGCCCAAGGGATGCTTGCGCTGCCGCGAAGCGACGCCTTTGCCGTCGCCGCGCCGCGGTCTCAGTTGTTGCTACGCCGCCGCCGCAGGGCGAGCAGCGCTCCACCAGCCAGGAGCAGGGCCGTCGCGGGCTCCGGAATCGACTCCGGGCCGATGCTGTGCGGCGACGGACCAACACTGGTCGGAATGACCTCGAACGGCCCGTTCATTGGGGCCATCGGTCCGCCCCACGGGTCCGGCAGAGGCAGAGTCGCGCTGTCGATGTGGTTGTGGTCTGATCGGCTGCCATCACCATCCGGCGGGAGGACGATGCCGCCGAACCCGGAGGACGCGCTGATCGTCAGCACAAACACGGTGGCGATCGCTGAAGTCCATGAATAACTCATGAGTCGGCTCTCCGTTATTCGTCGTCCAGGTGGGCGTTCAACAGAATGTACAGGAGCTTGGGACGAAGCACCGAGAACCGTCCCACGGCCCCGATCAGGAAGCGGCACTCTTCGCGGTCAACTTCGAGCGGGATGGGCAGCCGGGTGCGGTTACGCTGCCATTCGTGCAGCCGCAGCCGGATCGAAAGCACCCGCTCCTTCAGCGGCCAGCCGGGGAACCGTCGCGTAATGGCCTTGAGCCGCTCATGCAGCCATTCGACGGCCCCTTCCATGGCGTCATCTTCGAGGTGGCGGAACGCGATGTTGCAGCCAGCGTCGCACCACCATCCGTACGTTTCGAGTTCGTCACCGCTGGGCCAGTCGGTCGGCGTGCCCAGCTCTGCGACGTGCGCACGAATCCGCTCAACCGTGGCGGCCGGGTCCTGCTCGCGGAGCGCGCAGCCGAGCTCCAGCAGCCCTGCTCGGCAGGTCGAAGCCAGGCCGCGGAAGTAGGGCTCGTTGAATTCGCTGGCGAGCGTGTCGTACTGCTGCGCCGCCGCCTCCAGGTCGCGCACGGCCCGCCGCGCCACCGCCTGCTGGTCGCTCCAGTTCAGGTCGATCTGGCGACGACGCGCGCTGCCGCGGACGTAGAGCGAGAACGCCCGGGTGACGCGGTCGGTACGCTCGGTGGGCTCGGTGTCCTCGAAGTGCTCGAGGACCGCGGTCGCCACGCCGATGGCCTCCGACAGGTGCCAGGCCGTGTAGTGCGAGTTGGCGAGGTTGGCCTCGATCGCGAGCCGCTGCATGCTGGACAGGCCGCGCGTCAGCGCTGCCTGGCGATACGCGCTCAGCGCCTTTTCGAAGAACGCCAGCTCGCCCAGGCCGATCGCCTCGATTCGCAGGGCCCGGGCGATTTCGTCCGGGGTCGTGGCCAGGCTGTGCATCTGCCGGCCGCGCTGCGCCATCTGCAGGAAGTCGGAGGCGTGGTAGGCCGCTCGTGCGTTCTGATCGAGTTCGGCGAAGGTCGCGCCGTACGGCGGCTCGGCGCCGCCGAGCGCGTCGCCCGCGATGAACTCGACCACGCCCTCCACGGACCAGTCGATGGCCTTGGAGAGCCGCACGAGCCGGTCCATCTTGGGGTTTCCAGTGCAGCGCGAGAGGCACGCCGGATCGCACGCCAGCAACTCGGCCAGTTGCCGGCGCGTGATATTGCGATAGATCAGCGCCCACCTGAAGAGCGTGCGCAGCCGTCGCCTTCGCTCCGACGCTTTCATGGTTCGGCCCTCCAGTCTCGTGACACCACCATGCGTGCTCCTGACATCGCAAGTCCGACCCGCGCAGCCGTAGGCGGCGCGCATCGAACCGCGCGCCCGCCGGCGGGAGCGTTCTCCCAACGACGACGCGCAAGACTCACGGGGCGGTGCATCGCCATGCACGCAAGCGTGCGCCGCTCACACGGGCGGGGCAAAGCGACCCCGCGTCGCCGCCACCCGACTTCGCCCCCATGATACCACGTCGCGGCCGGATCCAAACACATAACTTCATGCCAGGGCAAACGCTCCCGGCTCTGCGCCAGAGCCCCGGCCGCCCCCCAACCGGGGGGGGACTCCGGCCGCTTGGGAAGCGCTGGACGACCGGCGCTGGCGGCCGGGCTCCGGCCTGTACGGTGCCGCGTCGGGACACCGCTCCTCGCGCACGGCACGCTCCTTCCCTACACTACGTGATAGGCCCGCAATACACGCAGAAGCGAGCGGGCCGCCTCCCGAAGCGCGCCCAGCTTGAGCGCCCCGACGATCGCGGCGCGCGGCGCGGTGCCCGACAGTGCCGGCTTTTCCAGTCACGATACCGGTCACGGGCCGCGGGGCCTGCACCGGCCAGCGCCGCGCCGAACTGGGGGGTATTTCTCTCCGCGTCCGAGCCGCGCCAGAGCCGGAGGACGCCGTTGACGACCAAGCCACCGCTGGTATACTGGCCGGTCTTTCGGCCCTCGCACCGGCATGGGGCGACCGTGCCGAGTTGGGAACGGATGATGAAGACCGCAAACAAGTGTTATCAGGCGACAACCGCCGAAGCCGAGGCCGGGCGCAAGTGGTGGGTGGTGGACGCACGCGACCGGGTGCTGGGCCGCCTCGCGGTCAAGGTCGCCAACGTCCTGATGGGCAAACATAAGCCCACCTATACGCCGCACATCGACAGCGGCGACTTCGTGATCGTGCTCAACGCCGGCAAGGTGAAAGTCACCGGCACCCGCAAGAAGCAGCAGGTCATCTACCAGCGCTACAGCGGGTATCCGAGCGGCCTGCGCGAAATGACCATGGACGCAATGCTCCAGCGGCATCCCGAGCGCGTCCTGGAGGCGGCTGTCCGCCGGATGTTGCCCAAGAACGCAATGGCCAAGCGGATGCTGACTCGCCTGCGGCTGTTTACCGCCGAAACACACAATCACCAGGCCCAGCAGCCCGAGGCGCTGCCGTTGTAGGTCGAGGAGTCGTGACGGTGAGCGAGAACCCGATGCAGACGGATATCGCGCCCGGCGCAGCGAACGTCGCCGAGCCCCGGCCTGACACGACCCCCGTCCCGCCGCCGCCGGGCCGCGGTTTTCACTGGGGCACGGGTCGCCGCAAGTCCGCGGTCGCCCGGGTGCGCCTGATCCCGGGCGAGGGGAAGTTCGAGGTGAACGGCCGCCCGGTCGACCAGTACTTCCACGAAGTTCGCGACCTGGCTGATGCCGTGGCGCCGCTCGAGCTGGCGGGTGCCCGTCGAAGCTGGGACGTCAAGATCAACGTTCACGGCGGGGGCATCTCCGGCCAGGCCGGTGCGATCCGGCTGGGGCTCGCCCGTGCCGTCATCTGTGCCTATCCGCAGCACGAGTCGGCGCTGCGCCAGGCCGGGTTCCTGACACGCGACGCCCGCGAAGTCGAGCGCAAGAAGTACGGCCGCCGGAAGGCCCGCCGCCGCTTCCAGTTCTCGAAGCGCTAGCGCAGGGCCCCCACGATCAGTCGGGCGTTTATCAGCCGGGTGGGGCAGGCGTCCTGCCTGCCCTGGCGCCGCACTGCGTTGACCAATCCTGTCCGCGATGCTGCGCGGCGCGCAGCGCGACGGGGGGACGGAGCCTTCGCACGGAGCGTTTGTGCTCACCCGGGCGCCGGCCCATACTGCCCCCGCCGTGGAAGCACGTCGTCCCTTCGACCCGTCCCGCATTCGTGGTCCGCGACAGCCGGCCGGACCCACGCTGCCCGGGCTGCCGCTCAGCGTCACGCAGGTCAACGAGCTCGTGCGCGGAGCCCTGGCCGCACACGTGCCGGGCAGCCTCGCCGTCGCCGGCGAGATTGGTGATTTCGCCCGCGCCGGCAGCGGGCACCTGTACTTCACGCTGAAGGATGCCCGTTCGGAGCTTCGCTGCGTCATGTGGCGCAGCAGCGCCGCCACGCTCAAGTGGACACCGCAGTCGGGGCTCGAAGTCATCGCCCGCGGCGGGCTCGAAGTGTATGTGCCGCGCGGGAGCTACCAGCTCGTGGTCCGCGCGCTCGAGCCACGGGGCGTCGGGGCGCTGGAGCTGGCGTTCCGGCAGCTTCGCGAGAAGCTGGCGGCGGAGGGGCTGCTCGACCCGGCCCGAAAGCGCCCGATTCCCAGGTTTCCGGAGCGCGTTGCGCTCGTGACCAGCCCGCGCGGGGCCGCGATCCGCGACATCCTGCGCACGTTCCAGCGGCGCTGGCCCGCGCTCGACGTGCTCGTCTCCCCCGTGCGCGTGCAGGGTGAAGGGGCAGCAGGCGAGGTCGCCGCCGCAATCAGCTTGCTCAACGAACATGCCGACGCGTTGGGCGGGATTGACGTAATCATCGTGGCCCGGGGCGGCGGCTCGCTCGAAGACCTGTGGGCGTTCAACGAGGAGGCCGTCGCGCGGGCAGTGGCAGGCAGCCGAATCCCGATCGTCAGCGGCGTCGGTCACGAGGTCGACGTGACCATCTGCGACCTGGTCGCCGACCTGCGAGCCGCGACGCCCACCGCGGCGGCCGAGCTGGTTACGCCGAACCGCCCCGAGCTGGCGTTCGTTCTCGCACGAGAGGTGCGGCGGGCGGAGCGAGCCTTGGCGCACAACATGGCACTGGCGCGCGGGACCTTCGGGGCCCTGATGGCGCGCGAGCCGCTGGCGCGGCCGATGTCGCGCGTGCGCGAGCAATCCCAGCGTCTCGACGAACTCGTGCAGCGCGCGGCGCAGGCGCTGCGGCAGCAAGTGGCCGCGGCGCTGCGGCGGCTTTCCGCGGCCGAGTCCGGGCTCTGGCGCTTTCGGTCGGGCGCCCGGTTCGCACAGGCGGCACGGGCGGTGGACGATGGCTTGGCGCGGGCTGGGCGGGTGCTGAGCACGCGCCTGCTCACTGCCGAGCGTGAGCTCGCGGAGTTGCGAGCGTGCTTCGAGCGCCGCGGACCGGCGGTGCTCCTGGCCCGCCACGGCTCCCGTCTTGAACAGGTCCGGGGCCGACTGGCCGCGGCACTTCGACTGCGGATCGAGCACGGGCGCCGATTGATCGATGCCCGGCTCCAGGCTGCCCAGGCCTGCGACCCGCGCCGCGTGCTACAGCGCGGCTACAGCCTGACGCGCGATGCGCGGACGCGGCGCATCATCCGATCCATCGCCGAGATCCATGGCGGGCAGCGGCTGGTCACGCAGGTCGGCGACGGCGAGTTCCGCTCGACCGCTGACGATCCACGTCAGCCGGGGCTCTTCGATTGACGCCGTGCGCGCGGCGTGCCGGGGGGGGGTGCGGAATTGGGCAAGTGCGGCCGGGTGAGGGACGCCGGTCTCAGTCCACGGCGCGGCCGGCCGCGGTGAGGTCCGTGAAGCGCGGGAGCGAGAAGGTCACGTTCTCGTCGGGCGCATCAATTTCGTCGATCTCGTGGACGCCCCGGGCCCGCAGGTAATCGAGCACGCCCTGCACCACATCCTCGGGAGCGCTGGCGCCGCTCGTCAGCCCGACTGTCGTGACGCCGTCCAGCCAGGCCGGATCGATCTCGCCCGGCCCATCGATCAGGTGGGCCGGCACGCCCCGCCCCCGGGCCACCTCGGTCAGCCGCAGCGAGTTGGACGAGTTCCGCGAGCCGACCACCAGCAGCAGGTTGATCCCCTCGAGCATCCGCTTGACCGCGTTCTGGCGGTTCTGCGTTGCGTAGCAGATGTCATCGCTTGGCGGCAGCTCCAGATGCGGATAGCGCCGCCGTAGCGTTTCCATGATCTCCTGCGTGTCGTCCTGGCTCAGGGTGGTCTGCGTGAGGATGATGGCAGGCTGGCGCGGGTCAAGCGTCAGCCGCTCGGCGTCGGTCACCGACTCGACCAGGACCGTGGCGTCGGGCGCCTGGCCCATCGTGCCGACCACTTCGTCGTGCCCCGCGTGACCGATGAGCACGATGCGATAGCCACGCCGCACGTAACGCTTCACCTCGAAGTGCACCTTGTGCACCAGCGGGCATGTGGCGTCGACGGTTCGGAGCTGGCGACGGCGCGCCTCCTCGTACACTTCGGGCGCCGAGCCATGCGCCGAGAGGATGGTCACCGCGCCGGCCGGGACGGCGTCAAGCTCGTCGACGAAGACGGCGCCCTTCTCGCGGAGCCGCTGCACGACGTGCGTGTTGTGGACGATCTCCTTGCGCACGTAGACGGGGGGGCCGTAGGCTTCGAGCGCCAGCTCGACGGCCTTGATGGCCCGCTCGACGCCGGCGCAGAACCCGCGGGGTTTGGCGACGATGGCACGCATGCCGAACTTCCTCTTGCTACCGCGATTATAGATCGTCTGCCGGTACGGGCGCCGATCCCGCCCGCCTACTCGACGCTCACGAACTTCCGAATCTGCTCTTCGAGCGCCTCGGCCGAGGTCCGGCGGCTCAGGTCGATCGGCAGGAACACGCCGTGGTTGTGATCGCTGGCCAGGATGAGCAGGCGACCGATCCGTCGGTGGCCGAATTCCTGCGGCGTGTGGCCAACGATGAACACCTCGGCACCCAGTCGGCGGGCGTACACCTCGACCACGCTCTCGGTGTGGAATCGCCCCCACACCAGGGCATATGCCGGGCCGCCGGGCAGGCAGTCCTGCGGCGTCGGCTCGCGGTCGAGCACGCTGAGGTCGAACGTCTCCGCGTAGAGGGCGTCGGGCAGGCTGTGCGAGAGAAAGATACCGTTGGCTGTGCGCGCCGCCAGGGGCAGCGCGCGAATGTAGTCGTTGACGGCCTCGAGCACCTGCTCCGCGCTGTCGCCGTATCGCTCGCGCACGCCGCGCTCGAAGTCGGCCAGGACGAATCGTCCGGCCTTGGTGATCTCGTGTCCGCGGGGCTGGGAGAGCTCGTGGTTGGACTGGAGGAAGAAGACGTTGTCCGGGAAGGCGCACTTCCACTCGGCCGCCCGGACCAGCAGGTCGATGGAGAAGTCCGGCGCTTGCGGCGGGTCCGGCTCGGCGTGGATGAGCTCGTGGAGTATGACGCTTCGGGCCGGGCTGGTCTTGAGGGCGCAGTAGCGCTGGAGCTTCTCGAAGTTGCGCAGGTTCCCGTGGAAGTCGCCGGTCATGACGAGCTGGCCGGCGGAGCCGAAGCTGAGCAGCGAGCCTCGGCGATTCGGGTCCTCGCGAATGAGCTGCGCAGCCTCGCGAATGATCTCCGCGGCCCGGACGCCGTCCGACGCGTTCATCGCCCTGGTGGCTTTCCACTGGGCGTGCCCGCCTCGCCGTGGCCGCCGCCGTGATGACTGCCCGAGCCAGAGCTGGTCCGCTTCTGGCGTGAGCCGTGCGCCCGGGCATGGATGCGCTGCTTGACCTCGTCCATGTGCTCGACCAGATCGAGCCGCGAAAGCACCTCGCGCATGTCGCGCGGGCGGAGCTCCTTGGCGGTCTCGCAGCACTGCATGACCAGGTTCGACAGCGGCACCGGGACACGCTCGCTGAGCACGTGCGGCGGCTCATTGCCGCGCGCCGCCTCGATGACGGTCTTCCGCGCCGCGGTCGGCGCGGCCTGGATGAGCGTCTTGAAATACTTGCCGGTCAGGACCCAGTACATGGTCGCGCCGAGGTTGAACACGTCGGTGCGCTGGTCGATCTCCTTGCGGTGCACCTGCTCAGGCGCGATGTAGTCCGGCGTGCCCTGCACGCGCTGCTTGATCGTGCCGAGGGGGCAGCTCTGGCCGAAGTCGATGATCTTGATCTGCTCGTCACGCGTCAGGAGAACGTTGTTCGGCTTGATGTCCGCGTGGGCGAAGCCGTGCCCGTGCAGGGCGTGCAGCCCCTGCGCAACCTGCCGGAAGATGGCCAGTACGCGTCGGAGCGAGTCGGGCCGGGCGTCCTCGAGCCGCTCGCCGTCGACGTACTCCATGATCAGGAACAGCTCGCGGGTCTTGAGCCACTTGCGGACGCGGACGATGTCGTAGCACTTCCGCAGATAGGGCTGGTTGAGCTGCCGGGCGACTTCGTACTCGCTCTCGGCCTGCGCGATGAACTTCTCGTCTTCCTCGTCGTGGCGGACGACGTGCTTGATGGCCACCAGGCGGCGCGAGCTCAGGTCGCGCGCCAGGCAAATGAGCGCTCCCGCGCCGCGGCCCAGCCGCTCGAGAGTCTCGTATCCGGGGAGAAGTGGGAGGGCCCGCGTCGCCATGCTAGGTCGGCTTCTCGTCCTCGTGCGGCCCTCGGCCGCGTGATGCATGGCGCCGCGCCACTGTCCGACCGCACCACGCGCCGCGGCGAACCAATCAGGGGACGCCGCCGATGAGGCCCTTACGGAGCAGCAGCTCGCGCAGTTCACGGGCCTGCTCAGGCAAAGACGGGTCGCGGGCTGCGTCGGCCGACTCGGCCAGCGCGACAGGAAGATTCTGATTGGGTGCCTGCCCGGCAAGGGCCGCCAGCGTCGCCAGGACGTTCTCCTGCTGCGACACGCTGAGCCGCTCGCTGTCCGAGCGGACCACCAGCAGCCGCAGGCGCGACCCGCCGAACTGGAACGCCGGGCTCTCCGTCGGGAACACGACGCAAACACTGTCGGGGCCGGGCTGTTCGAGCGCGGCCAAGGCGGCCTCGCGCGGCAGGTAATCAACCTCGACGGCTGTGATGGGCACGTGCCGCTCGGCGCGCAGCAGGCGATCGCTCTGCCAGCGCGGCTTGGCGGGCTCGAGCCACAGCAGCATTGCGGCCCCCAACGTGAGCGCGCCTACCAGCGCACCGACGACCACGAGATTACGATTATCGGCCTTCATTCGCCAGCCTCACACGGCCGGTGCAACCGCGCCAACACACCCTTTTTACACCCGGCCGAAAGTTCGTGCAACACGTCGCCTACAGGATTTACGTTCCGCGGAGCGAATGGCGCTCGGCTCGATGCGCCTAGCGCGACGGGCCGGGGATCTTCGCCGGGGCGGCCGGTCTACCCCGGCAGTCTCGCCCGCTTGACCTGGGGCGCTCCCCGCGCACCCAGTCAATCATACGAATCGGCAGAATCGCAGCGTGCCGTAGCCATAACATTTCGCCACACCGTGTCGATCGACCTCGTCGCGGCGCGACGTCGACGGGACACCTTGGAACTGACTGGCTGGGGATGCGGGCGGGCGTTATTCTCAGGGATTCGCGACGATGTACCCCGGGCCGGGCGCGTGAGTTGTGCCACATGCTGGGCAAGACCTACTACCTCGAGACCTTCGGCTGCCAGATGAACGTGCTCGACAGCGAGCTGGTCGAGGGGCAGTTGCGCGCGCTTGGGTATTGTCCGGCAGATTCGGCGCGGCGTGCCGACCTGGTGTTATACAACACGTGCAGCGTCCGCCAGCACGCCGAGGACAAGGTCCTCTCCCGGCTCGGCTCGATGGGCCACGTCAAGCGTCGCCGACCCGACGTGATCGTGGGCGTGATCGGGTGCATGGCCGAGCGGGAGAAGGAAGCCCTGTTCGACAAGTCGCCGCACGTTGACCTGCTCTGCGGGCCGAACGAGCTGCACCGTCTGCCGGGGCTGATCGAGCAGGTCGCGGCCCGTCGTGGCCGGCTGGCTGCCTTGGCGGGTACCGGGTCTCGCAAGCGGCAGGCGTTCGAGCGCGCGTTCGAGGCCGATAGCCTCGAAGCCCTCGACCTCAGTCGGCAGGTCAGCCCCGGTGAGCACAGCCTCCAGGCGTACGTCCGCGTACAGCGCGGCTGCGACCAGTTCTGCACGTTCTGCGTGGTGCCGTTCACGCGGGGGCCGGAGCGGAGCCGGTCGCCGGGGCACATCGTGGAGGAGGTTCGTCGCCTCGCGTCGCAAGGTTGCCGGGAGGTGACGCTGCTCGGGCAGACCGTGAACTCCTACGTGCATCAGGAGGACGGCCGGCCGGTCCGTTTCGCGGCGCTGCTGGAGCGGGTGCACGCGGTCGAGGGGATCGACCGCATCCGCTTCGTCACCAGCTTCCCGGCCGACTGGGACGAGGACATCTTCCGCGTCATGCGGGATTACCCGAAGGTCTGCCCGTATCTCCACATCCCGGCGCAGTCCGGCTCCGACCGCATGCTCAAGGCCATGAATCGCGGGTACACAGTCGACAGCTACAAGCGCCTGATGGACACGGCGCGCCGCTACGTGCCGGATATCGCGCTGGCCAGCGACTTCATTGTGGGGTTCTGCGGCGAGACCGAAGCGGACTTCCAGGCCACCGTCGACCTCGTGCGGTGGGTGCAGTACAAGAACATCTTCGTCTTCAAGTACTCCCCCAGGCCCGGCACGGCCGCGGACCGCCTGAAGGACGATGATGTGCCGGCCGAAGTGAAACAGCACCGGAACAATGAACTGCTCGCCGTGCAGGCCGAAATCGCTGCCCGGCGCAACCAGGGCCTCGTCGGTCGGCGGTTTGCGGTGCTGGTCGAGGGGCATAGCAAAGCCGCGATTCGGGCTCGCAACGGCGAGGAACTGCCCGTCGAGTCGAAGATCCACGCGCGCGACCGAAGCCGGCAGCTCGTCGGTCGAACGCCTCAGGACCAGATTGCGGTTTTCGACGGCGACCCGTCGCTGGTGGGGGCGATCGTCGATGCACGGGTCGAGTCGGCCTCGGCGCTGACGCTGTTTTGCGACGACGTTCGGGTAATCTCTCCCCCCCGGTCCGCTAAGCTCGCGGCGGGGCCAGCGCTCGATGGCAAGTCGCTTTCCCTGCCATTGTTGCCCGCGATGCAGTAGACTGAGTGCTGCCGCTCGCCTGCCTGGGCGGGGTCGGCTGCGCGTCTCGCGTGCACGTTGAGAGAGGTCCGCAAACATGCTCACGTCGATCCCTGGCCGGGTCGCGCTCTGCGCGCTCATTGCCGCGGCGCTCACGGACATCGCCATTGCCTGGATGGCGTGGGGCAGCGGCGTCTGGCTCAGTGACGTTGTTGCGTACGACCCGAGTCCCTGCGTCGGCGCGTGCTGCACGGCGTCCGGCTGCGCCGTGGTCACCGACTTCGGGTGCCAGGTCATCGGGGGGGTGTACAAGGGCGATGGCGCCGACTGCGACCCCGACCCGTGTCTGCCTCCGGCTGCCGGCGGCTGCTGCCAGGGCGCCAACTGCTTCATCTTCTCCGCCGCCGCCTGCGGCCAGGTGGGTGGAATCTACCTGGGCGACGACGCCCCGTGCACACCCGGCGCCTGCGATGATTGCAACAGCAATGGCGTGCCGGATGCGCTGGACATCAGCACGGGCACGAGTCCGGACTGCAACGCGAACGGCCGGCCCGACGAGTGCGATCTCGTCCCCGGCAGCGGAACGACCGTACGCCTGCGCGTGAAAGTCTGGACTGACGGCCGCGACGAGCTCATCGTCCGCTTTAATCGTGTCTGGTGGCAACACTGGGACTTCAACGTTCCCGGTCAGGAGGGCGCCAACTTCCCGACCTACCTGAACGGGGCCGAGTGGTTCCCGCAGTGGCCGGATGGCACCGCGTCCGGCGCCGAGTCGACCGCTTACACGCGCCTGTCGCCACGCGCGCCGCTGCTCGACGCAGCGCTCGAGCTCAACCGGATCGCCGCGCGACACAATGTCAGCGTCACGCAGTTCCCGTCGGCAGGCAACGACTACACGACCCGCGTCGAGTTCGACGACAACCCCTTCGGCGGGGCCGCGTGGTACGAGGTCGAGCTGGTCTGGACGTTCGACGGCGCCGTGTCGCTGGATTGCAACGCCAACAACATCCCCGACGAGTGCGATATCGCGTCCGGATTCAGCGAGGACCTGGATGGCAACGGCGTGCCCGACGAGTGCGAAGTCGTTACCACCGGCGCCTGCTGCCTGCCCGACGGAGGCTGCACGCCGGACAAGCTCTCGGCGGCGTGCGTGCAGGCGGGCGGCTTCTTCCTCGGCGCCGGCAGTGCGTGCGGAAGCTGCCCGCCGGTTGGCGCCTGCTGCACCGCGGGCCTGCTCGGGGCGCAGCCCGCGACCAACCGTATCGTTCGTGTCAGTCCGCAGACGGGCAGCGTGCTGCCTGCGCTCACCCCGCCGGCGGCCGGTATGCTGCCCGGGCACGTGCGCATCGGGCTCGCGCTGGGCGGTGACGTGCTCTACTACATCAACTCGGACGCGAACCCGACGACGATCTACGAGCTCGACCCCGCGTCCGGGAGCCTGGTCCGCTCGGTTCCGATTCCTCTCCCGAGCAAGGGCTGCGACCACAGCCACATCGACGATCCCGACCCGCGGAACGTGCCCGTAACGAACTGGTCCATCGGCGCCCTGGCCGTGTACGGTTCACACATCATCTTCGACCACTCGACGTTCCCCGATCTGCACCGCCTCACGATCGGCGGCGGCGAGACCATCTTCTGGGGCACAAGCGCCGTCCTGCCACGCCGCGCCATCGGCGGCGATAACACCGAGCGCGTCTTCGTGCTCACGACCGACAACTTCATCAAGGAGGTCAGCGCCCTCGTAAACACCGCGCCGGTTCGCTCGTTTGTCGCGCCCGCCACGGATATCGAGGGGCTCGCGTTTAATGGCACGACCCTCTATGCATCCAGCGCCGCCGGGCTGCTCTACACGCTCGATCCGAACACGGGCAGTGTGCTCTCGACAGTCAGCGTGGCGGACGGAGCGCTCTACGGGCTGGCCGCCTCGGGCGACACGAGCGGGTGTCGGATTCTGTCGCAGTCCGCATGTGCCGCGGCCGGCGGGACATGGGCCGGCTCCGGGACCGACTGCGCCGATGCCGACAACAACGGTCTGGCGGACGCGTGCCAGCCGTCGCCTCCGCCCGTGCCGGGCGCATGCTGCGTTGGCTTCGCGTGCAGCGTCGTGACGCTGGACGATTGCGCTGCGGTGGGTGGCCAGTTCCAGGGAGAGGGAAGCACGTGCGACGGATCGCCCTGCGGCGTGCCCCCCGGCGCGTGCTGCCTGCCCGCTGGTGGGTGCGTGTCCACGGCGAATGCGGCGGCCTGCGCGGCGTCCGGCGGCGTGTTCCAGGGGCACGGCACGGTTTGCGGGTCGGTTGTGTGCCCGGTCGATCCGTGCTTCCGCGACAGCGACGGTGACGGCACGGTCGATTGCCTGGACGGCTGCCCGCTCGATCCGCAGCGCACCTCGCCGGGGCCCTGCGGCTGCAATGCGCTCGACTCGGATGGCGACGGCGTGCCCGACTGCATCGACAACTGCCCGACCGTGTCCAACCCATCGCAGGCCGACTCGAACGGCAACGGTATCGGCGATGCCTGCGATGATGAGACCGGCCGGCCCGGTCCCGATGTCCCCGAGCCGCGCAACTTCGTCCGCGATGTGGCCAATCTGATCGGCGGCCGACAGCCCAGCGGCGAGTTCTCCCAGGCGGTCGGCGGCCTGGGCAGCACGGTGGACGGCGTGCCGGGGAACACGCTCGGCACCGATAGCGCCGGCCGGCCCGACCCGAACACCGCCGCCGAGGCCGAGGCCGCGCGCCAGCTCGAGAATTTCGCGATTAGCCTTGGGCTGTGCCCGATGGCCAGCCTGGTGCTGGTCGGCCTGACGCTGATGGGTGTTCGCCTGTCTCGTCGGCAAGCACCGTAGCGGCTCCTGGGTTCGCAGGCTTGCGTCAGATGCCGGTACGGTGACGTCAGCCGAGCGACGTGAACCGCGGGCCTACGCGTGCCGGTCGGCCGGTTGGGCCGAGTCGCTCGTATCGTGCGGCGTCGGCGGGTCGGCGGGCTCGGCCTCCGCAGCGGCCTCGGCCTCGGAGGCGTACACGAGCGGGGTTGCGTAGTCGGGATACGCCCGGCGCAGGGCCGCGTGGACGAGGCCGAGGAACATCGGCGCCGGCGCGAGCGGCCGGCTGGTCAGTTCGGGGTGCGCCTGCGTGCCGACGTAGTACGGATGCAGGTCGGGGCGCAGCTCGAGGATCTGCATGATCTCGGCCTTCGGCGAACGGCCGGAGAAGATCATGCCAGCCGCCTCGATCTGGGCGACGTAGCGCGGATCGACCTCGTAGCGGTGCCGGAAGCGCAGGCGCGTGCGCGGGCCGAACATCCGCGCCGCCAGCGTACCTTCGCGGATCGCGACGTCGTGCCCGCCGAGCCGCATGGTCCCGCCCAGTCCCTCGATCTTCTTCTGGTCCGGGAGCAGGTCGATCACGGGATAGCGGCACTCGTTGTCGATCTCGGTCGAGTTGGCGTCCTCCCAGCCGAGCACGTTGCGGGCGAACTCGACCACCGCCATCTGGAAGCCGTAGCAGATTCCCAGGCACGGCAGGCCGTGCGTGCGGGCGTACTTGAGGCAGGCGATCTTGCCTTCCGCCCCGCGCGTGCCGAAGGCCCCGGGGACGATGATACCGTGCAGCTCGCGCAGCTTCTCGTCGGCGCGCTCGTCCGTGAGCTCGCTCGTATCCACCCACACGAGGCGGACCTTGCATTCCAGTGCCGTGCCGGCGTGCTCCAGCGCCTTGATGATGCTCGCGTAGGCGTCGCGCACGGAGGTGTACTTGCCGGTAATGCCGATCGAAACCTCCCGGCTGACGCGCTTGAGGTGGCCCAGGTAGATTTGCCAGCGCTCGCGGGCGGCCCGCTCGGCCTCCTCGCTGAACTTCGGGCTGATCTGGAGCCACTCCATCACCGCCGTGTCGAGCCCGGCTCCGCGGAGCTGCTCGGGGATCTGATAGACGCTCTCGCAGTCGTGCATCGAGAAGACCCGCTCGGGCGGGACGTTGCTGAAGAGCGCGATCTTCTCACGCACCTTGCGCGTGACGGGCGAGGCCGCCCGGCAGGCGATGATGTGCGGCTGCACGCCGCACTCCAGGAGTTGCCGGATGCCGAGCTGGGCGGCCTTGCTCTTCTGCTCGCCCAGGATCGACGGCTCGAGGACGTACGTGAGGGCCACGAAGCAGACGCTGCGCTGGCCTTCCTCGAAGGCGAGCTGCCGCATGGCCTCGATGTAGTGCGCGTTCTCGACGTCGCCCACCGTGCCGCCGATCTCGACAAAGATCACGTCGGCCCGACTGGCGATGGCCAGCTCGCGCAGGCGATTCTTCACCTCCCCGGTGACGTGCGGGATCATCTGCACATCACGCCCCAGGTAGCCGCCGATCCGCTCACGGTCCAGCACGCGGCGGTAGATTTGTCCGCTGGTGGCAAAGTTGAGGCGCGAGAGGTTCTGGTCCAGGGCCCGCTCGTAGGTCCCCAAGTCCATGTCGCACTCGGTTCCGTCATCGAGGACGAAGACCTCGCCGTGGCGATACGGGTTCAGCGTGCCCGAGTCGATGTTGAGGTAGCCCTCCAGCTTGATGGGAGCGACCGACACTCCCTTGTCCTGGAGGCACTTGGCCAGGGAAGAGCTGAAGATGCCTTTGCCCAGCCCGCTGATCACCGTGCCGAAGACGACGACGAAGCGCGTCTGGCCGGGCTTGTAGCCCGGAGGCAATGGGAGATAGAACTCGGTCTCGCCGGTCGAGCTCCGCGTGGAGGGGATCAGTCCTTCGTTTTCTGTCGGGCTCATGACGGATCCTGCACCTTCAACGCTGAGATTACCTTCGCTCGCTTTCCAGTTCTGACGGACCGCTCGGGGCCCGCCCCAGGGGCTCGCCTTGACGCCGGCCTCTGCCGCCGGCGTCGCTCGTCACGCCGTGCGCCGCACGCGGAGGCATCCACCGCACGCAAAGCGGGCGGCGGAAGTCGGCGCCGAGCAGATCGCTCGCTTACTCAGCAGCCTGAGCCGGTCCGCTGTCGCCAGCGGGCGACGAACTGCTCATAGTCGCGCGGGGTATCGATCCCCACGCTCGCGTGCTCGACGATCTCGACCGCTATCGGATGCCCACGTTGGAGCACGCGAAGCTGCTCGAGCTTTTCGATCTGCTCCAGCGTGCCCGGGGGCCACGTGGCGAGCTGGAGAAGGAACGGCCGGCGGTACGCATACACGCCCAGGTGCAACAACGGGCCCCACCCGGGCGCGCTTTCGCCACCGTCTCGCGGATATGGTATCAGGGATCGGGAAAAATACAGCGCCCGTCCCGTGTCACTGATCACAACTTTCACCGTGCTGGGCGCGGTGGCGTCAAGGTGGGGGGGGAAGCGGCACGCCAGCGTACCCATCGGGCAGTCGGCCCGCTCGCCGGCCATGCGCTCGACCAGCCGGTCCAGCGCGAGGGGCGACACTTCCGGCTCGTCGCCCTGGACGTTCAGGTACAGGGCGTCCTGTCCGCCGCCGAGCTGCTCCGCCACTTCTGCCACCCGATCCGTTCCGCTCTGGTGGTCGGGACGGGTCATGACGACCTCACCGCCGAAAGACCGGACCGCGTCAACGATCCGCTGGTCGTCGGTGGCCACGACGACCCGGGAGAGGCGCTTGGCCTGAGCTGCCCGCTCATAGACGTGCTGGACGAGGTACTTGCCCGTGTCTCGAAGGAGGGCTTTGGCCGGGAGCCGCGTGGATCCGTAGCGCGAGGGGATGACTGCAATCGCTTGCATGGGTCGCGAGTATAGCCGGCGCGTCCAGCAACGCCACGCCGCCCCGGGTGGGGTCGCGCGGCGACACCGGCGCGAGCGGCAGTGGGGGGCCGGCGCGGCTGACCGGGGGCCACGGGGAATCGCCTGTTCGCGCCGGGCCGCGGTGGTACAATCGTCAGGGATGTGTCTGGCCGTACCCGGGAAGGTGATCAAGCGTCGCGGCGACGAGGCCGTTGTCGACCTGCTCGGCAATCAGCTCCGCGTCAGTACTGTCTTGACGCCGGAAGTCCAGTTGAGCGACTGGGTGCTCGTGCACGCGGGCTTCGCCATCAGCGTGCTCGACGAGCAGGCCGCCCTGGAGACCTGGGATTACCTCCGACAAGCGCTGGGCAACGAGCCGGACGATCTGGCCGGCGCAGCGTCTACCCCGGCGCCCGAGACTCGATGAGTGAGCGCAGCTCGGTCCTGGTTGACGAGTTGAGGCAGCTCTGCGCGCAGTCGCCCCGCCGGCTGAACGTCATGGAGGTCTGCGGCACCCACACTGTGTCGATATTCCGGGCCGGGCTACGGACCCTGTTCCCCGAGAACCTGCGGCTGGTCAGCGGTCCGGGTTGCCCGGTGTGCGTTACGGCGCAGCGGCACATCGACGCTGCGCTCGAGATCGCGGCCCGTCCGGACGTCATATTGTGCACGTACGGTGACATGATCCGCGTGCCGGGGCGACGGGGCAGCCTCGAGCGGCTGCGGGCGTGCGGGGCGCGGATCCAGGTCGTCGCCTCGGCGATGCACGCGCTGGAGCTCGCCCGAACGTACCGGACGACGCAGGTCGTGTTCTTCGCGGTCGGCTTCGAGACGACTGCCCCGGCGAGCGCCGCCCTGGTGTGCGAGGCGGCCAGACACGACCTTCGGAACCTGTCGCTGCTGGCGTGCCACAAGCTCGTCGTTCCGGCGCTGGACGCGCTTCTTCAAGCCCCCGGCGTCGCGCTCGACGGTTTTCTGGCCCCGGGGCACGTCAGCGTCATCATCGGCTCGCGGCCGTACGCGCCGGTTGCCGAGGTGCACGGCCGGCCAGTCGTCATCACGGGTTTCGAGCCCGAGCAGATCCTATCCGGGCTCGTGGCAGTCGTGCGGCAGATCCTGGCCGGGCAGGCGCGCGTCGAGAACGTCTATCGCGGCGTGGTTCGAGATGAAGGCAACCCGGCTGCGCTGCGCCTTCTCGGCGAGGTCTTCGAGCCGGCGGACACGGCCTGGCGCGAACTGGGCACGATTCCGAGGAGTGGCCTCGCGCTGCGCCCCGCGTACGCGCACTTCGACGCGCTGCGACGCTTCGATATCGCGGTCGGCGAGGACATCGTCCATCCGCTTTGCCGCTGTGGAGAGGTCATCACCGGGCGGTGCGAGCCGGCCGCGTGCGCCGCGTTCGCCCGGCAGTGCACGCCGCTAACGCCAATCGGCCCCTGCATGGTCAGCGGCGAAGGTACTTGCGCCGCCTGGTACAAGTACAACCGCCACGTGGCGGCAGTCGGGGGAGCCCGATGAACTCCGTGCCCGAGCTGCCCGTGCTGGATCGCGTGATCCTCGCGCACGGGGGCGGCGGGGAGCTGATGGCGCGGTTGATTCGGAGGCACCTGCTCGGGCCCCTGCGGAACGACGCGCTCGCGGCGCTGACCGACGGGGCCGTCCTGCCGCCGATTGATGGCGAGCTCGTCTTCACGACGGATTCCTACGTCGTGACGCCCATCGAGTTCCCGGGCGGAGACATCGGCCGGCTGGCGGTGGCGGGCACGGTCAATGACCTCGCAGTCATGGGAGCGACGCCGCTGGCGCTCAGCCTTGGGCTGATCCTCGAGGAGGGGCTGCCACTGGCGACGCTGGACCGCATCGTGGCGACGATCGCCCGAACAGCGGCCGAAGCCGGCGTCCACGTGGTGACTGGCGACACGAAGGTGATCGAGCATCGCGCCACGGGCGGATTGCCGGCTTCGAGCGGGTCGGCCCGGCCCGCGCACGAGGGTCTGGGTGTGCCCCCGCTGGCCGACGGGCAGATGTTCATCAACACTGCCGGCGTGGGGCGGCGCCGCCCCGGCCTGCGCCTCGGAGTCGACCGGGTCACGCCCGGTGACGTCGTCCTGGTCAATGGCACGCTGGCCGATCATGGGCTCGCGGTCCTGTCGGTCCGGGCCGGCATTGCCTTCGAGTCGCCGCTCCGCAGTGATGCCGCCCCGCTGGCCGGCCTCATCGGCCGCGTGCTCGACGCCGGCGTCGACGTGAAGTTCATGCGTGATGCGACGCGGGGCGGGCTGGCGGGCGTGCTCTGTGACGTGAGCGAAGGGGCGGGCGTCACGATCGAAGTCGAGGAGCGGAGGCTCCCGGTCACACCCACGGCGCGACATGCTGCTGAGCTACTCGGCCTCGACCCGCTCACCGTGGCCAACGAGGGCAAGTGCGTCTTCGTCGTCGCCCACCAGCATGCCGATCAGGCCCTCCGCGTGTTGCGCGACCATCCGCTGGGCCGCGAAGCGTCACGCATCGGCGAGGTGACGGCGGCGCAGCCTCCGCTGGTCGAATTGTTGACGCCGGCCGGCGGTCGTCGCGTCGTGCAGCGGCCGTACGGTGAGGACTTGCCGCGGATTTGTTGAGGCTCGGGATCGAATCCCGGCCGGGAAACTGGCCCTCCCCCTGTCCCCTCCCTGAGAGGGAAGGGGGGACGTGACCCTGGCTCGCCCCGCGGTCGTCACGGACAGGCGCAACATCTGGGTCCGGCACTGGCTCACGTATGCACGAACTGACGATCGCAACGGCGCTGCTCGACCAGGTCCTCGAGGCTGCCCGGCAGGCGAGTTTGCGCCGCGTGATCGCCGTCGAGGTTCGCTGTGGCGAAGCGCGGCAGGTCGTGCCCGACGCGCTGCAACTGGCTTTCGAGACCGTGTCGGCTTCAACCCTGGCGGCGGGGGCCGCCCTGAGTATCGTCGAAGTCCCGCTGGAGGCGCGTTGCCGCCACTGCCACCGGAGCTTCCGCGCCCGGATCGACAACTACGTGTGCCCGGGCTGCGGCCGAGCTGATGCCGAGCTGGTCGCGGGCGATGATATCATCTTGCAGTCGCTGACCGGCGATACCTGGCAGGACGGCCCGTCATGAAGATCAACGTGGTCGAGAGCGTGCTGAAAGCCAACGACGCCGTGGCACGCGAGAACCGACGCCGGATGGAGTCCGCCGGCGTGCTGGCGCTGAACCTGATGAGCGCGCCCGGCAGCGGCAAGACCGCGCTGCTGGAGAAGACGATCCCCGCCCTGGCTCCGCAGCGCAGCGCCGTCCTGGTCGGGGACCTTCAGACTACGCGGGATGCCGAGCGGCTTTCCGGCCTGGCCGCCGAAGTTACACAGATCAACACGGGTCGCGGGTGTCACCTCTCGGCCACGGAGGTGAGCGACGGCCTCGACAGTCTCCGCCTCGAGCACATCGACTTCCTGTTCATCGAGAACGTCGGCAACATGGTCTGCCCGGCGGCGCACGACCTGGGCGAGCATCGTCGGGTCGTGCTGCTCAGCGTCGCCGAGGGCGATGACAAGGTCGCGAAGTACCCCACGCTGTTTCGGCCCGCGGACGTCGTGTTGCTGACGAAGATCGACCTCGCCGAAGTGCTCGGCTACTCGACGCGGCGCGTCTACGACGACCTGGCGCAGGTCAACTCCCGCGCGCCGGTGATCGAACTCTCCGCCCGCAGCGGCGAAGGGCTGGAGGCGTGGCTCGCGTGGCTCCGCGAGCAGCGGCAGGCCGTTGGGAAGACCGTGTGACGCGGGCGCGGCACCCGACGCGCGCTGTGAGGCTGTGACAAGGCGCCGTGGGGGAACGAACCGATGAGCGCGTCGTTGCCACAACCGACGTTGGCAGCAGCTCCTGCGCGCGTGACGCTGCGCCGCCGCGTCGGCGTTACGGCGCGCGGTCGCGTGCGCGCGATGGGACGGTGCGGGCGCGCGCTTTTAGCCCCAAATCCATCCGAATTGCGATAATCACGCTCCGCGGGCCGTGGATTTTCTGCCCCGCGCCCCTTGCGGAAGTCGCCGTCGGCCCAATACGATATTTTAGTTTGATTCTCTAGTTCCTACGCCGCACACGGGCCCTATGCGCGAGGGTCGTCATGCCGGAGTCGCTTGAAGCAATCGTTCGTGAATCCTGTCACAGCGTGGCGCGTCAGCGCACGCGGCTGGTCGACATCGTGCGCAGCGTGCAGGCCCGGGCCGGCAGCGTCTCGCCGCAGGCGATGGACCTGATCGCGCGCGAGCTGGGCATCCACCGCTGCGAGGTCGAGAGCTGCGTCACGTTTTACTCCTTCCTGTCGGACAAGCCGAAGGGGCGCGTGACCATCCGCCTGTGCAACGACATCATCGACGAGCTCAAGGGCGTGCAGCGCGTCGCCGACGCCTTCCGGCAGGAGCTGGGGATCGACTTCGGCCAGACCACGCCAGACGGGGCCATCTCGCTGGAGTGGACCGCGTGCATCGGCATGTGCGATCAGGCCCCGGCGGCGCTGGTCAATGATGTGCCGGTGACCGAGATCTCCAGCGACCGCGCGCGGGAGATCGTCCGCGAGCTGCGCGAGCACGGCGACCCGGACCGGCTGGTGACGCGCCTGGGCGGCGGAAACAACGCCCACCCGCTGGTCCACTCGATGGTGTACAACAACCTGCGGCAGCGGGGCGAGTTCGTCTTCGGCCCCATCAACCGGGCCGAGGCGATCCGCAAGGCGATCGCGATCACGCCGGCCGAGGTCATCCGCGCGATCAAGACCTCGCGCCTGCGCGGGCGCGGCGGGGCGGGCTTCCCGACCGGGATGAAGTGGGAGTTCGCCCGGGCGGCCCCCGGCGAGCAGAAGTGCGTCATCTGCAACGCCGACGAGGGCGAGCCGGGCACGTTCAAGGACCGCGTCATCCTGACGGAGGTCCCGGACCGGGTGTTCGCGGGCATGACGATCGCGGGCTACGCGATCGGGGCCGCCAAGGGAATCCTCTACCTGCGGGGCGAGTACGCCTACCTGCGGGCCTTCCTGGAGGACGTGCTTCAGAAGCGGCGCGACGACAACCTGCTGGGCAAGGCGATCTGCGGCAAGCCCGGCTTCGACTTCGACATTCGAATTCAGATGGGGGCCGGGGCCTACATCTGCGGCGAGGAGACCGCGCTGATCAGCTCGTGCGAGGGGTTGCGCGGCGATCCGAAGACCCGCCCGCCGTTCCCGGCGCAGAAGGGCTACCTCGGGCGTCCGACCGTGGTGAACAACGTCGAGACGCTGTGCAAGGTGACCAAGATCATGGAGCTCGGCCCGGCGTCGTTCTGCCAGGTCGGCTCGCAGGGCAGCACGGGGACGAAGGTGCTCAGCATCTCGGGCGACTGCAAGAGCCCGGGCGTCTACGAAGTGCCCTTCGGAATCAAGCTGCGCGACGTGCTGAAGCTGTGCGGTGCGGAGAACGCGATCGCCGTGCAGGTCGGCGGGCCGAGCGGGCAGATGGTCGGCCCGGACAGCTACGAGCGGACGATCTGCTACGACGACCTGGCCACCGGCGGCTCGATCATGGTCTTCGGTCCCGGGCGGAACGTCCTGCACATCGCCCAGCGGTTCATGGAATTCTTCTGCCACGAGTCGTGCGGCTTCTGCACACCCTGCCGCGTCGGCAACGTGCTGCTGCTCGAACGGCTCCAGCAGATCAACGCGGGTCGCGGCACGCCCGAGGACCTGCCGTACCTGGAGGAGCTGGGCACGACGGTCAAGCTGATGAGCCGCTGCGGGCTCGGGCAGACGTCGCCCAACCCGGTGCTGACGACCCTGCGAAACTTCCGTCCCCTGTACGACAAGGTCGTCCAGCCGCGGAAGAACGGCAACGTCCCGACGTTCGACCTGGCCAGCCGGGTGGCCGAGGCGGAGAAGATCATCGGTCGCAGGTCGGTGCACGCGCACCCCTAGCCGCGAGGAAGACGCGCGATGAGTGCGGAGATCCAGTTCACGATCGACGGCAAGGAAGTGACGGCCAAGCCAGGCCAGACCATCCTGGAGGCGGCCCAGGCCGCGGGCAAATACATCCCGCGCCTCTGCCACTTCCGCGAGCTCGAGCCCTACGGGAGCTGCCGGGTCTGCACGGTGCTGATCAACGGGCGGCCGGCGGCGGCCTGCACGCAGCCCGCGGCGCCCGGCATGGTGGTCGAGAGCGACACCGACAAGGTCAACGGCATGCGCCGGCAGATCATCGAGATGCTCTTCGTCGAGGGCAACCACTTCTGCATGTTCTGCGAGAAGAGCGGCAACTGCGAGCTCCAGGCGCTGGCCTACCGCTTCGGTATCGCCGCCCCGCGCTACCCGTTCCTCTGGCCGCGGCGCGAGGTGGACGCCTCGCACCCGGACATCTACCTGGACCGCAACCGCTGCATCCTCTGTGCGCGGTGCGTGCGGGCCTCGCGGGACGTGGACGGCAAGCACGCCTTCGACTTCCGCGGCCGCGGCCCGCACAAGAGCCTGACCGTGGACGCGACCGACGGCCTGGCCGGAACGAAGCTCGCCCGCGACGACAAGGCCGCGGACGTCTGCCCGGTCGGGTGCATCATCAAGAAGCGCGTCGGGTACGCCGTGCCGATCGGACAGCGGCTCTACGACCACGAGCCGATCGGGTCGGACGTCGAGAAGGGCAAGTGAGAGCGAGGACGCCAGTCATGGCAAAACCGAAGGTCGCAACGACGTCCCTGGCCGGCTGCTTCGGCTGCCACATGTCGATCCTGGACATCGACGACCGCATCCTGAAGCTGGTCGAGCTGATCGACTTCGACAAGTCGCCCGTGGACGACTTCAAGGACTTCACGGGCCGCTGCGCTGTCGGACTGATCGAGGGCGGCTGCTGCAACGAGGAGAACGTCGAGATCCTGCGTCGCTTCCGCGAGCATTGCGATGTGCTGATCTCGCTGGGCGACTGCGCGACCATGGGCGGCATCCCGGCGCTGCGCAACGGGATCCCGCTGGCCGAGTGCTACGCCGAGGCGTACCTGAACGGGCCCAGCGTACACAACCCGGAGGGGAAGATTCCGAACGATCCCGAGCTGCCGCTGCTGCTGGACAAGGTCTACCCGTGCCACGAGGTGGTGAAGATCGACTACCACCTGCCGGGCTGCCCCCCCAGCGCGGACACGATCTGGGAGACGCTGGTGGCACTGCTGAGCAGCAAGCCGGTGCAACTGCCTTACGAGCTGATCAAGTACGACTGAGAGAACGAGAAGTGAGAAGCGGGAATGGAGAGATAAGGATGGTTGCCCCCCGGACCGGGGCAACGCCAGTGAGCCGGCAAGGCTTCGCATTCGACGGCGATCCGCGGGCGTCAGGCCCGTTCGGGCTGGCTCTTCCTGTTTCTTCCTTCTCAATTCGCACTTCCAGTTTCCGCGGAGGTTCCCCGTGGTAGCCAGCACTTCGGACGGCCTGAAACGCGTGGTCATCGAGCCGGTCACTCGCGTCGAGGGACACGGCAAGGTGACGCTTCTGCTTGATGAGCAGGATCGCGTGAAGCAGGCCCGCCTGCACATCGTCGAGTTCCGCGGCTTCGAGCGCTTCATCCAGGGCCGCCCGTTCTGGGAAGTGCCCGTGCTCGTGCAGCGCCTCTGCGGGATCTGCCCGGTCAGCCACCACCTGGCGGCGGCCAAGGCGGTCGACCGCCTGGTCGGCGGGGAGAAGCTCACGCCGACGGCCGAGAAGATCCGCCGGCTGATGCACTACGGGCAGTTCTTCCAGTCGCACGCCCTGCACTTCTTCCACCTGTGCAGCCCGGACCTGCTGTTCGGCTTCGATGCCGACCCGGCCATTCGCCACGTCATCGGCGTGGCGATGAAGCATCGCGACCTGGCCGTGCAGGGCGTCATGATGCGCAAGTACGGGCAGGAGATCATCCGCCTGACGGCCGGCAAGAAGATTCACGGCACCGGCGCGATTCCCGGCGGGGTCAACAAGAACCTCTCGATCGCCGAGCGCGACTTCCTGCTGAAGGACCTGGAGCAGAACGTGCGCTGGTCCCTGGCGGCGGTGAAGCTGGCCAAGGACTACACGCTCCAGAACCTGGAGAAGCTGGCCCCCTTTGGCTCGTTCGACTCGAACCACCTCGCGCTGGTGCGACAGGACGGCGCGCTCGACCTGTATCACGGCGGGCTGCGGGCCATCGACCCGACCGGCAAGAAGATCTTCGACCACGTCGACTACCAGAAGTACACCGACTACATCGCCGAGCACGTGCGCTCGTGGTCGTACATGAAGTTCCCGTTCATCCGCAGCTTGACGCCCGAGACCGGCTGGTACCGCGTCGGTCCGCTGGCGCGGCTGAACTGCGCCGAGTTCATCGACACGCCGCTGGCCGAGGCGGAGCGCAAGGAGTTCGCCGCCCTGACGAAGGGCAAGCCGAACAACGTCTCGATGGCCTACCACTGGGCGCGGATGATCGAGCTGCTGCACGCGATCGAGAAGATCCAGATGCTGCTGGCCGACAAGGACCTTCAGGGCACCGACCTGGTCGTCAAGGGGCAACGGCGCAGCGAGACCGTGGGCGTCATCGAGGCCCCGCGCGGCACGCTGATCCACCACTATCGCATCAACGACAACGACCAGATCACGATGGCCAACCTCATCGTCAGCACGACGCACAACAACGAGCCCATGAACCGCGCCGTGCAGAAGGTGGCCGAGCAGTACATCGACGGCAAGAAGATCACCGAGGCCCTGCTCAATCACGTCGAGGTGGCCATCCGCGCCTACGACCCGTGCCTGAGCTGCGCCACGCACGCGCTCGGGCAGATGCCCCTGGTCGTCGAGCTGCTCGACGCCAGCGGCCAGCTCGTCGATCGCCGGGCGCGAGGCGTGAGTTGAGCGGCACAGTCCAGGGCGGAACACGACGGTCCGCGTGAGTGTGCAGCGGAAAGCGGCAGATGACGTCGCCAGCGAGAATCCTGGTGCTCGGCTACGGCAACCCTGGCCGGCTCGATGACGGCCTGGGGCCGGCGTGCGTCGGCGCGCTGGAGGAACTGCACCTGCCCGGCGTGGCGCTCTCGTCCGATTACCAGCTAAACGTCGAGGACGGCGAGCGCGCCGCGGCGCATGACGTAGTCATCTTCGTGGACGCCGCCGTGGACGGCCCCGAGCCGTTCTCGTGGCGCCTGCTCGAGCCGCCAGGCCCGGGTGCGCCGGGCGACGCGGCCCCGCTGTCATTCAGCACGCACCACGTCTCGCCCGCGGCCGTCGTGGGCCTGGCCCGCGACATGTTCGGCGGCCACCCGGCCGCCTACGTCCTCGGCATCCGCGGCTACGCCTTCAACGAGTTCGGCGAGCGGCTCTCGCCCGGCGCCGCTGCGAATCTTCGGGCCGCGGTCGACTTCCTCGTCGATCGCCTCCGCCGCGGGGACTTCCGGCGTGACGCGGCACCCGCCGTGCTCGCCGCGGCCGACCGCGAATCGGCACCCACGTGTCCCGGCGCCACGGGGGGCCGGCCCGCATCGGGCGACTGTCTCGAAGCTTCACCGGCTGGCGCAGCGCTCCGCGCCGCCGCACTGTCAGGGAGCCAGCGATGAAGAACGGAAAGCCCGTGATTCTGTGCGTAGATGACGATCAGGACGTGCTGGACGCGCTGCGGCTTGTGCTGGAGAGCAACGGCTACGTGATGGAGGAAGCCCGCAGCGCCGAGCAGGGACTGCGGCGCTGGAAGGAGGTCCAGCCGGACCTGATCATCGTCGACCTGATGATGGAGGAGGTCGACGCGGGCACGATGTTGGTGCGCAACCTCAAGGCCGAGGGGAACACGCGCCCGGTCTACATGCTGAGTTCCGTCGGTGACAACCTGAATCTGAGCATTGACTACAGCGAGCTGGGCCTGGCCGGCGTGTTCCAGAAGCCCATCAACAACCAGCAGCTTCTCACGATCCTTGCGACCAAGCTGAAGTAGGCGTTTATTGCCCTCTGAGCAGTGTGCGGCGCTGGCATGTTCGCAGCGCAATGGCAGACCGGCCCCGCGATTCAAGCCCGAAGGGCGGGGCGGTGGTCGAACCGGTCCCGGAGCCGGTGGAGCAACCGCGATTAGCGGGTGCTTGTCGCTCAGAGATGAGTGGCGGGCAGCTCTCTCGTCCGACCTGTGAAACATCCGCTGATGGCGGGTGCTCCTCGGAGTTCTGGGATTGGTATTACACGCGGGCAGGGCGAGTCGCAGCCGAACTGTCGATCGCGGAACAGCTTCGACGACCCTTACAGGGTCGTCCTGACGTCCGCCGCTCTGACCGGGGGCGGCGTCCGCCTTCGGCGGACTGGCCCCCGGCTACGATCGTGCAGCCCTTCGGGCTGCCTTGCGCGCTTCTGCGACCGTGCAGCCCTTCGGGCTGCCTTGCGCGCTTCTGCGATCGTGCAGCCCTTCGGGCTGCCTTGCGCGCTTCTGCGACCGTGCAGCCCTTCGGGCTGCCTTGCGCGCTTCTGCGACCGTGCAGCCCTTCGGGCTGCCTTGCGCGCTTCTGCGACCGTGCAGCCCTTC
>CAADGM010000055.1 GCA_900696535.1 uncultured Planctomycetota bacterium
CCTCACGCTCATCCCCGACCCCCGCGAAATGCTGATGACCGAGCGCTGGCCGGCCCCCGCCGTCGCGACCTGGAAGGCCGTGGCCGAACTCTTCAACATCGGCCTGGCCGCGCTGCCCAACGGGGCGTTGACCGCCATGCTGATCGCCGGCGCGCTCGGCGTGCTCCTGCCCATCCTCGACAAGCTCCTGCCGAAGAAGGTCGCGGTCTTCGTGCCCAGCCCGGCGGCGGTGGGCCTGGCCTTCGTGGTCAACGGGCACAACTGCGTGTCGATGTTCATCGGCGGCTGCATTGCCCTGCTCACCGGGCGGCTGTTCAAATCGTGGACCACGCGGTTCCTGGTCGCGATCTGCGCTGGGCTCGTGGCGGGCGAGAGCCTGACCGCGGTCGGCATCTCGATCGGGCACATCGTCACGGGATAATGCCGTCCGGAACCAGCCGCAGCGCACGAGCTCCGTGTCCGACAACGGGCGGGATCCGTCCGCAGTAGCGTCGGATCGCCGTGTCCGACGATGGGTGCGCCCCCGGCCCCATCGCCGAACGCGGCGTTTCGGCGCGACGAGCACCTGCGAACCACGTCAACTCAGCGCAGCGGACCGCATCGCGCGTAGCGGTCGTGCAGCGCAACGATCCGATCGCGGATCAGCGCCACCAGGTCGTCGTCGCTCAGCCCCGGGTGCTTGTGCGGCACGACGGGGGCGTCGTAGGCAACGACCACCGGATGGGGCCGCGGCCAGCGGGCCGTGCGCGGCCAGGCCTGGTAGGCGCCGAGGATGACGGTCGGAACGATCGGGACCCGTGCTTTGCGGGCCAGCAATACCACGCCTCCGCGCAGCGGTCCGATCGAGCCGTCGTGCGTCCGGGTGGCCTCCGGAAACGTGACCACGAGCCGCCCGTCGCGCAGGCGACGCAGCGTCTCCTTGATCGCTCCCAGATCCGCCGTGTCACGCTTGACCGCGAAGGCGTTCAGATACTCGATCAGCGCCCGGAAACGCGGGTTCGCGAACAGCGTATCGCGGGCCATGTAATCGCACTCGCGATCGATCGCCAGCGTGGCCAGAACCGGGTCGAGGTAGCTCTGGTGATTGCACACCAGCAGCACGCCGCCGGTGCGCGGCACGTGCCGTGTGCCATAGACCCGCCCGTGAAAGAACGTCACGTACCCTATCTGGCACAGGTACCGCAGGAAGCGGTACCCGCGTCGCATCTCCGTGGGCGGTGGCCGCTGACGCATCGATGTCCGCTACGACTTGCTGTCTCGGTGGCCCGCGCCCCCGGCGGCCGCCTGCGCGGAGGACGCCCCCGCCGAGCGGGCGTCCGCTCGCCGCTCGAGCAGCCCAGCGCGCTCGATGTGACCAATGATCGTGTCGACGACCTCGCCGATCGAGAGATGGGTCGTGTCGATCTCGATCGCGTCTGGAGGCCGCCGCAGCGGCGCAACCGCCCGGCCGGCATCCGTGCGGTCCCGCTCGGCCAGGTTTTCGAGCACCTGCTGGGCGGTGACCTCCTCGCCGTCGGCCCGCAGCTCGTGCAGCCGCCGCTCAGCCCGCTTCTCGATGGCCGCGTCAAGGAAGAACTTCAGCTCGGCGTCTGGGAACGCGGCGGTGCCCTGGTCGCGGCCCTCGGTCACCATGCTGCCCAGGCGCGCACCGATTTCGCGCTGCTTCTCGATCAGCAGCTTGCGCACGCCCGGAGAGGCGGCGATGAAGCGCGTATGGTCATTGACGCGCATGGAGCGGATCTCCTCGGTCACGTCGCGCCCGTCCAGTGTCACGCGGATGTGCGTCGGACCGGGGTCGAGCGCGAAATCGGCCGTCCGCGCGAGTTCGGTCAGGGCCGCTTCGTCACCCAGGTCGACGCCCCGCTCCAGCGCCGCCAGAGTAACGACCCGGTACATTGCGCCCGTATCGAGATAGGGAATGCCCAGCCGAGCCGCGACCTTGCGGGCGGCGGTGCTCTTCCCTGAACCGGCAGGTCCGTCGATGGTGATCGTCACGCGGCACACCGCAGCGGCCGATTGCCGATCGGCCTTCGCGGGGGGATTATAAGGAACCCGGGCCGGCCGCCCCAGCCGACTCACTGCCCCGACCCGGCAGCGGACGGAGAGCACCGATGGCGCGTCAGAAGTCGATCATGGTGGACCTGGATGGGGTGCTGTGCAGCGAGGAGGCCTTCCACGACCGGCCGCTTGCGCAGCCGCTCCCGGGCGCGCAGGACGCCGTGCGCCGGCTCCGCGCGGCCGGCTACATCGTGGTCATCTACACGGCACGAAGCTGGGGGGAGTACCGCGTGACGCGGCAGTGGCTGGACGACCACGGCTTCGAGTACGACGGATTGCACATGGGCAAGCCCGTCGCTGACTACTGGATCGATGACCGGGCGATTGCGTTTACCTCGTGGACCGAGGCGTTGCGGAAGATCCCGGGGCTTCAGGCGTGAAACAAACCAGCCCTGTAGCGCCGGACCTCAGCGTCCGGCGAGTAGCTGGAGGAGCGCCGGACCTCAGCGTCCGGCGAGTCGATCGAGCTGCATCATGCGTCGGACACAGAGGTCCAACGCCGCTGCGAGCTATCCCAGGTTGAACAACACGTTCGTCCGCGTAATCTCGAGCAGATGGCGCACGGATGGGCTGAGCCCCCGCACCGGCACGGCCCCGAACCGCGGACGCAGGACCTTCCCAAGCGCGATCAGCGAGCCGAGCTGCCGGCTGGTCAGGCCGGCGGTCTCTTCGAGGTCGATTTCCGCCGTCATGGGCGTGGGGTCGTCCAGGATTTCCCGGAGGCGCGTGCCGAGAACGACTTCGTAATCGGGCGGGAGCTGCTCGAGGATATCGTCAGACTGCCGTACGAAGAACTGGAGGGTGTTGCCGGTGCGACGCAGGCCCAGCGGGGTGAGGTCGGGAATCGAGGCCACCTGAGAGGGCTCCACGCCGCCGGCCGGCAGGGCCGAGGAATCTCTGACTGTTACCGACATTGCCGACCCTCGTATTTCGTGACCACCGGCAGCGGCTGTCAAGGCCGTCACCACGCCAGTATACTGCAACCCCAAGCCTGATCTTCGCACGACGCGCGCTCGAGAGCGTCCTCGTTTTCCCGTAGCCTGCTGCCACCGGCGGCCGCGCGCCCGTCGAAGGCGACGGGCACGGAAGTTGACTCCTCGCGCTTCCCAAGGGAGCCCGCGCCCCATGAAACCCCAGCTCCGCATCACCCGCCGGCCTGAGACGCGCGACCTGCCCCTGCCGCGCTACATGAGCGAATTGGCAGCCGGGCTCGACCTGCACGCGGCCAACGACGCTCCGATCACGATAGCGCCCGGCGAAATCAAGCTCATTCCAACCGGTCTGTTCCTGGAGATCCCGCCCGGGTACGAAGGGCAGGTCCGGGCCCGCAGCGGGCTCGCGCTGCGCCACGGCCTGATGCTCCCCAACGCGCCGGGAACCATCGACGCCGACTACCGCGGCGAACTCCAGGTCATCATCGGCAACTGCTCGCGCGAGCCGTTCACCATCACGCGCGGGATGCGCTTCGCGCAGCTCGTGATCGCACCCGTGGCCCACGTCGAGGTCGTCGAGGTCGAGGAGCTCTCCGGAACGTCGCGCAGCGGCGGCGGCTTCGGCCACACCGGGCACTGACTCGCACCGCCGCGCCGCCGCGGGGGGTCAGGGCCGGCTCAGCAGCTCGATATCGGGCACGCCCAGATGGTATACGAGGAGCGAGCCGCCGATGCGCGTGTCCGGCGTCCGGTCGCGCAGGCGGGAGATCAGCCGCATGGCTTGCCACTCGGGATACTCGCGAACCACCTGTTCATGCAGGGCGCGCTGCTCAGGCGTGGCGTCGTCGGGCAGCGGCGCCGCGGCCGCGAAGGCGAAGTCACGCAGCGTCTCCTGGGCCCGCGGCGTCCAGAAGCTCGGGCGATTCCCCTCGGTGTACACACCGAGGAGCTGGGTGATGCTGACGACGTAGGTGCCGGGCGTGAGCCGGGCAGTCGGCTCGAACGCGAGGTAGCTCGGGAGCGCCTCGCATTCGAGATAAGCGGTCGGCCGCGCACTGCCGAAGTACGCCAGCTTGATCGGCCGGTCCGGGTGCCGCCGGGCGTAGTCCGCCAGTCGCAGCAGGTCCTGGCCCCAGTCGATGTTGCTGTCGGCAAGCCAGCGATGGCCGCGGCTGGGGCCGCCCGCGAGCTCGTTGAAGTACGAGAGATAGTGTGGGTGGATCCAGATGTTGACGGCGGCCAGCCAGACGACCAGGCACCCGACGACGTAGCGCCCTGTGCTCGAGCGTGACTCTCCCGCTGTCGTCGAGGTCGACGGGCCGGCAGCGGTCATCCAGCCGACGCCCAGGCCCCCCAAAGCGAAGAGGAGCGGATAGAGCGGCAGGATGTGCCGCTCGCCGATGTTGACGTTGCCCAGAATCAGGTAGCCGCCGAAGACGATGATCAGCGCAGCGACTCCCGTGAGCAGCAGCGGATCGCGGAGGGGCAGGCGCCGGCGCCACATGGCCGCGACCCCGGCGAGAATCAGCAGCAGCGCGGCAATAGGCGTCTTGATGACAAACGCCACCGGAAAGTACGCCCGCCAACCGGTATCCGAGTACTCGCCCATAAAGTACGACACCCGCGCGCCGCTGAAGAAGAGTGTCCGGGCCAGGCCGAAGACGTAGCCGTCGGGCAGGAGGTTGTAGTCAACCGCGGCCCGGCACAGGAAGGGCACCAAGCCCCGGCGCGGCACGTTGTTCGAATCGTGCAGCGCGTAGTGCCACTGGTAGTTGATCGCTTCGAGCGTCTCCGCGTACCGTGACTGGGCGGCCGCGTCGGCCGTGGTCGTCGGCGGCATCACCATCGGCCGCTGCCAGCGGTACACTGACCAGATCGTCATGCACACGCACGCCGCCATGACGAGCGCAGCCGCGGCCAGCGTACCGATGCCGGGCGGAGCCGACGGGTCGCGCGCGGGGCGCTTCCCCGGCGCGCGTGGCACGGCCCGACCCTGGCGATACCCGCGCCACGCCGCCACCACGAACATTAGTGCCAGGGCTGGCACCACCAGCGGCCACGACATCTTCGAGACGCTCGCCCCGCCCAGCGCCAGGCCGGCCGCCAGCACCCGCGGCCACGTCACGCGCTCGAGCAGCCGCGCGCTGCACAGCAGGCTGAGGGTCGCGAAGAGCGCCATGGGCACGTCTGTGGTCACCAGCCGCCCGTGCGCGAGCAGCGACGGGCTGAAGCACGCCAGCGTCAGCGCCAGCAGGCCCGCATCCGGACCGCCCAGGCGGCGGCCCAGGCCATAGGTCGCCAACGCCGTGGCGAGCAGCAGCGGAACCATCATGAGCCGGCCGGCCACGACGAGTTGCTGCCCGTTCGCGTTCAGGTCGAAGAGCCAACGCCTCGCCAGCGGCACCACGTCCGCCGCGACCCAGCCGGGATCGTCCGGCTCCGGCCAGGCCGGGCGCATCACCAGCAGAGGCAGCGCGCACCACAGGCGCGCGAGCGGCGGGTGATCGGCCGAGAGCCGGTAGTCTCCCTGCGTCAGCGCGGCGTAGCCGGCCGCGAGGTGAAACGGCTCGTCGAATGTGATGCTGTCACCGACCAGCGACGTGACCGCCAGTGCCGCGGTAACCGCGAGCAGCCCGCCGACCGCGGCCCAGTGCCAGCCGGTGACCCTCGGCGCCGCGCCGGCCGGCGGCGGCGCGCTGGCGGCGGCGCCGGGGGGCGACGGTGCGCCGGAAGCGTCGCGTGGCTCGTCGCTCGGTGTGCTCATGAGACGAACCCGGTGACTGGCTCAGCGAAGGACGCGCAGCGCCCCAGCGGGCGCGAGGCAACCAGGAATCCGACCGGCTACTTCCGTGCCGCGAGCAATTCCTCGACCCACGTGCAGATCGGCTCGAAACCCTCGTCGCGCAGGGCGCTGACCGGCCAGACCGGCTCGTTGTGCTCGACCGACTCGCGGAGCTGGCGCAGCGTCGTGTCGGCTCCGGGCAGGTCCGCCTTGTTCAGCACGAAGCCCGTGGCGATCTCGAAGATGCCCGCCTTGAAGAACTGGATCGCGTCGCCCGCGCCGGGCATCTGCAGCAGCAGCACCTGGTCGGTCAGCCGGCGGACCTCCACGTCGTTCTGCCCCGCGCCCACTGTCTCAAGCAGAACAACCGGGTAGCCCGCGGCGACGAGCAGGTCGCTGATCTCGGCCACGTGCGGCGCCAGGCCCCCCGCCGTGCCGCTGCTGGCCACGCTGCGCACGAAAAGATTGTCGTCCGGCTGCTCCGGCATCATACGCAGACGATCACCAAGCACCGAGCCGCCCGTGATGGGGCTGGTCGGGTCGACGGCAATCACGCCCACGCGGTGGCCGCGCTCGCGCAGATGCCGGGCGAGCTTGCCGATGAACGTGCTCTTGCCGACGCCCGGCGCCCCGGTGATCCCGATCCGGATGCCAGCGGCAGCCGGACGGGACGTGGCCGGCTCCGCCGGCGGGCTGCCCGCGGCCAGGAGCGTGATGGCCCGCGCCAGCCCCGGGGCGGTACGAATGTCGGGGTGGGTCTCGACCTGGTCGCGCCACTTGCGGCGGCTTTCCGCGAGCTGCCGGACCGTGTCGATGATGCTCTGCATGGGCGTGCCGGGGTTGAAGACGCCGTTGACTCCCGCGGCGCGCAGCGGGGCGTGGTCCTCCTCCGGAATGATGCCGCCGACGATGAGCGGCATGTCGGGAACGCCGGCCTCGTTACAGAGGCGGCGCAGCTCGGGCATGATCGTCATGTGGGCGGCGGAGAGGAGGCTCACGCCCAGGACGTCCACGTCCTCCTGGATGGCCGACTGCACGGTGGTCGCGGGCGTCTGCCACAGCCCCGTGTAGATGACTTCCATGCCCGCGTCCCGCAGGTTGCGGACGATGAGCTTGACCCCGCGGTCGTGGCCGTCCAGCCCGATCTTGGCGACCAGGACTCGGATCGGGCGGGCGAGGGGAGCGACCTGCATGCGCGGCGTCCTCCAGGGGGGTGGCGGCCGACGAAAGCCGGGGCGAGCGTACTTCCGGGTCCGCGGGTTGACAAGGGTGACGGCGGCGAGGGCGGTCGTCGCAGCGGGGGGGCGTCCGGGCTGGTCCGAGTAGCCGCGCGGCGCAAATCCGGTCACGATTTCCGACGCGGATTCCGGCGGGCAGAGGCCGGCCGGACCGTCTAAGTCGTTGGAATGCCGAGCATGTCGATCGACGCGGACGCGGTCCACGAGGTCGTCCTCGCAGCTCAGCAGGGAAGCCGGCAGGCGGCTGACCGGCTGGTGCGCGAGCACGACGCCTGGGTGCGCTCGGCCATTTACGCCGTCACCGGCCGCTCCGACACCGTCGACGACATCGCCCAGCAGGTCTGGACGCGTGTCTGGGAGCGGCTCGGCTCGCTGGAGAACCCGCGGCAGCTCCGCTCGTGGCTGTACACGATCGCACGCAATACCGCGATCGACGTCAGTATGAGCAACCGCCGGCGGACCCGGCAGTCGACGCCGCTGGACGAGCAAATGCCGCTGGTCGACCGGTCCGCGACGTGTCCGGTCACGGCAGCCAGCCGCGGCGAGTTGCAGCAGATGATCCTCGAAGCTGTGCGATCGCTGCCCGCGCTGTACCGAGAACCGTTCGTCCTGCGGCACTTGAATGACTGGAGCTACGCCCAGATCGCCGAGGTGCTCGGCCTCTCGGTGGAGTCAGTCGAGACGCGGCTTGTGCGGGCGCGGGCGATGCTTCGCGAGATGCTCGCCGGAAAGGTACAACGATGAACACGGATCGCGAGCAACTGGAGCACCTCATCACGCGGGTGCTCGATGGCGAGGCCACGGCGACGGAGCGGGCCGCGCTCCACCGCCGCCTGGACGCCGACCCGCTCGCCAAGCGCCTCTTCGAGGAGCACCGGGCTCTGGACGCTCTGGCCGGCGAGGCACTCCGCGCGGCCGCGGGACGCTCGGCCAGCCGCCGACAGCTTCAGTTCATTCAGCTCCCGTGGGTGCGGTACGGGCTGGGCGCGGTTGCGGCGGCAGCGGCCATCCTGATCTGGCTCAGCCCGCAGCATCGCCTGGAGAGCCCCGCGCGCGAAGCGGCCCCCGAGCACGCGTCCGTAGCCAACTGGCTGCGGCCTGGGGCATTCACTGCCGATGTGGTCGCGCCGCTGCCGGCGTCGTTCGAGCGGCCGCAGGTGAAGGTCCGCGGCTCGCAACAGGACTACATCGTGCTGCCGGCCGACCAGCCGGGCACGTACTGGATCATCGAGGTGGACCGCGAGCAGACGCACGCGATCCGCATCTACCGGGATTACTGAACCGACGTGCCGGGCCACGCGCCGCGACGTGCGACGCGCTCCCGGCCCGAACGTAACGAGAGACTATCGCTCTGCACAAGGAGAAACACATGCTTCCAGTCATAGTCGCGATTATGGCCGCGCTCCCCATCAGCTCCGCCGCGATGGCGGTCTCGATGGACTCGGATGTCCCGCTGGCAATCACCGCTGTGGCGCGCGCGTCCACCGGCCAGCCGATCGTGCTGGTTTCCAGTGCCGGCGCGACCCCCGGAACCTGGCTCGGCGTCCGCATGTCCCCCGTCCCTCGGCCGCTGGCGGCGCACCTGGACACGCCCGGCGTCATGGTGACGAACGTCGTGCGGGAGTCGCCCGCGGACGCCGCCGGGTTGCAGCAGTTCGACGTCATCACACAGCTCAACGGGAAGGCGGTCGCCGCGCCCGAAGACCTGGTGAACGCGATCAAGGATTTGCCGGTCGGCCAGACGGTGACGCTGACGCTGGTTCGCAAGGCCGCCGCGCAGCAGGTCCGGGTCACGCTCGGCGAGCGGCCCGCCGACCGCGAGCTGGCGATGAAGTTCGATGAGCCTGAGGACCCCGTCTGGAACGACGCCTTCTCGATCACCGGCCGCAAGTTCCTGTTCAGCCCGGACGGGCAGTTCCAGATCAAGAATCTCGGGCCCCTCGATGACCTTAAGGACGTGATCATCGACCTTCAGGGCATGCCGCCTTTCGGCGATCCAAACGAGGTCGAGCGGCAGATCAAGGTGTGGGTCGAGCGGCACATGTCGGGCGATGACGCCGACAACGCCGACGA
>CAADGM010000056.1 GCA_900696535.1 uncultured Planctomycetota bacterium
GCCGCGGCGTCACCGGGGTTCGTGACCGTCACAGTGTGGACGATCTCGTCGCATACCGTCACTTCGGGCGTGCAGGTCTTCTGGAGCTGCAGCGCCGCCTCGCTGATGCGCGTCTCGCAGCCGTCCTGGGCGGTGAGGCCCTCGTCCGTGCGAACGCTGGCCGTGTTCTGGAAGGTGCCCTTCCGCGTGCCGCGGACGACCACCTCGGCGCGCCACGTGCCGCCGCCCGGCAGCGTCCCGCCGGACCACGTCAGTGTCCGGCCCTGAGGCGTCGCGGGCGGATTGGCCGAGACGAAGTCGATGCCGTCAGGCAGCGGATCGGTCACGACCACGCCGTTGGTCGGAACCTGCGACGGGTTGGTGACCACGATGTTGTAGCTGAACTGCTCACCCAGCATCGCCTGGGCCACGCAATCCTTCTGAATCGCGATCTTCGGGCCGATCCAGGTCTTGCTCGTCCGGCCGACCGCGACGGTCATCTCCGGCTGGCAGCACTGGTCATTGCCGCCGCGAACGATCGTAATCTCGACGTTGTTCGTGCCCTCGGCGGGACGCGCCTGGTTGAGCGTCGTCCGGGCCATGCCCTGGGCGTCGGTCATGACCGTGATCGAGTCACCGCCGCCGGAGAACGAGCCCGCCGGCCCGTCCAGAATCCGGTACGTCACCTTGTAGCCGGCCAGCGGCGAGCCATCCGAAGCCTTGTTGACCCGGGTCACGAACTCGTGGGGCGTCCCGGTGGGATTGGTCGCGGCGGCCGGGAACTCCCAGACGACGTCCATCCACCGCTTGACGGCGAAGGCCTTGTGCTTGCTCCAGTCGTAGATGCCTGGAGCGTAGGCCACGATGTGCGTCTCACCCTCGATGGGCGAGGTGATCGCGATCCAAGTCTGGCCCTCCTCAAGGAGGATGTCGTCAGCCGGGTTGCCCGTGCCCATGGCGATGCGGTCCGGCCGCTTCTTGAAGAAGTTCCGCTTGTCGCCGTCGCTCGTGTGCGTGACGGCGAAATCGTTGGTCACCTTGATGCCGCGGCTCTGCCGCCAGCCGGCGGAGTCGACCTCGACGATGTCGCCTACGCTGCCATCGGAGAGAATCCACTCGACGCGGCGGTTCGGGAGGCCCCGGCCGTCCTTGTCGCGAACGGTCGCGATGAGGATGTGTTGCGTCCGGACCGGGTTGGTGTCCTCAAGGGGCGTGATCTCGATGGACGCCGCATACGGGTCCCACTGGTTGGCCTGCTCGCCCGGGGGCGCCGCGTAGGACCGCTGCAGGTCGCCACCATAGGGCCACGTCCATGCGTGCGGCATGTGGTTACGGCAGCCGGCGAGGGCCATCACGGCCACGCACCAGGCTGTCACGCCGACGATCTGTCGTGCTCGTCTCGTCATTTGTTGCTCCCGTGTTCCTAGAACACTTCCGATGAATTCCAGCTTCGCCTCGCGCCAACACGGCGAACTTGTCTGGAGTACGTGACTTAGAAAGTGCCGAGCGTGCGGCAGTATGACAACTCGATCCGCCAGCCGCAAGGGCGCGCGCCCGAGAACTTATCGCGGCATAAACCTTCTTCTCGGCTTGGTGGCGCGGGCGTGTCGAACCAGCGGCGCACGCGCGGTCGGTCTTAGCCCCATCGGCTCCCTCACACACCGCCTTGACTGCATCTAATCGCCTATCCAAAAGCGATTTACGAGAAGCGAAACAGACCCGCGTCGGCTAATCGTCACCTACTGCGCCGCACGCAGGCGCGGCGCGCTCACCGCGCGGCACTCGCGCTGTCAGGTTGCGTTCTCGCTCGCAGCTGACGACTGCTTGCCGCTGCGCTTCGAGGAAAGAGTGCGCGCCGCCACTCTCAGACTGTCGCATGACGGACCATCGCCAGCGCAACCCACACTCCCGGCCCGTGCCGGGGTCCCTACGACAAGCGTTACACCTGTTGTCCAGCACGAACTGCCGGTGCGCGGGACGAGACTCTTTAGTATAGGTCGGTCGGTCAACATCAATCAGTACCGAACGCGAAAACGCAGATGGTCGAGCCATTGGTCCCCTCAGCGATGACACCCAGTAAACATGCACCTCTTCGGTGCTGCAATCGACTCAAAGCGTGCCCAAGCCTCGGCGAATGACGATCAGTCGTCAGACGCCGCCAACACCACCGCCCCGCCTCGCGCCAAGCACGCGCTGCGTACTCCCCGCGCGATCGCCGAGACGACGAACGAGTGCGCGAAGTGACGGCACACCGTCCTATGGCTAGGACGAATCATGCGGCTCTCACGTAGCGTCTCGAAACCACGCGTACCGGAAAACCCGGGCACGCCGGCCCAACCGGCCTCCCCGCCTTACCACCAGGGCGTGACGACGCGCGAGCGCTTCGCGGTAACCCACCAGGGATTGTGACGTTATGGTTAGCGTCGAGATCGCCTGCAATCCGGTCGGAATTGAGCTATTGGGCGCGGGTGGATTCGAACCACCGTAGGCTTTCGCCAACGGGTTTACAGCCCGTCACCATTGGCCACTCGGTCACACGCCCAGCCATGAGGGGTCAGAGACCCCGGCCAACGAGCCTGACTATGTTACGTTCTGTCGGCGGCGGCTGCAAGACGGCCGCAGCAATCCGAGCGAGGGCGTGATCTCATACTCGGCCGTGGGGGCCCGCGCCAGTCAGCCGCCCCTTGCCACGCTGTCACGGTTTCACCTTGTTGCCTTGTCACGCTGTCCCCTTGTCACCCCCCGCACCGCCCCGCCTCGATCCCCCAGGCGGCACGGCCACATCGGCCCTCCTGATTTCACGCAGAGGCGCAGAGGCGCGGAGAGATCGATCCAATCTACCCATTCGGGCGGCATCCGCCCGCGCAACCTGTTCCCGGTTCCCTGTTCCCGGTTCCCTATTCCGCCCGTGCCGCCGCGGCGCCCAACCTTCATCGCCGCGCCGGCCCCCGCGCCTTTGTCACCTTATCACGTTGTCACCTTTTCCCCACGGCGCCGCCGCGGCGCCAAGAGCCGCACCTCGCCGAGCCGCAGGACGGCGGCCGCGATGACGAACACAGCCGTGCCCGCTGCCAGGAGCCCGAGCGTCTCGACGCTGCTGCGAAACAGGCCCTGCGGAAGCGACTGCGTCCACGCTGTGACGAGCGGGCGCAGCACCAGAAGCGCCGCGGCGGCCGCAGCGGCCGCGAACACCATCCGCGCCAGCGCACCGAGCGTGCTGCGGTCGAAGACGGGCGACTGCGTGCGCCGCTGGAGTGCCAGAAGCCCCGCGACGACGGCGAGCGACGAGGTCACCGTGGAGCTGATGGCGAAGGCCGCCTCGCGGATGCCCTCGAACCAGACCAGCGCAAGACTGATGGCGACGTTGAGCGGAAGGCACACCACGCTGATTGCCAGCGGCGTGCGCACATCTCCGAGACTGTAGAACGCGCGGGAGACGATGTGCTGCGCGCAGAAAGCCCACATCGCCAGGCCGTAGTACATCAGGACGTGCGAGGCGCGGACGGTGTGCTCGGGCGTGAAGTTGCCGCGCTCGAACAGCAGCCGAGTGAGCGGCTCGGCCAGCACGATCATCATCACGCCCGCCAGCAGCCCCTCGAAGACGGCGAGGCGGAAGGACTGGCGCACCTCGGCGGTCCAGGCCGGCCACGCGCCGCGGGCGGCAAGCCGGCTGAACTCGGGCAGCGCCGCCGTGGCCAGCGAGATCACCAGCACGCCCAGGGGGAACTGGTAGAGCCGCTGGGCGTAGGTGACCGCGGAGAGGGCGCCCTCGGTGAGCGGGTAGGTGAAGCTCCACGCGAGGAAGCGCGTGGTTTCCGGCGTACCGCGGACGTGGGTGAGCAGCGTGCAGATCTGGGCGTCGAGAAACACGCCGAAGGCCAGCACACCCTGCCCCAAGGCGACCGGCCCGAGCAGCGCGAGCATGCGCTGGACGGTCGGGTCGCGCGGCTCGAAGCGCCAGCCCAGCTCCACGCCGCGCCGCCGCAGGGCGGGGTACAGGAACACGAGCTGCGCTGCGCCGGCGACGAGGACACTCACCGCGACGACGTAGACCTGGGCCTCGGGCTGGCCGGGGAACAGGCGCGGGGCGACGCCGGCCAGGGCCGCGATCATGACGACATTGAGCACAATCGGCACGGCCGCCGCGGGCACGAAGCTGCCCAGGCAGTTGAGAATGCTGGAGAGCAGCGCCAGCACGCAGATGCTCAGCATGAAGGGCAGCATCACCAGCGTCAGGCCCAGCAGCAGTGAGCGCGGGGCCGCCTTCTCTGGCACAGTCGGCGTGAGCCACACCGCCGCGATGATGAGTGCGATGAGCACGCCGATAGCGACGAGCGCGAGCGTCATCAGCGCCAGGGTTCGGGCCAGCAGTCGCCACGCCGCCGGGCGTCCCTCGGTCTCCAACGTGCGCGTGAAGGTCGGGACAAACACGGGCGCCATGGCCCCTTCGCCGAAGAGCCGGCGAAGCAGGTTGGGCAGTTGGAAGGCGTAGGAGAACGCGTCCTGCACCCAGCCGAGCCCGAAGGCCTGGGCGAGCAGGACGTCGCGCGCCAGCCCGGTCACGCGCGAGGCCAGCGTGCAGACCGCGATCAGCTTGGCCGAGGACACGACGCTGGCGCGGCCTGCCATGCCCGGCTCACTTTCCGTCGCGCCTGGCGTCGCTCGCCGCCCCGCCGCGCGGGTGGAAGCGCGCGTGCACCTCCTTGAGCCGGCGGGTCTGGACGTGCGTGTAGATCTCGGTGGTGGCGATGCTGGCGTGGCCGAGGAGTTCCTGCACGACGCGCAGGTCCGCCCCGCCTTCGAGCAGGTGCGTGGCGAAGCTGTGTCGCAGCGTATGCGGGCTGACCTGGCCCGGGATGCCGCGCCGCGTGGCCTCGCGCCGCACCAGTCGCCATACGGCCGTTCGCTCGATCGGGCCGCCGGTGCGCGAAAGGAAAAGCGGGATCGTCGCGCGCGTGGCGCGCGTCAGCGGCAACGGCCAGCGGCCGCGCTGAGCCCCAAGTTCGACCAGTCGCGGCCGCAATTCGGCGAGGTACGCTTCGAGCGCGACCCGAGCCGGTCGACCCAGAGGAACGACGCGCTCCTTTCTGCCCTTGCCCAGACAGCGGACGAACTGGGCCGCGAGGTTCAGATCGCCTTCGCGCAGGGCGCACAGCTCGCTGACACGCAGCCCGCTCGCGTAGAACAGCTCCAGGATCGCCCGGTCGCGCACGCCGAGCGCCGCGTCCAGGTCCGGCGCGGTGACCAGCTCAGCCGTCCGGTCGAGACTGAGTGTCTTGGGCAGCCGCTGCCAGCGCTTGGGCAGCTCGACGAGCGCGGTCAGGTCGGCGGGAACCTGCCGCGTGATGTGCAGCCAGCGGAGCCACATGCGTAGGGCGACCACGCGTCGCGCGAGCGTCGTCTCCTTGTGGCCGAGCGCACTCTGCTCGACGAGGTAGTCCTGAACCAGGTTCGCGTCGATGCGCGACCAGTCCTCGACCCCCCGCCGCAGCAGGTACGCGCCGAACCGCAACAGGTCCCGGCGGTACGCCTCGACCGTGAGCGGCGCCAGCCCCAACTCGACATTCTGATAGACCCGAAACGCTGCGAGCGACTGCGCGAACCCCGGCGAGCACTCGGGAACGTCCGACGATGATGCAGCCCCGCGGCGCGCGTGCGGCATGGCAGCCCTCGCATCCATGCAGGCAGGCTCCGGGCCTCCCTGCCCGCGCCGGCAGTATACCCCGCTGCGGGGGCGTATGCTGACACGCCGGCAGCGTGCCGCTATTCTCTCAAATGAAGCCAGGAAGGCGGCCGCGCATCGCCGGCCCAGGAGGTGGCTCGTGGTTCCGCTCGTGTATCGCAGCAGTCTGCGCAAGGCGGTGGTGAAGCGCCGCGTGCCCACGCTGTGGCTCGGAGTCGGCGCGGCCGGGCTCGTGGTCGTCGTTCTGGGTTGGGCGCTGCTGCGGCCCTCCGCCGCGCCGAGCACGATTGGCGATGGGCTCGCGGAGGACGGGGCTGCCGCTGTCGAAACGCCGAGTCAGGCAGCCCCGAGCAAGTCGGCCGACGCGACCAAGGGTCAGCCAGGCGCTGGGGGGCGAACCGGAGCCGCCGTGAGCGAGACAACCGGCACGAAGGGGACGGGTTCGGCGACCGAACCGAAGCGTGTCCCCGAGGGCATCCCGCCGATGGCGACCCAGGCCGGCGCCACGCCGCCTTCCGCAACCAGTCCCCCCGCGCCCGCAACTCAGCCAGCGCTTCGCCCCGTCGCGGCCCCGCCGGCGCAGCCACCCGCCGCCACGCAGCCGGTGATTCCGACGCCGACGGTAAGCTCTCCTCCGGCGCTCCCGGAGCCCGACCCCACCGCCGCGCGCGCTCGCGACGAGACGCGCAGCGGAAACGCGCAGATCGAGGTCGCTCGCCGGCAATACGACGCCGGCGAGATGCTCGCCGCGCGCAGCACGCTCAACGCGCTGCTCGCCGCCGGCCGGCTGGCGCCCGCCGAGGACCGCGAGGCGCGCGCCCTGCTCACCCGCATCGCCGACGAAACCGTCTTCGGGCGCCGCGCGGCGCCCGACGACCCGCTCATCGACGCCTACACGGTCCAGCCCGGCGACGTGCTCATCAACATCGGCAAGCGCAACGGCGTGCCCGCCGAGGCGATCATGGCGATGAACGGCATTACGGACGCCCGCCGGATCCGCGCGGGTCAGAAGCTCAAGCTCCCGCGGCAGCCGTTCCACGCCCGCATCGTCAAGTCGCAGTTCCGGCTCGATGTGTATCTGGGCGACCAGTACCTGCGCAGCTACCGCGTCGGCCTCGGGGCCGAAGGCGGCACACCCGAGGGCGTCTGGCGGGTGAAGGACCGCCTGGCGAACCCGACCTACTACCCGTCCGAGTCCTCGCCCCACAAGCGAATCATCCCGCCGGATGATCCGAACAACCCGCTGGGCGAGTACTGGATCGGGCTGGAGGGTGTTGATGGTGGCGCGGTCGGCCAGGTCGGCTACGGCATCCACGGGACGATCGAGCCCGAGTCGATCGGGAAAGCTGTCTCCCTCGGTTGCGTCCGCATGCTCAACGAGGACGTTGCGTTTCTCTTCAAGCTGATGCAGCCCGGCAAGTCCACAGTCACGATCGTGCCGTAAGACGCGCTACGGGCGCGGCTACGGCGAGTTGCTCTCGCTCGTTTCCTGTTCACGCTCGCCGACTTCAGCTTCAGCCCCCTCCCCGCTGACAGCGACCGGTGGCTTGCCGCGCGCTTCCGTGTAGGCCGTGGTGAACTGGCTCCAGGCCGCCTCGAAGCGGGCCTTCTCCAGGAAGTCCGACCCGCCCCCGGCGTACGCCACCGCGTAGTACTCGCGCCCCATGAGCTTGCAACGGGCGTAGGCGACGATCCAGTCGCCGGGATCCTGCCGGCCTACATCGGGGACGAACACGATGTTGCCTGCGCTCTCGTCGCCCGGCAGAGGAAGTATGCCGGCCGGGACCTTTCCGGTCGTGACAAGGAGCTGGAGGTCGGTCGGGTGCGCGCTGTAGTCGGAGTAATACTGCTCCAGGCCGGCCGCAATCACGTGCACGCTCGCGACCGAGCGGAAGCCATGCACGAAGTCGCGCACGACCGGGATCGAGGCAGCCATTCCCGTAACCATGACGACCGGCAAGACCACGCACCCCAGCACCGCGCTGAAGCCGCCCGTGACCAGCCCGGTCACCGCCCGCCCCGCGCCGCCGAACAGCGCCGGCTTCGAGTTCGCATTGACCAGGGCGATGATCCCGCAGACGGCCGCGATCAGCCCGAGCAGCGGCCCGGCGCAGATGCACAGCGTGGGGATGCTCAGCAGCCCCAGCACCAGCGCGGTGGTCGCCAGCCCGGTCCGTCGCGGCGACGGGATGGAAAAAGTGTCTGAATCCGTCGGCGGCGGCGACGGCGGGTAATTGGCTGTCACGTTCATCTCCCTGCTCAGATGCGGGGCGTCCGCACCGGAACCGGCCCCGCCTGCCTGCATGAATTCGCCCCGCGACGCCGGGTATTCGCCGGCCGCGCTAGGCGCTGACCGGCAGCACCCGCTCGCTGGGGTGGGTCATCTCCGCGGGGTCCAGCGCCGCCCGGAGCTGGCCCTCCGGCAACACGCGCTTCTCCATCGCGACCTGGCGAACGGTCTTACCCGAGGCAGCGGCCTCCTTGGCGATCGCTGCCGCGGCGTCATAACCGATCAGCGGCGCCAGACTTGTGCACATGGCCAGCGACTGCTCCACGAGTTCCTCGCAGCGCTGCCGGTTGGCCCGCAGCCCGCGGACGCACTTCTCGTCGAATACGCGGACGGCCGCCCCCAGAATCCGCACGGACTCCAGCACGTTGTGAGCCATCACCGGCATGCCCACGTGCAGGTCCAGGTTGCCGAGCGTCGCGGCGGCGTAGGTCACCGCCGCGTCGTTGCCGATCACCTGCGCGCAGGTCTGGAGCATCGCCTCGCAGATGACGGGGTTGACCTTCCCCGGCATGATCGAGCTTCCCGGCTGCGTTTCCGGGAGCAGCAGCTCGCCCAGGCCGCAGCGGGGGCCGCTGCCCAGCCAACGGATGTCGTTAGCGATCTTGGTCAGGCCGATGGCGATCGTGCGGAGCACGCCCGAGGCCTCGACCACCGCGTCCTTGGCCGCCTGGGCCTCGAAGTGGTTCTGCGCCTCGTGGAAGGACTCGTGCGTCTCGTGGTTGATGATCTCGCACACCAGCCGGGCGAACTGCGGATGCGTGTTGATGCCCGTCCCCACCGCCGTGCCCCCGATGGCCAGCTCGCGCAGGATAATGATCTTGCCCATGATGCGGCGGTCACAGTGGGCGATCTGGCTGGCGTAGCCGCTGAACTCCTGGCCCAGGCGAATGGGCGTGGCGTCCATCAGGTGCGTGCGGCCGATCTTGATGATGTCGTGGAATTCCTCGGCCTTGGCTTTGAGCGCCTTGTGCAGCGCATGCAGCGCCGGCATGAGGTCCTGGTGGAGCGCTTCGACGATCGCCACGTGCATCGCGGTCGGGATGACGTCGTTGGACGACTGACCCATGTTCACATGGTCATTGGGGTGCACCAGCTTGGAGCCGACCGCGCCGCCCAGGACCTGCGTGGCCCGGTTCGCGATCACCTCGTTGGCGTTCATGTTCGTGCTGGTGCCGGAGCCGGTCTGGAAGATGTCGAGCACGAAGTGGGCGTCGTGCTGCCCCCCCATCACCTCGCGCGCCGCCTGCTGGATCGCCGAGGCAACCTTCACGTCCAGCCGCCCGAGCTTCTTGTTCGCTTCCGCCGCGGCGAATTTGATCAGACCCAAGGCCCGGATGAACCGCCGACCGAAGCGGTAACCGCTGATTGGGAAGTTCAGCACGGCACGCTGGGTCGACGCGCCCCACAACGCCGACGCCGGCACCTCCATCTCGCCCATCGAGTCCTTCTCAATCCGCATTTCGCCCATGGCTCGTGCCCTCTGCATGCGTGTGCCAGACGTTCGCGTTCACACCCGCCGGGCCGACCCATGCGGTGCGGCCCCGTGACCGGGTCCAGAGCCCGAAGTCTAATCGCAACCCCCCGCCGCGGCGAGACACGCCGGCAGCGGCCGGCGCCGGCACCCTATACTGCCCGCCATGAACATCATTCGCCCCCCCGAACCGGAACAACTGGCACTCCGGCTACGCGGCCTGCGCATCGCGGTACTCGGATACGGCGCCCAGGGACACGCCCACGCGCAGAACCTCCGCGACGCCGGCTGCGACGTCGTGGTCGGCCTGCGACGCGGGAGCCCGCGCTGGGAGCCCGCCTGCCTGGACGGACTGCACGTGGAGGAGACCGCCGCGGCCGTGAGCGGCAGTCGCGTCGTGATGATGCTCCTGCCGGACGAAGTTCAACCCGAGGTCTACGCGCGCGATGTGGCGCCGCGTCTGGAAGCCGGCGCGTACCTGGGCTTCGCGCACGGCCTGGCGATCGCGTTCGGCAAGCTCGTGCCCGGCCCCCGGGTGAACACGTTCCTGGTCGCGCCGAAGGGGCCGGGTACGCTGGTACGTCGGCGATTCGTCGAGGGCGGCGGCGTGCCGTGTCTCATCGGCGTCGGGCAGGACCCCGCTGGCGACACGCGCGACGTGGCCGTTGCCTATGCGTGTGCAATCGGCGGTGGTCGGGCCGGGTTGCTCGAAACGACCTTCCGCGACGAGGCCGAGACCGACCTTTTTGGGGAGCAGGCCGTGCTGTGCGGCGGCCTGTCCGAATTGATCCGGGCGGGCTTCGAGACGCTCGTCGAGGCGGGCTACGCGCCCGAGCTGGCCTACCTCGAGTGCCTGCACGAGTGCAAGCAGGTCGCCGACCTGATCCAGCGGCACGGCATCGCGGGCATGCGCCAGCACATCAGCCACACGGCCTGCTACGGCGACCTGTCCCGCGGGCGTCGCGTGATCGGCCCGGCGGTGCGGGCGGCCATGCGCGAGATTCTCGCCGAGGTGCGGAGCGGCGCGTTCGCCGACGAGTGGCTGGCCGAGCACGCGGGCGGGTGCGAGCGCATGCGCGCCGCGGCGCAGCGCGACGCCGACCACCCGATCGAGCAGGTCGGCGCGCGCCTGCGGGCGGAGCTGCCGATGATGCTGCCACCGGCGTGAGCCCCTCAGCGCAGGAACTCGGGGACAGCGGCGCGACACGCGGCTGTCCCCGACGAGTTCCGACCGCTCGCGGTCAGTGGTGCGCCTACTTCTCCGACGTGTGCACGCTCTTGGTCGGTGTCTGCACGTCCTGCGTCATCACGCACTTGCCGGCCTTCTTGCAGGCTTCGCTGCCGCAGCACTTGCCGTCGCCCTTGCCATCGGCGCAGCAAGCCATCTGGCACTTGCCTGTTTCACGGCACTTCGGGTTGCTGCACTTCTTTGGATCGCCTCCGCACTTGCAGCCCGAACACGCGCAGTCCTTCGCTGACAGGCCCTTGATCTCCATGTACGTCGCCGCGACCTTCGCGACCTTCATCCCCCCCGCGTACTTGGCCATCTGGTCCTTGGACGCGCCCTTCTGCTCGAGGTAGTGCTTGGCCGCATCCGCAGGCATGTCGTACATCGACAGCGTGCCTTCAACGACCGCGTGCTTGCCCTTGGCCGTGGCCGGCAGCATGCACTTGCCGTTCGCACACGCACAGGCCACAAGCACAAGCCGGTCCATGTCCGTCTCGTCAGCCTTGCCCGCGACCTCGAACCACGGCTCACCCGTGCACACGCCGGAAATCACGCCCTTGACCCGCACCGGCTTGCCAGCCAGGTCTGCCGACTTCGCATGAACTTTCTCGGCCGACATCGCGGCGGGCGCATCGCTCATGGGTGTGCCGCACTTCATCGTGCCGGCGCAACCCGTCAGCACTGCCAGACTCACCACCACCGCCACGAGCACACTGATACGTCGCATGGACATGTTCTCCTCACCGCGAACCATCCGCCGCTCGGCCGCCCAATCCGCGCGAATCGGGCCCGGCGAAGGCGGGAAGTCTACAACTGCGTGCCAGCGCCCGCCAGATCGCGACGGCGTGAACTCGCGTCCGACAGCCCGAATTGGCGTGCTGCCCAGCCCGTGGGAGCGCTCGGCAACCCGAAGGGGCGTACAGCGCAGCGAAAGCGAGCGCTCGGCAACTCAAAGTGGCACACCGCGCAGCCCAAGGGAGTGCTCGGCAGCCCGAAGGGCTGTTCGATAGTAGCCGTGGGCTAGTCCGCCGCAGGCGGACGCCGCCCACGGTTGGTGCGGTGGACGTGAGCACGACCCTGTAAGGGTCGTCGAAATCACGCTGCGCGGCGTGGTTTCGTGCGGCGCGCCTAAGCGCTCCGCTGGCGGAAGGCCTGTGGATCGCGCGCGATCGTGATGGCCGTGTCGTACGATATGTCCCCCTTCTGGTAGAGCTCCAGGAGCGCCTGGTCCATCGTGACCATGCCATACTTGCGGCCGGCCTGGAGCTCGCTGTAGAGCTTGTGCACGGTGTTCTCGCGGATGTTGTGCCGCACGCCCCCCGTGCCCACCAGGACTTCGCAGCACAGCACGCGGCGACGACTGGCCGCGTCCGGCAGCAGCACCTGCGAGATCACCGCCTGGAGCACGTTGGCCAGCATCAGCCGCACCTCGAGCTGCTGCGCCGCCGGAAAAGCGGAAATCACCCGCTGCACCGATTGCGTCGCGTCTGGCGTATGCAGCGTGCCGATCACGAGGTGGCCCGTCTCGGCGGCCAGCAGCGCCGTGTAGATCGACTCCCGGTCGCGCAGCTCGCCGATGCCGATCACATCAGGGTCCTGGCGCAGCGCGTGCAGCAGCGCGCCGCGGAACGAGCGCACATCGGTCAGCACCTCCTGCTGAATCACCAGGGCCCGCTTGTGGACGTGCGTGTACTCGATCGGGTCCTCGATCGTGATGATCTTCTTGCGAGACTCGGCGTTGATCCGGTCGATCAGGTAGTGGAACGTCGTCGTCTTGCCCACGCCTGTCGGGCCCGTCAGCAGCACCAGGCCGTTCGGACGGCGGGCAAGCTCATCCACCAGCGGCGGCAGCCGCAACTCCTCACGCGTGCGAATGGCCGGCTCGCTCAGCCGGATGGACAGCTCCGGATGACCGTTCCGGAAGTAGACGGTCACACGAGCCCGCTCGCGGTCGTCGCTGCTCAGTGAGAAACAGAGCTGCCAGCGCCGTTCGAGCCGCGCCCGCTGGCTCTCGTTGAGGCATGAGAAGATCATCTCGCGGAGCTGCTCCGCGGTCATCGCCTCGCCCTTGGCCGTCACCACATCGCCGTCGATCCGCAGCAGCGGCGGCAGGCCGACCACGACGTGAATGTCGCTCGCGCCGTGCTTGCGGCCGGCCTGGAGCAGCGTCTTCAGCGTCATGACCGCCGCCTCCAGCCCAGGAGACGCCGCAGAAGCCCGCCAAGCACCGAGCTGCGCTCCAGCGCATCGAGTGCCGAACGCGGCTCGGTCCATTCCGGCGCCAGCTCCCCCGCATGGCCGAAACTGTCCCGCGCGGCTGAGGCCAGCCCGAGCTGCACCTGGCACTGGCCCAGGAGCAGCCAGGGGTAGCCGTGTTCGGGCTGAAGCGTGACGGCCTGCTTCACGTAGCGAACGGCGGCGGCGAAGCGTCGGTAGTGCTGGAGCACGCGGGCGACGACAACGTGGTCGAACCAGTCGGCCGCCGGGCTTTGCACCGCCTTCTCGAAGCAGGACTCGGCCAGGCGCTGCCCCGCGGCGAGGAGCACCTCGCCACGGACGACCCAGCGCCAGGGCGAATCGCCGGCGGACTGCATGGCGTTGTCGCTCAGCCGGCGGGCGGTCTTGAGGTCGCGCAGGCGGGCAACGGCCTGCGCCTCGGCCGCCAGCAGATCACCGTGGTTGCGGAACAACTGAAGGGCCTTCTCGCTCCACACGCGGGCCTCGTGGCACTCGTCGAGCTGAACCAGCATCTGCACCTGTCCAACCCAGGCGACAACCAGCGCGCGGTCCTCTCCCAGCGCCCGCGTGTAGAGCCGCAGGGCCTCCTCGAAGCGGCCCCACTCGTCCGCCCGCCGCGCCCGCGCTAACAGCGTGGCGGGCAGGTCCTGCCCGGCGCGCACCTGCTCCGTCGCGCGCTGCTCCGCGCGGGGCGACTCGAACTCCAGGTTCGTGAACCGCTTCGACATCTATGCCTTACTCCACCGCCCCGAATCGGGACCACGGCCGGAGACGCCAGAACACGCGACCGACGATCTCGTGCCGCGCAACTCGGCACGCGTCGAGCAGACCACCGCGCACCTCGTTCTCGTGTCCACTGATCGCACCGAGGTACTGGCTCGCCCGACTTGGGAAGACGACGAACTCGTCCGGGCCCAGTTGCCATTCGAGATCGATCGGCCAGGTCACGTCCGACAGGGGTCGCCCCCGACCCTGCGGGACCTGGCCGTTAACCTTCAGGCCGCCGTAGTGAAAGACCACGACGTCGCGGGGGATGCCCACGATGCGGTCGACCACGTGTCCCGCCCTGACCAGGACTGGGCCCGGACGCGAGGGCCGCACCTCACGAAACACGAGGTCGCCCCGCTCCAGCGGGCCGCGCCGCAGCCACGGTCCCTCGATCAACAGAACATCGTTCGTACCCGCCTCGAACGGAGCGTCGAGCGAGCCGACGGGCATCACCACGGCAAACCGCGACACCAAGCCCGCCAGCGGCCGGTACGCGGCCAGGTACAACCCCACGAATGCGACCAGGCCGAAGAGAAGTCGCGTCAGCGCTCCCGTGTAGTTCAGGTTGCTGCCGAACAGGTGAAGCACGGCGCTGGCGTGCACGCTGATTGCCAGCCACCACCACAGCGCCCCGGCACCCGAGCCGACCACGGCCACACTCGCGATCAGAAGCCCTGTCCACGCAGACAGAAACAGGGCGCCGGCCAGCCACTGCCTTATTCGAAGCTGCCCGAGCCCCGGCACGACCGAGCACGCCAGCGCCGCCCACGGAAGGGGCTCCGGCGCCAGCCGGCGCACGGCCCCCACAATCCACCCCAGATCCGGCACAGGCACGCCCAGCCCGTTCCACGCGCGGCTGAGGCGCGTCCGCAGCCGCAGGCGCGAGGCCCGCGGCGGCGCAATGGCGACGCTGCCAAGCACAAGCGGGCTGGCGCATCGCGCACATGTCCTGAGGCCGGGGAGGTTCTCGAAGTGACACGCCGCGCACTGCATTGTCAGTCGCTCCGGAGCGGGTCAGCCATCCGCGCGGCGCTGGTGAAGCTCGGTGTTGAAGCGCACCTGCTGATCGGGTTCGTAGTACTCGCGCGTCAGGCTTCGCCGCACCTCGTGGCCGACGAGTTCCTTCAGCAGTTCCGCGTACTTGAGACAACGCGGCCCCTTGGCACCCTTGATTTCCACCATGACCTGGCCGCTTGCGCTGATCGTGATAAGCAGTTCGGCGTGGTCCATCTGCGTGCCTCCGAGCGGCTCAGAGCCGTATGTGCACCCGCACCGAGTCGTCAGCCAGGCGCTCCTGCTGCACGATCTCGCCGTCGCGGCTCTTCAGCTCGGTGAGCAGCTTGTGGTAGATGAACTGCTGCACGATGCGGCCGGCCACGTCGTCGGCCATGCGCTGCAACCCGCGCTTCGAGTGGCGCGTGCCGCGGGCGCACACGCGGCAGCGACCCTGCGCGTCCTGGCGCACCTCGATGGTCACGTCGCCGCGCTGAAGCTCGATCGTCTCGTTCGTGGCCAGCTCGGACCCGACCACCTCGGACTCGGCGATCTCCGCTTCGGCGAAGTTCTCAACCTTCTCGGGCCGACGCCCGGCCTGCGGCCGGACCGCGTAGCCCAGCGCCGCCGCTGCGGCCACCGCGGCCGCCGACACCGCCGGCCAGGACGCAATGACGATCGGCGTCAGCACGACAACTGCACTCACGGGACACTTCCAATCTCCTGGGGCTGGGCGTCGATCTCGAGCTTGCGGCGTGTCGAGGGCACGTCGCGTAGGTCGCGCCGCGCGGCCGGCCGCGCCCGGCCCTGGGCCCAGGTTCGCAGGGCGGTGATTTCCTCGGCCATCGTTCTGGACAGGGGCACGGTCGCCTGAAGGGCCGCCAGGATGTCGCCGGTGACGATGTCGCGCCCCAGCGGGAACGCGTCGTACAGCGCACTGACCACGGCCTCCTCGATCTCGGCACCGCTGAAGCCGTCGCTCGCCTCGGCCAGCCCCTCGAGGTCGAACTGCTCGACGCGGCGACCGCGCTTGGCCAGGTGAATCTCGAAGATTCGCCGGCGCTCCGGCGCGCTCGGCAGGTCGACAAAGAAGATCTCGTCGAGGCGCCCCTTGCGGAGCAGCTCGGGCGGGAGCTGCGAGATGTTGTTGGCGGTGGCCAGCACGAAGACCGGCTTCTGCTTCTCGCTCAGCCAGGTGAGAAACGTGCTCATCACGCGGGCGGTCGTGCCGCCGTCCGTGCCGCCGGAGGCCTGCGAGCCGCTCATCGCCTTGTCGATCTCGTCCACCCACAGCACGACGGGTGAGATGCTCTCGGCCACGCCGATCGCCCGACGGATGTTCTCCTCGGACGAGCCGACCAGACTCGAGAACATGCGGCCCACGTCGAAGCGGAGCAGGGGCATGTTCCAGGCGCTGGCCACCGCCTTCGCGCACAGGCTCTTGCCGCAGCCCTGCACACCCACGAGCAGCACGCCCTTCGGCGCCGGCAGGCCGTACTCCCGCGCGGCCTGCGAGAAGGCCGCGGCGCGCTTGGTCAGCCAGCCCTTGAGCTCGTCCAGCCCGCCGGTGTCCTCCATGACCGCCTGCGACTCGTAGTAGTCAAGCAGCCCGCTCTTGCGGATGATCTGCCGCTTCTCCGAGAAAACCGTCGACACGTCGGCGGCGGACAGATTCCCGTCGCTGATGATGGTCTTGGCGAAGACGTTCTCGGCTTCCTGAAGGGTCAGCCCAAGCGCCGCCTGGATCAGCCGCTCGCGGTCGCGCGGACCGAGCTCGATCCTGATGTTCGTGGCCGCGGCGACATCCTCGCAGATGCGGTGGAGCAGCAGGTCCACCTCGTCCGTTCCGGGCAACGGGTAGTCAATGACGCACAGGTCCTTCTCCAGCTCCCGGGCGACGTCGAGAACGGGCGCCGTGATCACGATGGTCTTGTAGCTGTCGGACAGCGCCTGCGCGACCTCGCGAAGCCGCCGAATCACGCCCACGTTGCAGTCCCGCGGGCGGATGAACATGTGGAAGTCCTTCAGCAGGTAGATCGCGGGCTCCTTCTGCTCGATCACCGCGGACAGCGCCTCGACGGGGTCAGACAGCCCCTTGCCCCGGGGCCCACCGGCGCCGTCGCCAGCGCGCAACAAGCCAGTGGTGACCGACCACGTATAGAGCTGCTTGTTGCGGCGTTCGGCCAGCGCGACCAGCCGCTGCTCGACGCGGCGCTCCTCCCACGTGACCACGTAGATCACCGCGTACCGCGCGCGGATGAGCGTCTCGAGCTCGTCGATGGGGGCCGCCGTACGACTCCTGGCCGGCTCACTCACAATGGGGCACCTCCGCGCACGCCTGGACGTCGGCCCGGGCTGCCAGCACCGGGTCGCCCGGCGCCAGCGCGTGCAGAATCGGCAGCAGCGACGCGCTCAGGTCGTGGCAATAGATGCGGCCGTCGCGTCCGATCGTCACGCGGGCCGTGCCGACCTCGGCGCCGGTCCCCCCCGCGACCGGCGCCGAGCGATCCAGCGTGGGCGTCTGCCAGACGAGGCGGCTGTCGCGCAGCAGCGCGATCGCGCGGGCCACGTCGCGACGCGTGTTCAACCGGCCCAGCTCGGGGTCCACCGACGCCGGCCCCACCGGCACGTATCCGGGATAGAGCTGGAAGCGGAGCCCGGGCAGCGCATCCGAGAGCCAGCGCACGATGGGCCGCAGGCAGCACTCCACGTGCCCGGGCAGCAGCACGTGACGCACGATCACCGCGGCGCTCCGCGTGGCCTGGAGCAGGTTCGCGCGAGCCACGCGGGTGTAGTCCGGGATGCGGGCAATGCGCGCCGCGCACGCGTCCTGCCCGAACTTCAGGTCCGCCAGGTACCAGCCCACCACGCCGCTCAGCAGGTCCAACACCACCGGCGACATGTACAAGTTCGTGTTGATGGCCAGCGGCAGGCGGTTGTCGGTCGCCTGCGCCAGCGCGAGAAGCGTGTGGACGTGCAGCGTCGGCTCGCCGCCCAGAACGCTGATGCATTGGGCTCCCCGCGTCACAGCACGCTGGAGCGCCTCGGCCAGCGCGGCCGGTACAACCAACTCACCCGCCCCGGGATCGAAGGCCTGCGGCGCCTCGTCGCAGAAGCTGCACCGGAAGCTGCACCCGCCCAGGAAGACGCGGTACGCGGGGACCAGCTCCGGCTCCTCGTTGTAGCTCAGGTAGTGCTTGTAGACGCGGCTCTCCGCGCTCAGGCCGCACTTGCCCCGCTGGCCGGCGACGCGGTCCACGCCGCACCGCCACGCGCACAGGCGACAGTCGCGCAGCATCCGCCGGGCCGCGAGCCTTCGGCGCTCCAGCGATTGGGCCGTCGGCCGCGCGGGGTCGAGGGGCTGGCTGTGCGCTTGGGGCATGACCATCGCTCCGGACCGCGTCGGCCGGATAACGGCGCCACGGTTCCTCAACGCGCTGTTGAGCCGGGCCACCCCGGCTCCATAGAATCACTACGCGAAGGGCTGGGGTCGCTCGCAACGTGTCGGCGCCAGAGTCCGGAATGTCGAGGCCGACCATGCCGTCCGACGCCGAATCCCGAGATGCCCGGGGGCTCATGCCGCTGGTCTACGACGAGCTGCGCGGTGTCGCGGAGCGGTTCTTGCGCCGTCAGCCGGCCGGCTTCACGCTCCGCCCAACCGAGCTGGTCCACGAGGCGTGCCTGCACCTGATGCAGCACGGTCACGCGGACTGGACGAGCACGGGGCACTTCCGCGCCATCGCCACGCACAAGCTCTGGCAGATTGTGGTCGACCAGATCCGCCGGCGCTGCGCCGCGAAGCGCGGCGGCGCCCTCGCCCGCGACGTGGCCGAGCCGCAGGCCGGCACGGCTCCGCCGCCGCCGGCCGCGCCGCGTCGGCACGTCTCCCCCGAACAGGTGACCGTGGAGTGGCGCGATCGGGACGTGGACCTGCTCGACCTGGCCGACGCACTGGCCGGATTGGCGGACGAGAGCCGACGGCTGCATGACGTGGTCATGCTGCACTGGTTCGGCGGCCTGACGCATGCCGAGGTCGCCGCGCACCTGGGCGTCAGCCCGAGTACCGCCGAGAAGGACTTCCGCTACGCGCTGGCGTGGCTGCGCCGGCGCATGGAGTCGGAGACGCCGCATCGCGACTAGCCTGCACATGCGGGTCCGCGCCCTGCTGGACGCGGCGCTCGAGCAGCGCACAACGCTGCGGACGCACTTCCTGCGCGCCACGGCCAGCGACGCCGACGTGCTGCGCGAGGCGCTCGCCTTGCTCCCGCACTATGCCGCCGTCTCGCAGCGGTCACCCGATCCCGTAGCCACCCATCCGGCCATCTTGCCGGGCACAACGACGCTTCGGCAGGCGCTGGGCTTCGAGAGCGCGGAGCACCTGCCGGACTGGGAGCCGCCTTTCGCGATCCCGCCCTACTACGCCGTCGTGGAGGTGGTCGGAGCCGGTGGCATGGGCGTCGTCTACCGCGCGGTCGACTCGCGACTTGGGCGCGAGTTCGCGGTCAAGCTGCTGCGCAGCCGGCTCCGCTCCAGCGAGGACCGCCGCCGCTTCAAGCATGAAGAGGAGCTGCTCCGCCAGCTTCACCATCCCGGAATCGTCCGCCTTCTGCACGGCGGAGTGGCGACGCGCGTGTACCCCGCCGCCGGGGGCGACGTGATCGATGAGCGGCCGTTCTTCGTCATGGAGTTCGTGCGGGGCCGCTCGCTGCTCGACTACGCCACCGCGCAGCGGCTCAGTAGCTTGCAGCGCTTGTCGCTCTTCGTCGCCATCTGCGCGCCGGTCGAGTACGCCCACCACCGCGGCGTCGTCCATCGCGACCTCAAGCCGGAGAACATCCTGGTCGACCAGTCGGGCCAGCCGAAGGTCCTCGATTTCGGGATCGCCCGGCTGATGTCGCTGGTGCCCGCGGGGCTCGGGCCGCCGGGCCGGTTCACCGGGACGGTTGCGTACGCCAGCCCGGAGCAATGGTCGGGCCGCGACGACGCGCTCACGCCGGCGAGCGACGTGTACACGCTGGGCCTGATCCTGCACGAACTCCTCACGGGACAGCTCCCGCTGCGGACGCGCGGCCGCGTTCAGCTCGATCTGCGAAGCGTCGCGCTGCCCAACGGCGGGCCGGATGCCGCGGCCCGCACGCCGGCGTTTCGCTACGCGGTTCGCGCGGTCATTGCGGCGGCGCTGCGCAAGACGTCCGGCCGGGGCTACACCGACGCGGGAGAGATGGCCACGGACCTGTCGGCCATCGTCTCGACATACGCCACAGGTCGGACGTGGCGCGAGTGGCTGGCCCGCCTGGGCCAGGTTGGGGTGTCGGGGCCGGTCCGCCCGGAAGGCCGGGACGCGGGCCACGACCGGGCCACGCACGAGCGCCTGCTCGCGGCGATCCTCCGGCGGCGGGTCGGGCAGGCGATGGACGACGACGTGCTGCACGACCCACCGTAACCGCCGCCCCGGGCACGCGCGGCAGCTCCGGTCGCCGCCCTCACCGGGTTGGGGTAGCATGCCCGCTCGGCGGACGCGCCCAGCGACCGGCCGGCATGGGTTCAGAAGGAGTGCCCGGGCATGGCGGTTCCCAGCGATCGCAAGTACTCGAAGACGCACGAATGGTTCAAGGCGAACGGCCAGACCGTGACCATCGGCATCACGCAGTTCGCCGCCGACGAGCTCACCGACATTACCTTCGTCGACCTGCCCAAGGTCGGCGCGACGATCACGGCCGGAACACCCTTCGGCGAGATCGAGTCCGTGAAGGCGACGGCCGATCTCAAGACCTCGATTTCGGGTCAGGTCGTCGAGGTCAACCGGCGGCTCGCCGATGAGCCCGGGCTCGTCAACAGCGATCCGTTCGGCGAGGGCTGGATGCTCCGTGTCCAGGTCTCGGATCTCGCGCCGCTGGCCGCACTGATGGACGGACCGGCGTACGACCAGGTCACGGCGAAGTAGGCGAGGGTTGCTCTCGCGCAAAGAGCACGGGGACTGGAGGGACACGGTGCTCCGCCGTCCACGCGTCGCCACGCTGCTGCTCGTCGTCGTGGGCGCGGCGATCTCGTGCCAGGCCCCGCGAACGGCGCCGACGCCGGCGTCATCCCGAAACACCGACGGTGCGCCGCCTGCCCTCCACAACGTCCAACGCGTTACGGACTCGCTGATCAGCGGGAGCATGCCGCAGGGAGACGCGGGCTTCGACGCCCTGCGCGAACTGGGCGTGCGGACGATCATCTCCGTCGACGGAGCGACGCCCGACGTCGAACGAGCGCGAGCCCGGAGCATGCGCTACGTGCATGTTCCGGTCGGTTACGACGGCATCCGGCCGGACGCGGCGGCGATTCTCGCACGGGCGGCCCGGGACTTGCCGGGCCCGATCTACCTCCACTGCCACCACGGCAAACACCGCGGGCCGGCCGCGTGCGCGCTCATCGCCGTGATGCTGGGGCAGATGTCAACGCAAGACGGCGAGGCGTTCCTCCGGCTGGCCGGGACGTCGCCCGACTATCCGGGCTTGTTCGCCAGCGTGGCGGCGGCGCGGCCGATCACGCCAGCGGAACTTGACGCCGTGCCGCCCTCGTTTCCGGAAATCGCCCCGCGTCCGGCCTTCGTTCAAGCCATGTCGATGGCGCAGGACGCCTACGACCACCTGGTCGAGATCCGCGACGCCGGCTGGGCCGTCCCGCCGCACCATCCGGACCTCGTCCCCGCGGCCGAGGCCGCCCGGCTCGAAAGCCTGCTTCGCGGCTTGCAAGACGACCAGGAGACCCTCCGGCGACCGGACGGTTTCCGGCATTTGATGGCCGCCAGCCAGGCCGCCGCCGCGGCGCTGGAGACCGCCATCGTCTCGGCGGCACCGGCCGCCGAGTTGGCAGCCCGGCTATCGGCCGTGGGGCATACGTGCCGCGACTGCCATGTCCCCTATCGTAACCCCGCGCGATAGCCATTCACGTACCAACCCGGTCCGAACGCACTGCGGGCGTAGCATGCCCAGCGTCCGCGCACAGTCCCGCCGCAGTCAGCGGCGCGGCGCGTCGGCCCCTGCCGCCGCGTACCCCGGCTGGCGCTGAAGTGCCCGCCCACGGGCCCTCCCGCTACAATCTGCACACTGGCGCTGGCCGTCGCCGATGCGCGACCGGCCAAGCGTCGCGGGGCGGCAGGTTGCCGACAGCGGACGCCGCGCGAGGCGCGTCCGGGGTTGCCGGCCCGATCCGCCGCCCGCCCAGCGAGGAGTGCTGAATGCCCGCCGATCCCGACCCCGTCGGCCTGTTGAGTCCCTCCGATACCTTTGTCCACCGCCACGTCGGCCCGCGCGATGAGGACATCCGCGCGATGCTCGCGTCGCTCGGGTATGCGACGCTCGACGAGTTGATCGCTGCGACCGTGCCGGCCGCGATCCTCAGGCGCGAGCCGCTCCGCATCGGTCCGCCGCGCGGCGAGCACGAGCTGCTGCGCGAGCTGCGCGGCATGATCGGCCAGAACGAGGTGTTCCGCTCGCTCATCGGCATGGGCTACTACGACACGATCGTCCCGCCGGTCATTCAGCGCAACATCCTCGAGAACCCCGGCTGGTACACGCAGTACACGCCCTACCAGGCCGAGATCGCCCAGGGTCGGCTCGAGGCGCTGCTCAACTTCCAGACGATGGTGAGCGACCTGACCGGCCTGCCGCTGGCCAATGCCTCGCTGCTCGACGAGGCCACCGCCGCCGCCGAAGCCATGACCATGTGCCACCGTTGCGGGGACGAGGAGCGGCGGCGCTTCTTCGTGGCCGAGGACTGCCACCCGCAGACCATCAACGTGGTGCGAACGCGCGCCCGGCCGCTGGGATTCGAGGTTGTCGTCGGCGAGCCGGCGAAGGCCGACTTCGCTTCGAAAACGTTCTTCGGCGCGCTGGTGCAATACCCGGCGACGGACGGCGTGATCCGCGACTACACCGCCTTCACGAAACTCGCGCACGACGCCGGCGTGCTCGTCGTCTTTGCGACGGACCTGCTCGCCTGCACACTGCTCAGGCCCCCGGGCGAGTTCGGCGCCGATGTCGCCGTGGGCTCGGCGCAGCGCTTCGGCGTGCCGATGGGCTTCGGCGGGCCGCACGCGGCCTTCCTGGCGACCCGCAGCGAGTTCGCCCGACAGGTACCCGGGCGGATCATCGGCGTATCAAAGGACGTGCACGGAAACATCGCTTACCGCCTGGCGGTCCAGACGCGCGAGCAGCACATCCGCCGGGAGAAGGCCACCAGCAACATCTGCACCGCCCAGGTCCTGCTCGCCATCATGGCCGGCATGTACGCCGCGTATCACGGTCCGCAGGGCCTTCGGCGGATCGCGCAGCGCGTTCAGGCGTTCACCGCGGCGGCAATCGTCGGCCTGGAGAAGCTCGGCCACACGAGGCTTGGCGACGGACCAGTGTTCGACACGCTGCGCGTCCGGCCCGGCGGCGGCGCGTCGGCGACGGGGGTCATCGCCGCGGCAATCGCCCGGCGGATCAACCTGCGCGCCTACGACGACGGGACGCTCGGGCTGAGCTTCGACGAAACCACAACGCGCGAGGATCTGCTCGGGGTGCTGGCCGCGTTCAACGGCGGGCGCGACACCGGCCTCCAGGTCGATCAGCTCGCCACGCAGGCCGCCGCGAAGGGGCTCACCACGCACGGCCCCCTGGCCCGGACGAGCGCGTACCTGACGCACCCGGTCTTCAACAGCTTCCACAGCGAGCACGAGATGCTCCGCTACATCAAGCGGCTCGAGTCGCGCGACCTCTCGCTGTGTCACTCGCTGATCCCGCTCGGCTCGTGCACGATGAAGCTGAACGGCACGAGTGAGATGCTGCCCGTCACGTGGCCGGAGTTCTGCCAGATCCATCCGTACGCCCCAGCCGAGCAGACCCGGGGCTACGCCGCCTTCGCCCGGAGCCTGGAAGCGTGGCTGGCCGAGATCACAGGCCTGCCGGCTGTTTCGCTCCAACCGAACAGCGGCGCGGCGGGGGAGTACGCCGGTCTGCTGACGATCCGCGCGTACCACGAGTCGCGCGGCGAGGGTCACCGCGACGTCTGCCTGATCCCCGTCTCGGCCCACGGCACGAACCCCGCTTCGGCGACCATGGCCGGCTGCCGCGTCGTCGCGGTCGCCTGCGACAGCGGGGGCAACATCGACCTGGCCGACCTGCGGGCCAAGGCCGCCGAGCACAAGGACAAGCTCGCGGCCATCATGGTCACTTACCCCTCGACGCACGGCGTGTTCGAGGAGGGAATCGACGAACTGTGCCGGATCGTGCATGAGGCCGGCGGGCAGGTGTACATGGACGGTGCGAACATGAACGCCCAGGTCGGCCTGTGCCGCCCGGGCGACATCGGCGCCGACGTGTGCCACCTGAACCTGCACAAGACCTTCTGCATCCCGCACGGCGGCGGGGGGCCCGGGGCGGGGCCGATCTGCGTCGCCGAGCACCTGCGCGACTTCCTCCCGCAGCACCCGCTGGCGACAAGGTCACAAAGCGACGAAGTGACGCAGGGAGGCCAATATGCCGGCGCGTCATCACCTTCTCACCTTGTCACTTCGTCACGGTGCGGCGTCGGCCCTGTCGCTGCGGGGCCGATCGGCTCCGGCGCGATTCTGCCAATCTCCTGGGTCTACATCGGCCTGATGGGCAGCGCGGGGCTCACGCGCGCGACGCAGGTGGCGATTCTCAACGCCAACTACATGGCGCAACGCCTGAAGGACCACTACCCGGTCGTCTACAGCGGCCGCAACGGCCGCGTGGCGCACGAGTTCATCATTGACTGCCGCGCATTCAAGAAGAGCGCCGGTGTGGAGATCGATGACATCGCCAAGCGGCTGATGGACTTCGGGTTCCACGCGCCCACGATGAGCTGGCCAGTGGCAGGCACGCTGATGATCGAGCCGACAGAGAGCGAGTCCAAGGCCGAGCTCGATCGCCTGTGCGACGCGCTGATCGCGATCCGCAAGGAGATCCGCGACATCGAGGCCGGCAAGCTGCCGCGGGACAACAACCCCCTCAAGCACGCGCCGCACACCGCCGCGTCCGTCGCCGGAACGGAGTGGGGCCGACCCTACCCCCGCGAGCAAGGCGCCTTCCCGGCGCCGTGGGTTCGCGCGCACAAGTTCTGGCCCGCGGTCGGACGGGTGGACAACGTTCACGGCGACCGGCACCTCTTCTGCACGTGCCCGAGTGTCGAGAGCCTGGCCGAGTGAGCATGGCAGCGATGAAGCAGACACTCACCACGAAGGACACCAAGGTCACGCTTACCACGAAGGACACGAACAACACGAAGACGAGAGCAAGTTGCTGGGGACAGGCGGCCTGGCCCGGCAGGAGAGTCAACCCCCCCATGTCCAACGAGTAGCGTCAGCCCCCCGAGTCCGATGAGTAGCGTCGGACCTCCGCGTCCGACGTTCGCCGCACCCCGACTGGCCGTCGGACACGGGGGTCCAACGCTACGAACGCACGGCGCGTGCGCTAGCCCGGACCGCCGCCGCGCTTAATGCGGTGCACGAGCGTCTGGGCGCTGGTCTTGATTCCGGTGAGGCGGCTCTTGAGGGCCTCGCGGCTGGGGGCGTACTCCATGGCGATGTCCGTGTAGACGAGCCCCTGCTCGATCAACTCGACCAGCGAGTGCGTGAAGTTGCGCATGCCCACGTCGGTTGAGCCGGCGATGATCTCGGGGATGTCGGTGTCGCCGCCCTCGCGGATCTTCTCGCGAACCACCGCGTCGCCCAGCAGCACTTCGGTCGCCGGCACCCGGGAGATCGCCGGATCGATGGCCGGAACCAGCCGCTGCGCGCAGATGGCCTTGAGGGTGTTGGCCAGCGAGCTGCGGATGAAGGCGTGCTGGTCGGCGGGGAAGAACTCGAGGATGCGGCCCAGGGCCTGCATCGCGTCGGCCGTGTGCAGCGTGCAGAACACCAGGTGGCCCGTCTCGGCGGCCTGCAGCGCCGCCAGCAGCGTCTCCCGGTCGCGCGTCTCGCCGATGAAGATGATGTCCGGGTCCTGCCGGACCGCGTGGCGCAGGGCCTCGGCGAAGTTGGGCACGTCCAGTCCGATCTCGCGCTGGCTGACGATGGCCTTCTTGGGCTTGAAGGTGTACTCGATCGGGTCTTCCACGCTGATGATGTTGACCGACTGCAACTCGTTGATGTGGTCGATCATCGCCGCCTGGGTCGTGCTCTTTCCGCAGCCCGTCACGCCGCACACGATGATGATCCCCTCGAACGTCTCCTCGGCCAGTTTCCTGTAGATCGGGGGCAGCCGCAGCTCCTCGAAGCTGGGCACGCGACCCTTGACCCGGCGAATCGCGGTGTGCATCTGGTCGCACGAGCGCAGGATGTTGATCCGGAACCGGTCGCCGTTCGGCAGGTTGAAGGCGAAGTCCAGCCCGCCCTTCTCCTCCCAGATGCCCTTGCGGTGCTCGGGAATGATGGGCTCCATCAGCCGCTCGATGTCGCGGCTGTTCACCTCGAACGGCGCCATGCTCGTCCGTCGAAGCTCACCACCAATGCGGTAGCATGGGGGGACGCCGGTCTTGAGGTGCAGGTCGCTGGCTCCCAGCGACTCCATCTTCTGGAGCAGCGGAATAATCGACTCGGGGCGCGTGCTCATCAGAGTTCCTTGCGCAGGCCGCAGCGCGGCGCCGACGCGGAGAGTTGGCGGATCCTCAACTGAGCATAGCACGCCGGGGCAGGCGGTGACAGGGCAACGTGCGCGCCCGGTCGAAGGGCGATCCAGCCGCAGGCCGGGCTACGCCTCAACGCGATGCACGAGCACGACGTTCGTCTCCCCCGGGCTCAGCGGCGCCGTGGAGCCCACCACGACAATCTGGTCGCCCTCGACCACAAGCCCGCTGCGCATCAGGATCGAGTCCACGCGCGAGATGAGCTCCGCCGGATTCTCGGTCGGCTCGGTCCGCACCGGGACCACGCCGTACAGCAGGTTCATCCGCCGCCAGGTCCGCTCGTCGTGCGTCAGCCCGACCACCGGCATGGGCAGGCGATGGCGTGCCACCAGGCGCACGGTCGTCCCCGTCGCCGACCATACGGCCACCAGCCGAACGCTCAGGTCCAGCGCTGCGCGCGCCGCCGCGTGGGCCAGTGCCGCGGGCGTTCGGAAGTAATACGGCAGGTCATCGCGCCGGGAGTGCCGCGGCTGCTTGTCGAGGTACTCCGCCGCGGCCGACACGACGTGGCTCATCATCTCGACGGCCTCGACCGGGTAGCGGCCGGCGGCCGTTTCGCCCGAGAGCATGACGGCGTCGGCCTGGTCGAGAACCGCGTTGGCGACGTCGCTCACCTCCGCCCGCGTGGGCATCGGGTTGTCCATCATGCTCTGGAGCATCTGCGTGGCGACGATCACCGGGACGCCCTGCCGCCGACAGCGCTGCACGATCTCCTTCTGAATCAGCGGCACGCGCCAGACGTCCGTCTCGACGCCCAGGTCTCCGCGGGCCACCATCACCCCGCCGGCGTGGTCGAGCAGCTCGCTCAAGTGGTCCAGCGCCTCCGTCTTCTCGATCTTGACGACGACCGGCAGGCTGCTGCCGAGCGACTTGAGCAGTCGCTTGAGCTCGTAGAGGTCATCGGGCTGTCGGACGAAGGACAGGGCCAGGTAGTCGAGCCCACTACGCACCGCCCAGGTGGCGTCGACGCGGTCCTTCTCGGTCAGGGCCGGCGTGGAGAGCCGGCTGTCGGGCAGGTTCACGCCCTTGCGGCTGCGTACGACCCCGCCCACGACGACCTCGCAGATCAACTCGTCCTGGCGGCGCTCGCGAACCACCAGCCGAACGAGGCCGTCATCGATGAACACGCGCTGCCCCACCTGGACGTCTTCCACGATCCGGTCGTACGAGACGCGCAGGCGCTCGGCCGCGCTCGGCCCAGGACCGCGCGTCAGGGCGACCGCGGCGCCGGCCGCAAGGAGCGCCGAGTCGCCGACCAACTCGGTCAGGCGGATCTTCGGCCCGCAGAGGTCGCCGAGCACGGCGATGGGCTCGGATCGCTCGGCCGCCAGCTCGCGAATCACTGCCAGTGTGCGCCCGTGCGTCTCCAGGTCGCCGTGGCTGAAGTTCAGGCGAAAGACGTCTGCGCCGGCGTCCATGAGGCGGGCGATGACTTCCCGCGTCGAGGAGGCGGGGCCGAGCGTCGCGACGATCTTCGTTCGGGCCAGGGCAAGTGACACGGATAACCTCGAAGCGTCGTAAGCCGAGTCGGACGCGCGGCGCCGTCGTCCGAGTGAGTCGGGCGCGTCACGCCGCCGCAACGATCGCTGGCCGCCGCTGGTGCCAGTCGGTCTCGCGCTCATGGAGCCGCGCGGCCTGGAGCAACCGGACCTCCTCGAACAGCGGCGCCATCAGTTGCAGGCCGATGGGCAAGCCGCCCTGCGAGAGCCCACACGGAATCGAGACGGCCGGCACGCCCGCCAGGTTCGCAGCGATCGTATAGATATCCGCCAGGTACATCTGGAGCGGGTCGGCGGTCTTCTCGGCCAGACGGAAGGCGGGCGTGGGCGAGGTAGGCCCGGCGATGATGTCGCACTGCGCGAAGGCCGCGTCGAAGTCGTCCTTGATCCGCCGGCGGACTTTCAGCGCCTGGTTGTAGTACGCGTCGTAGTAGCCGGCCGACAGCGCGAACGTGCCGAGCATGATGCGCCGCTTGACCTCGGCGCCGAAGCCCTCGTCGCGCGAGGAGCTGTAGAGATCGACGATGTCCTTGGGGCGGGGCGTGCGATGGCCGTAGTGAACGCCGTCAAAGCGCGCCAGGTTGCTGGACGCCTCCGCGGTCGCCACCAGGTAGTACGTCGCGACCGCGTACGGCGAGTGCGGCAGCGAGATCTCGATGGTCTTCGCGCCGAGCCGCCGGTACACGTCCAGCGCCGCCTCCACCGCCGCGCGGGTTTCGTCGTCCAGTCCGGCCGCGAAGTACTCGCGCGGCACGCCGATCCGCAAGCGCGGCGCCAAATCCGCCAGGTGTGCGTCGTCGAGGGCCGCCACATAGTCGGGCACGGGCTGTTCCGCGCTGGTCGAGTCGTGCGGATCGCGGCCGGCCAGCACCGCCAGCATCAGGGCCGCATCGCCCACGGTGCGGGCGAGCGGCCCCACCTGGTCCAGGCTCGAGCCGTACGCGACCAGGCCGTAGCGCGACACCCGACCGTACGTCGGCTTGAGCCCGACGATCCCGCAGAGCGAAGCGGGCTGGCGAATGGACCCGCCAGTATCGGAGCCGAGCGCCAGCGGGACCATGTCGGCCGCGACCGCCGCCGCCGATCCACCCGACGAGCCACCCGGTACGCGTTCCGTGTCCCAGGGGTTGCGGGTCGGGAAGTAGCCGCTGTTCTCGGTCGACGAGCCCATCGCGAACTCGTCGAGGTTGGTCTTGCCGATGATGATGCCGCCGGCCCGCTCGATCCGCTCGACGACGGTCGCGTCGAAGGGCGAGGCGTAGCTCGCGAGCATCTTCGATCCGCAGGTCGTCCGCCCGAACGTGGTGCAGATGTTGTCCTTCACCGCGACGGGCACGCCCGCGAGCGGCCCGACGGGTCGCCCCGCGGCCACATCGGCGTCGATCGCGCTAGCCCGCCGTCGCGCGTGCTCCGCCGTCACCTCCAGGAACGCGGAGAGGCGCCCGTCGAGCGTCGCCACGCGAGCCAGGGCCGCCTCGCAGATGCTGACGGCAGATCGGCGACCAGCGGCGACGTCAGCCGCGAGCACCAGCGCTGAATCCGAAGCGGTCATCGCGCTCCCTGTCGAGGGCCACTCGTCCGGGCCGAGCTGCTGTTCAGTGTCCGGGGAATGGAGCGGGCGGGCAAGCGGCCGCGGCTTGCAAGGATGCCGTGCCGCGCGGTCAGGCCCCGGCGCCGGGGTCCAGTACCGCAGGGACCTTGAAGAAGCGCCCTTCGCGGAGCGGGGCGTTGGCCAGGGCGGCGTCGACGTTGTCGAACGGGGCCGGGTCATCGTCCCGCATCACGTTCGTCAGCGGCAGGGGATGCGCGAGCGGCTCGATCCCCGCCGTGTCCACGGCGCGAAGCTGCTCCACGTAGGCCAGGATGTCGCCCAGTTGCCCCCGGAAGAGCCGCACTTCGTCGTCGGTGAGATTGAGCCGCGAGAGCTTGGCGATGCGGCGAACGACGGACTCGTCGATCGGCTGGCTCATGCGCTGAGGCTATTCGGCGGCCGGTGCGGGCTTCCAGTCACGCCTGACCGGCTTGGTAATCAGGCCCATGCGGATCGCCTTGGCGCTGACGCGAATCCGGCACACGCGCCCCTCAATCACGGCGCGCACTTTCTGGATGTTGGGCTTGAACTTACGGCTGCTGTGGCCGGTGACCTTGCGACCCACGCCGCCGAGGTACTTGGCCTTTCCGCGGCGCGTGATCTGCCCGCCGAAGACCGTCTTCTTGCCTGTGAACGCACACTCGCGGGCCATGACACCCTCGCATTCTCGCCGCGCAGCCTCCGCGGGCCTGAGCGGCATACAGCCGAGCCACGCAGGATAGTCCATCGGGCGGGGGTGGTCAACGGGGCAAGTCGCCGGCCTGGCGATCTCCGGACAGCCGGGCCCTACCCGAGTGGCCTGCCCGGCGGCGGGGGATTATCCTGCCCGCACCCTCCGACCGCGCGGTCCGAGAAGGAGGCGAGTCATGGCCATTTCCCGGGCGTCCGTACCCGAGCCCTATGCTGCGCGCCTCGCGTCCGTTCGAGACACGCTGACCCGGCGCAAGCTGGACGCGTACTTCGTCCACGACCGGATGGACCAGTACTGGCTGACGGGTTTCAGCGGCGAAGACGGGTCCGTAGTCCTCACGGCGGACCACGTGGTGCTGCTGACCGACGGTCGGTTCGACGAAGCGGCGACGCGCGAGGCCCCCTACGCCCGCAAAGTCCTCCGCAAGGTGCGCGGGCCGGAGGCCAACGCCAAGGAGATCAAGCGGCTGCGCGTCCGCCGGATCGGCTTCAACCCGGACCAGGTGTCGGTTCGCGAGTTCAACGAGCTGGGCAAGCTGATCCGCCCGGCCCGGCTGCTTGCGACCGACGACCCGATCCGCCCACTCCGGATGCAGAAGACCCCCGGCGAGATCGACCGCATCCGCCGGGCCATCCACGTCGCGGAAGAAGCCTTCAAGGCCGTGCGCAAGTGGATTCGCCCCGGCGTGACCGAGCGTGAGGTCGCCGCGCAGATCGAGTTCGAGATGCGCCGGCGGGGCGCGCAGGGGCCGTCGTTCCCGACCATCGTGGCCTTCGGCCCGAACTCGTCGCTGCCACACTACGACTCGGGGGATCGGCGCTGGATGGACAGCGAGCCGGTGCTGATCGACTGGGGAGCACAGGTGGACTGGTACTGCTCGGACCTGACGCGCGTGTTCTGGACCGGCGCGGTGCTCCCGGAGTACCGGACGATCACCGATGTCGTCCGCCAGGCCCATGACGCGGCGATTGAGGCGGTGCGGCCGGGCGCGAAGGCCGCGTCGGTTGACGCCGTCGCCCGCCGGCTGATCACCAAGGCGGGCTACGGCAAGGAGTTCAACCACGCGCTGGGGCACGGTTTCGGCCTGCGCGTGCACGAGGGGCCGCGCGTCGGGCGGAAGTCGAAGGACGTGCTGCGGCCCGGCATGGTTGTCACGATCGAGCCCGGCATCTACATTCCGGGCGTCGGCGGAGCACGGATCGAGGATGACGTGCTCGTGACGGAAACGGGTCACGAGGTTCTCTCGTCCCTCCCCACGACGGTGTGAATTGGAGATTCCTGGCGGGTCGCCTCCGCGAGGCGGCCGCCCACGGCGAGACCCCATGGCAATAGACGTGGACCAGATCAAGGCCCTGATCGAGCTCATGGTCGGCAACGACCTCAGCCGCCTGGAACTGCGTGACGGCGAGACACACATCCTGATGCGCCGCGGGCAGCCGGTCATCGCGACGGGGCTCGCGCCCGTCCCCGCCCCCGTGATGCCCGCTGCATCGCCCGCTGCCGTGGCGACCCAGCCGTCTGGCACCCCTCCGGCCGCGGCCGCGCCGGCGAGCAACGAGGTCATCATCCGGTCGCCGATGGTGGGCACGTTCTACGTGTCCGCCGAACCGGGCGCAGCGCCGTTCGTCCAACCCGGGTCGGTGGTGAACCCGAACACGATCGTGTGCCTCATCGAGGCGATGAAGGTGTTCAACGAGATCAAGGCGGAGGTCTCGGGCCGCGTCTCGCGCGTCCTGGTGCGCAACGCGGAAGCCGTCGAGTTCGACCAGCCGCTCTTCGCCATCGAGCCGGCCTGAGGCCGGGGGCACAGCGCCGATGTTCACACGCATCCTGGTGGCCAATCGTGGCGAGATCGCGCTGCGGATCATCCGCGCCTGCCGCGACTTGGGCGTGCAGGCTATCGCCATCTGCTCCAAGGCCGATCGCGACGCCGCCTATCTCAACCTCGCGCACGACGTCATCTGCATCGGGCCCGAGTCGTCCGCCCAGTCGTACCTCAGCGCGGCCGCGATTATCTCGGCCGCCGAGATCGCCGACGTGCAGGCTATCCACCCGGGCTACGGCTTCCTGGCCGAGAACGCCCGCTTCGCGCAGATGTGCCGTGACTGCCGGATCGAGTTCATCGGGCCGAGCGTGGAATCGATGGGAGCCCTCGGCGACAAGGTCGCGGCGCGCAAGCTGGCCAAGCAGGCCAAGGTCCCCACGGTCCCGGGCAGCCAGGGCGCCGTCGAGAATGAGGACGAGGCCGTCGCCATGGCCGAGAAGGTCGGCTACCCGGTCATGATCAAGGCGGCGGCGGGCGGCGGCGGCCGGGGCATGCGTGCCGCGCACAACGAGGCCACGCTGCGCACGTTCTTCCGCCAGGCCCGGGCCGAGGCCGAGGCCGCCTTCAAGGATGGCAGCCTGTACATCGAGAAGCTCATCGAGCGCCCGCGGCACGTCGAGGTGCAGCTCCTGGGTGACCCCCGGGGCAACATCGTCCACCTCTGGGAGCGCGACTGCTCGCTCCAGCGCCGCCATCAGAAGCTGGTCGAGGAGTCGCCCTCGCCCCACATCTCCCCGCGCACGCGGCGCAAGCTCTGCGAGGCGGCGGTGCGCCTCGCCCGGACGGCCGGCTACTACTCGGCCGGCACGTGCGAGTTCCTGGTGGACCAGGAGGAGAACTTCTACTTCATCGAGGTCAACGCGCGGATCCAGGTCGAGCACCCCGTCAGCGAGCTGGTCACCGGGCTGGACCTGGTGCAGTGGCAAATCCGGATCGCGGCGGGCGAGCCCCTGAAGCTCAAGCAGGAAGACATCCCGCAGTTCGGGCACGCGATCGAGTGCCGGATCAACGCGGAGGATCCGGACAACGGGTTCCGTCCTTCGCCGGGGAAGATCACCGAATTCGTCGCGCCGGGCGGCCCCGGCGTGCGCCTGGACACGCACGCCCACGCGGGCTACACGGTCAGCCCCTACTACGACTCGCTGATCGCCAAGCTCCTGGTTCACCGGGCCTCGCGCGGCGAGGCGATCGCGGCCATGTCACGAGCGCTTGGCGAGTTCGTCATCGGCCCGATCAAGACCACGATCCCGATCCACCGCGCGATCTTCGAGCACCCGGACTTCATGCGGGGGGACGTCGACACCGGCTTCGTCGAGCGGGCGTTCAACCAGGGGTAAGCGCCGCACGCTCCCCTGACTGTCGGAGTCTCTCATGCACCAACATGACCTGGTCGTCATCGGTGCCGGGCCCGGCGGCTACGTCGCCGCCATCCGCGCCGCGCAGCTCGGTCTGAACGTGGCCTGCGTGGAGAAGGAGCCGGCCCTGGGCGGGACTTGCCTGCGCATCGGCTGCATCCCCTCCAAGGCGCTGCTCGAATCCTCCGAGCGCTACCACGCGGCCCGCGAGTCACTTCGCGAGCACGGCGTCAAAGTGAAGGGTGTCGATCTTGACCTGGGCGACATGCTCAAGCGCAAGGACAAGATCGTCAGCGGCCTGACCGCCGGCGTCGAGGCGCTGTTCAAGAAGAACAAGATCACGCGCTACCAGGGCCACGGCCGGATCGTGGGGCCAGGGCGCGTGGATGTTCTCTCGAGCAGGCACGAAGGCACGGAAGCACGAAGGCACGAAGGGGAGGCGGCCGCGGGCAGTACGGTTTCCATGCAGGCACGCCACGTCATCATCGCCACCGGCAGCAAGTCGGCCCCCCTGCCCGGTGTCGAGCTCGACGGCGACCGTGTCGGGACCAGCACCGAGGCGCTCGGCTACAGCGAAGTCCCCAAGCACCTGGTCGTCATCGGCGCCGGTTACATCGGCCTCGAACTCGGGTCGGTCTGGTGCCGGCTCGGGGCGAAGGTCACCGTGCTCGAGTATCTCGACCGCATCCTGCCCGGTATGGACGCGGAGATCGCCAAGGAGGCCCTCAAGCTGCTGACCCGCCAGGGTTTGGAGTTCGAGCTGGGCGTCCGCGTCACAGGCGCTCGCCGCGACGGCAAGAAGTGCGTGGTCACGTGCGAAGGACGCGAGCCGATCGCGTGCGACCGCGTACTGCTCAGCGTGGGCCGAGCGCCCTGCACGGACGACCTGGGGCTGGAGAGCGTCGGGATTCGGCTGGACGAGCGCGGGCGCATCCCGGTTGACGACCACTTCCGCACCGCCGCCCCGGGCATCTACGCCATCGGCGACGTGATTCGCGGGCCGATGCTGGCCCACAAGGCCGAGGACGAGGGCGTGGCCTGCGCCGAGTTCATCGTCACCGGCTACGGCCACGTCAACTACGACGCGATCCCGGGCGTGTGCTACACGGAACCCGAGATCGCCGCCGTCGGCAAGACGGAGGAGCAGCTCAAGGAAGCCGGACGGGCCTACAAGGTGGGCACCTACCACTTCCGGGCCAACGGCCGGGCCCGCTCACTGGGACACATCGACGGCCGCGTGAAGATCCTCGCCGACGCCCAGACGGATCGCATCCTCGGTGTGCACATCCTCGGCCCGCGAGCCGGCGACCTGATCGCCGAAGCCGCGGTCGCGATCGAGTTTGGCGCATCGGCGGAGGACCTGGCCCGCTGCTCACACGCGCACCCCACGCTGGCCGAGTGCCTCAAGGAGGCGGCACTGGGGGTGCACGGGCGGGTGATCAATGGGTAGGCGTTGAGGAGCCGAGGAGCTGAGGGGCTCAGGGGTTACGGGGCAAGAGCGTGAGGCACTGAGGAGCCGCGATGAGCACGTCCGTCCCGACTGGCGCCGGAGCGTCCGGTTCGACCGGGTCCACGTCCACCGCTTCCGCGAGCGGCGAATCCGCGCCGGGCAAGCCCAGCTTCGGTCCGGCCTTCTGGGTGCTCAACAGCATCGAGATGTTCGAGCGGCTGGCGTACTTCGGGGTGCGCGTGGTCGTGCCCATCTACATCATGCAGGCCGACGAGCCCGGGGGGCTGCACCTGACCGCCGCCCACAAGGGCACGATCTACGCGTGGTGGTTCATCTTCCAGTCGATCCTGCCCATGTTCACGGGCGGCTTCGCCGATCGCTACGGCTTCAAGCGCACGATGGCCGTCTCGATCGTCATGAACATGATCGGCTACGTCCTGATGGCGTTCATGCGCGACTACTGGTCGTTCTTCGCCGCCGTCATGGTTCTGGCGACGGGCACGGCGTTCTTCAAGCCCAGCATTCAGGGCTCGATCGCGCAGAACCTCACCAAGGCGAATTCGTCCGTCGGCTGGGGCATCTTCTACTGGGTGGTCAACATCGGGGGCATCGTCGGGCCGTTTGTCTCGGCCCTCATCTTCCCGCCCGACGCGTCGGAGCGCGGCTATGCACACTGGCGGCTGCTGTTCCTGTGCTCGGCCGGGTTCACGGCCTGCAACCTCCTGCTGCTTCTGTGCTTCAAGGACGTGCCCAGCGGCGCCGACAAGACCGGCAACCCGCTCACCGTCTTCGTCCGCACGATCGTGAACATCTTCGAGCCGCGCCTGATCACCTGGCTGCTGATCATGTCCGGCTTCTGGCTGATGATGTACCAGCTCTGGGACCTGCACCCGAACTTCATCGTCGACTGGGTGGACAGCTCCGGACTGGCCGCGGCGATCTCGTGGCTGCCAACCGGCGCGTACAACACGCTCGTCGAGCACACGCCCCGGGGCGACCAGATCAAGCAGCAGATGCTGCTCAACCTCAACGCGGGCTTCATCGTCTGCTTCATGATCGTCATGTCGTGGCTGGTGCGGAACATGCGGACGCTCAGCGCCATGCTGATCGGCATGACGGTCGCGACGGGCGGTATCCTGGTCGCAGGCCTGACCAGCAGCGGCTGGATCCTGGCCCTGGGCATCATCTTCTTCTCGATCGGCGAGATGCTCACCGGCCCGAAGAAGAACGAGTACCTCGGCCTGATCGCCCCGCCGGGCAAGAAGGGGCTCTACCTGGGCTACGTGAACATCCCCGTCGGCGTGGGCGGCTACATCGGCTCGCACATGGCCGGCTACCTCTACGGCCACTACGGCGAGAAGGCCGTTCTCGCCCTGCGCTACATCGCCGAGACCATGCCCGAGCGGCTGGCCGCGCCATGGGACGGACGCGTCGCCTCGCTCGAAGCGGCGGTGGGGCTGAAGCGCACTGAGGCGTTCACGCAGCTCATGGAATGGAGCGGACTGGACGCGGTGGCGGCCACGCGGCTGCTGTGGGACACCTACAACCCGCAGTACGCCGTCTGGGTCCCGTTCGCAGCCGTGGGCGTGGTCGCCACGATCGCCCTGGCGATCTTCGGCCAGATGGCCAAGCGCTGGAAGGACATGAACGCCTAGCGGGCCCGCCGGATTGGCGCTCAGCGGACATGCCGGTATCCTTGCAATCTTGCGAGCCAGCCCGGTAGCTGGACGCGGCCGTGCCGCGCGGTCCTGACCGGGCAGTACCGAAGGAGGCGACTGCTCATGCGCCGCGCGATTCTCGTGTCCAGTGTCGTGTCCCTGATTCTCCTCGCGGGTTGCCAGGCCGGTGGGAACAAGGCCGTGTTCGGCGAGAAGGTCGAAGGCAAGCCCCCCACCATGAAGGTGGACAAAGTGCTCGACCAGACGGCGCAGCTCGAAGGCAAGATGGTCTGCGTCGAGGGGTACATCACGGCGGTGTGCCCGGGGTCCGGCTGCTGGATCGAGTTGTCCGACCAGAAGGACAAGACCGACAAGATCGTCAAGGTCTGGTTCGTCTACGACAAGGACGAGATGGGCCGCGTGCCAGTCGAGGCGATCGGACACAAGGCGATGGTCCAAGGCAAGCTGGTCATGCAGGAGGTCTCGGTCGAGGAGCTGAAGCACTTCGCCGAGGAGAAGGGCATGTCCCGCGAGGAGATCAACCGGACCATCACGAAGCCCACGAAGGAGCCCTGGGTCGAAGGTGCGTACGTGGTGATCGAAGGCATCAAGCCCGCCGAGGCCCGCGCCTGCCCCGGAAGCCATAGCTGACGTCGCGACCCGCGGACCGCGACGCCTCGTGCGAGTGAGCCGGCGTCGCTGCCGGGCGCCGGCTACGCCGGGCTGGGCAGCGGCCCGGCTTCGGCGTCGCTGGATGGCTTCTTGACCGGGCGGGCCAGGATGGCCTCGGCCCCGCGCCGCTCGGCTTCCTGGGTGATCAGGTCGGCGACGGTGGGCTTGTCGAGCGCCTCGCCGGCCATCAGCGCCCGCACTTCCTCCCCGCTGAGCGTCTCGTACTTCAGCAGCGCCTGCGCGATCGCCTCGAGCTTGTCGCGGTGCTCCAGCAGGACCCGCCGCGCGTCGGCATACCCTGCATCGACGATCTTCTTCACTTCCTCGTCGATGATCTGGGCGGTCTGCTCGGAGAACTCCTTGCCCTGGCCAAAGTCGAAGCGCGGCCGGCCCGAGATCTGCTCGTCGCCGTAGTACACGAAGCCGAGCCGCTCGCTCATCCCCCACTCCGTGATCATCGTGCGAGCCAGGGAAGTCACCTGCCGGATGTCGCTCGACGCCCCGCTGTTCACGTCGTAGCCGAGCATCTCCTCGGCGATGCGGCCGGCGCACAGGACGCGTAGCGTGGCCTCGATATACGCCCGGCTGTACGTCTGGCGGTCCTTCTCGGGCAGCGAGAACGTGGCTCCGCCGTACGGGCCGCGCGGGATGATGCTGACCTTGTGCACCGGGTCGGCATCCTTGAGGAGGCACTGCACCAGCGCGTGGCCGGCCTCGTGGTAGGCGGTCAGGACGCGCTCCTTCTCGTCGATCACGCGGCTGCGCTTGGCGCGACCCCAGCGGACCTTGTCGCGGGCTTCTTCGAGGTCCTCCAGTTCGATGGCGTCCTTGCCGGCCATCGTGGCCAGCAGGGCCGACTCGTTGATGATCGCCGCGAGGTCCGCCCCGCTGAACATCGGCGTCCCGCGCGCGATCCGGTGCAGCTTGGGCTCCAAGGGCGGCTGGATCTTCACTTTGCGGGCGTGGACCTTGAGAATCTCGAAGCGCCCCTTCACGTCGGGCAACGGCACGTACACCTGGCGGTCGAAGCGGCCGGGCCGGATCAGGGCCGGGTCGAGCACGTCGGCCCGGTTCGTGGCGGCGATGACGATCACCTGGTCGTTGCTGTCGAACCCGTCCATCTCGACCAGGATCGCGTTGAGCGTCTGCTCGCGCTCGTCGTGCCCCCCGCCGTTGTAGCCCATGCCGCGACGACGACCGACTGCGTCGATCTCGTCGAGGAAGATGATGCAGGGCGAGTTTTCCTTGGCCTGGCGAAACAGGTCGCGCACGCGCGAGGCGCCCACCCCGACGAACATCTCCACGAAATCCGAGCCGGAGATCGAGAAGAACGGCACCTCGGCCTCGCCGGCGATGGCCTTGGCCAGCAGCGTCTTGCCGCAGCCCGGGTCACCGACCAGCAGCACGCCGCGCGGAATGCGCCCGCCCAGCCGGGCGAAGCGCTTGGGGTTCTTGAGGAACTCGACGATCTCGAAGACCTCTTCCTTGGCCTCCTCCACGCCGGCCACGTCGGCGAAGGTGACGTTGGTGTGCTCCTTGGTCATGACGCGGTGCCGGCTGCGGCCGAAATTGCCGAGCATGCCCGGCCCGCCCCCGCTCTGGCGAAGCTGGCGGAAGAGCAGGAACCAGATGATGCCGAAGAGGATCAGCCAGGGGATGAACGAGAGCATGATGTTCATGAACAGGTTGCTGCTCGGTTCGCTGGCGATCTCGACGCGCTTGGGGCTCTTCTCGTTGATCTGCTTGCGGAGGTCCTCGATCTTGTCGGCCACCTTGAGGTAGGTCACCTCAAAGGTCTTCATGCCCGGGGGCGCGTTGGCCGGGGGCTCGAAGAATTCGCCGATGATCGAGTCCTCGCGGATGACGACCTTGGCGATCTGCCCGTTCTCGACGTGTGTCCAGAACTTGGTGATGTCGATCTTGTTCGTCCGGTTCATGCTCTGCTGGAGCATGATCAGGAACACCAGCCCGAGACCGACGATGATCACCCAACTGAAGATGCCGCGCGACATGCGCACGGGCGGGCGCGGGGGGCCGCCGCCCTCACCACCACTGCGCGGCCGGTTGCCGTTGTTCTCTTCGGGCATAGATCAATCCTGGACGGTCGACCGAGGTAAGCCCGCCCGGGCCTATCGGCCGCCGCCTGCGGGGCCGGCCCGGGCGCCGGTCACCAGTCCTCGTACATCCGGGCCACGATCTGCCGGGCCATCGCGTCGACCACGCGGTTCTCGGCAAACCGGTCGCTCTCGCCCGCGGGCGGCAGGGTGTCGACCGCGGCAAGCTGCACCGGAACGTCCGCCAGCATCTTTCCGCTTCGCAGGTCGCGCCACTGCATGCGCACGGCCAGCGTGGTCTGCTTGTCCCGCGGCTGGCGGGAGCGGAAATCCTCGGCGAACGCCGCCTGCCGGACCTCCAGCACCTCACCCGTCAGTATCGTATCCGCCTTCTCCCGCGGGGCGAGCCGATAAGGCGTATCGCTGCCGATGCGCTTCTTGACCGCCTCGGTGAGCTGGAATTCGAGGTCCCGGCGGAACTCCTTCGAGCCGAACATGTCCACGTACACGGTTTGCACGTCCGTCCGATACGGCCCTCCCGCGCGATAACCGCACCCCGTCTGGACGAAAAGCGACAGGCCCAGCGCGAGCCATAGAACGTTGCGGGTCACGATCCGCGCTCCTGGGTTTCTCCGCGATCCTCGCCGGGCAGCCCGGACTCGACGCCCATCGCCCGCAGCCGCGCCCGGGCCTGGGCCTCGCCGAGCGTGCCGGGCCAGTCGGTCAGGATGCGGCGGTAATAGAACTTGGCCGCGTCAAGCTGCCGGGTCTTCTCGTACCACTGAGCCACGTAGAGGTCCTTCTCGGCGCGCTTCTCCCGGATGCCGTCGCGGCGCGCGGCGGCATTCTCGCGGGCGGCCAGCGCCGGGAACGTGTCCTGGAGCTGACGATAGCGCTCGTCGGCGTCGATGAGCGACTGGTCGTCATACGGGACGCCGGGGAAGCTCGCCTCGGCCGCCTCCGCCGAGCGCACCATCGCCAACTGCACGTAGCGGCCGCTCGGGTACTGCCGGGCCAGGTTGGCGTACTCGTCCTGGGCGATCTGCATCTCGCCGCGCTCGAAGAAGAAGTCACTCCGCAGGCGCAGGGCCAGCTCGCCGAGGCGCGAGCCCGGGGCTCGCTGCCAGACGCGGTCGAGGATCTCGACCCCGTCGTCGTAGGCGGGCAAGCGGAGCACATAGAGCACGATCCGCTTTTCACCCGCAAGAAACGCCCGGGCCACGTCGATGCAGCGGCCCTGCGCGAGGTTGAAGAGCTCGCCGCTCGTGCTGTCGGCGACCAACTGGTACTTCTCGACGGCGCGCCAGTAGTCCTTCGATTCGAAGTATGTCTCGCCGACCAGGAACTCCGCCTCGTCGATCCGCTCGGAGTCCGGGTTCTCCTTGATCCACTTCTTGAGCAGGGGCCGGGCCTTGCCGGGCTGGCCCTCGGCGATCAGCCGCCGGGCCTCGTCAAGTTCGCCCGCCGGCGCGCCGGTCTCCGGCACCACGGGCTGGTCCACCCACTCCCCTTCTTCGGGGTCGAGCACCTGCCGCTCGCGGTACTTGGGTTCCTGCGCAAGCGGCGCGAGCGTCGCGATGATCACGGCGATCGAGAGCCAGCCGGTCGGGACTGCGATCATGCCGGGCATTATAGGCCCGCCAGACGGCCGCGCCACGTCGCCATGCTTCGACCGTCATCCGGCCTGGTCCGCGCTCACCCCGGCCTTCCAGCAGGCAACTGAGCGGCCCGGCGATCGTGGCTCCAGCCCCGGGACCGCGGACCGGCAGAGCGGGTCGCCTTCTCCCACGGGGCACCGGGGATGGAACGGGCAGCCCGCCGGCCGCCGCACACCTTCGGGCACGTCGCCAGGTATAACGGGCAGGCGCTGGCGGCGGTCGTCGGGCGACATCGCATGCAGCCGAGTGACGCAGTCGAGCAGCGCCTGTGTGTACGGGTGAAACGGGCGGTCAAGCACCTCGGCCGCCTCGCCGTGCTCGACGACGCGTCCGGCGTACATCACAGCCACCGCGTCCGC
>CAADGM010000057.1 GCA_900696535.1 uncultured Planctomycetota bacterium
GTAACCGTAACCGGGGCCATGACCGTAACCCGGCCCGTAGCCGGAACCATATCCGCCCATCATTCCGGGCCCGGGCCGATAGCCGGCCGGCGGCGGCGCAGCGTCCGCCGCCGGCGTCGCCGGCTGCTGGGCGAGCGCCGCGCCGGCAACCAGCGCCAGCGCCACGAATACCGAACGATGCAACGAAGCACGCATGAAGTTCTCCCAACGGGTCGACCTGGAGGGCGCCGCGCATCGCCTCGTTGTCTTCGGCTGCGGCGCCGGACGTTGTTCGGTCGGAATTTACGCCTCGGACTTGCACTCGTGCCAGCCTTCGCCGGTGGCCGACCGCTCGTCGGCCGTGAAGCCACGGCCGCGCCAAAAGCCCGACCATTGGCGGATGCAGACTGCCCGCCGCCATCGCCCGCCCTCGGACCCTTGCAGCCCGGATGTCCGCGACGCGTCGTGGCGCGGCCTGCGCGCCGGGAGTGCGGCTCTGCTCGGCCTGTTGCTGGCGGCCTGCGGCGGCGGAAGCGACGTCGGCGCCGCGGCCTCGGCAGCGCTGGTCACTCCGGCGACGGCCGCCACGTCACCGACACCGGGCACCACGCCGACGCCCGCCGGCACGTCGACGAACGTCGACGCGGCAAGTGCGCTCGACCAGCTCAATGCCGCGCGCGCGGTTGCGCGCACCTGCGGCAAGACGCCGATGCCGGCGGTCGCGCCGCTGCGCTGGAGCGCGGCGCTCGAACAGGCCGCGATCGGCCACTCCGAGTGGATGCAGGCCAACAACACGATCAGCCACACAGGAGCCGGCGGCTCGAGCGTCGGCACGCGCGCGACCGCCGCTGGCTACGCGTGGAAAATGATCGGCGAGAACATCGCCGCCGGGCAGCCCGACCTGTCGCGCGTGATCGAGGCCTGGCTCGCGAGCGAAGGGCACTGCATGAACATCATGCACCCCGACTTCGTCGACGTGGCGCTCGCGCTGAAGCCGGGCACCTCGTCGAACACCTGGCGCACCTGGTGGACGCTCGACTTCGGCCGGCCGCTCTGATCAGCGCACCAGTTCGGCACGCAGCGCCCGCAGCGCCTTCTTCATACGGGCCGCGTGCTCGGGGCCGATGCGGATCATGATCTTGCGTCCCGCCGACAGTTTCTCGAGCAGCGGATCGACGAACCTGTAGTTGACCTTCGGCTGCACCAGCCTGATCGGGCCGCTCACCTCGGGCGCGGTGAGCATGTCGTCGATCGCCTCGATGACCCGATCGTGCAGGTGCGCCTGCGGGAAGCCCATTGCGCGGTATTCCTGCTGCAGCAGCGGGTAGAAGCGCAGGTAGATCGCGGCCATCGTCTTCGGATCGAGCGACTCGACCAGACCGACAAAGGCGTCGTAGCGCGCGAAGTTGGCCGGCTGCAGCGTGATCGAGTCGTCGGTGGAAGCCACCGCGAGCTGGCCGGGCACGCGCTTGACCGCGCTCAGTTGCGCAGGGATCAGTTCGCGCGGCAGGTGGTCGACCGTGACCACGAAGCGGCGCGCGAAGTCCTGCATGTTCAGCACCTGCGCCAGCGCGTCGCGCCTGGCCAGCTGCAGCAGCGCCTCGAGGATCGGCGCATCGCTGCGCTCGGGCGGCGGCATCGTGCTCGCATCGGGCAGCGCGCCCGGTAGCGGGTTCTTCGGCCCGTCGGCAACCGGGGCCGGCGGCGCAGCCTCGGCGGGCTGCGCAGGCGCCGCAGCGACCTCGACGGGTGCAGCGCTCTCGGGTGCCGCGGCAGTGGTGGGCGGTGGCACCGGCCTGGGTGTCTCGCGTTGCCACAGGTAGATGCCGCCGGCGATCGCCGCGATCGCCAGCACGACGAGCCACCACGGCGGGCCCGCGGTGGAAGCGGGGGGGGCGTTCGGGGGCGGCATCGGCGTCGTTCGCGGCGTAATGATCGCGCAAAGGCAGAGCGTAGCTCAGATTACGCCTTGCGCGAGCATCGCATCGGCCACCTTGACGAAGCCCGAGATGTTGGCGCCGTCGACGTAGTTGATGCTGCCGTCTTCGCGCCGCCCGTGCCGCGTGCAGCTCTCGTGGATCGCCTTCATGATCGCGTGCAGCCGCTCGTCGACCTCGGCGTGCGTCCAGCCGAGGCGTTGGGCGTTCTGGGCCATCTCGAGCCCCGAGGTGGCCACGCCACCGGCATTGCTCGCCTTGCCCGGCGCGTAGAGCACACGGGCGTGCTGCAGCACGTCGACCGCATCGAGCGTGCAGGGCATGTTCGCGCCCTCTGCGACACAGACCACGCCGTTGGCCACGAGCGTCTTCGCGTCGTGCTCGTCGAGCTCGTTCTGGGTGGCGCAGGGCAGCGCGATGTCTGCCGGGATGTGCCATGGCTTGCGCCCGGCCTCGAAGCGCAGGCCATGCTCCCGGGCGAACTCCTCGAGCCGGCCGCGGCGCTCGTTCTTCAGCGTCATCAGCGCTGCGAGCCGGTCCTCGTCGAAGCCCTCCGGGACGTGCACGGTGCCGCCCGAGTCGGACGCGGTGATCACCTTCGCGCCGAGGTCCATCGCTTTCTCGATCGCATACTGGGCGACGTTGCCCGATCCGGAGACCGAGACGGTCATGCCTTCGAACGAGCGGCCGGTGCGGCGCAGCATCTCCTGCGCGAAGTAGACGGTGCCGTAGCCGGTGGCCTCGGGCCGCATCAGGCTGCCGCCGTAGCTCAGGCCCTTGCCGGTGAACACGCAGGAGGCGTTGTTGCCCAGTTTCTTCATCATGCCGGCCATGAAGCCGACCTCGCGCGCGCCCACGCCGATGTCGCCGGCCGGAACGTCGGTGTCGGCCCCCAGGTGGCGGTGCAGCTCGAGCATCAGCGACTGGCAGAAGCGCATCACTTCGCCATCGCTCTTGCCCTTGGGATCGAAGTCGGAACCGCCCTTGCCGCCGCCCATCGGCAGCGAAGTGAGCGCGTTCTTGAAGGTCTGCTCGAAAGCGAGGAACTTCAGGATGGAGAGGTTCACCGACGGGTGGAAGCGCATGCCCCCCTTGTACGGGCCGATCGCCATGCTGTGCTGGATGCGAAACGCACGGTTGACGCGCGTGTTGCCTTCGTCGTCGACCCAGCAGACACGGAACTGCAGCACCCGGTCGGGCTCGACCAGCCGTTCGAGCAGCGCATCGTCGGCGTAGTGCGGGAACTCCTGCAGGAACCCCCAGATGCTGCCCATCACTTCCTTGACAGCCTGCAGGTACTCGGGCTGATGCGGATCGCGTTGCGCGAGCGACGCGAGAAATGCTTCCGGGCTGGCGTATTTCACCTGGACTCCTGGTTCGTCATCGTTGCATGTGTGGGGCGGCGCGCCACCCGCGATGCATGTCAGGAGTCCGCAGCGGGTGCCGAGCACCCTGGCGAAGCGCGGGCAGCGAAACGCCGAACCGCGAATCGTAACAGGTTCGCCGGATCGGCTACCGTTGCGATTTTGCGACCCCGAAC
>CAADGM010000058.1 GCA_900696535.1 uncultured Planctomycetota bacterium
ACCTTAAGGACGTGATCATCGACCTTCAGGGCATGCCGCCTTTCGGCGATCCAAACGAGGTCGAGCGGCAGATCAAGGTGTGGGTCGAGCGGCACATGTCGGGCGATGACGCCGACAACGCCGACGATGCGGATGTTCGCGTGCGCGTACAGGTGCAGATTGACAAGGACGGCCAGAGCACGGAGATCCGCACGGACGTCGACGGGAAGATCACCGTAAAGCGCACTGCGCAGGATGGCACCGAGACGGTCTCGAGCTACGCGAACGAGGAAGCCTTGGCCGCGGGCGATCCGGCGGCGTACGAGCTGTACACGTCGCACGTGCTCGGCCAGGGTCGGCGTGTCATGATCTTTCGTCACCAGGGTCCCGGCCCGGACGGCACCTGGTCCACCGATGTCAACGAGGAGCTGCACGCCCGACTTGAGAAGGCGATGCGCAAGGCCGAGGAGGCCATGGAGAAGGCCGGGATCAAGGCCAACGAGGCGATGGAGAAGGCCCAGCAGCGCGCCGAGGAGGCTCTCCGTCGGGCGCAGGATGCGGTCGGAAAGGTCCGCATCGAGGCCCGTTCCGGTTCGATCAGCGAGTCCTACGCCGTCAATAAAGCTGACGACGGCTCGATCGGCGTGATCGTCATTCGCAACGGTGAGAAGGTCGCCGAGTACAAGTTCAATTCGGCAGCCGCCTTCCGCGAGGCGCAACCGGAAATCTACGCCAAGGTCAAGGACTTCGTGGAGTAGCGCCGGACGCGCTCCTCGCCCGAGTGGCTGATCGAAAGTAGACGGGGGCGGAGGCTACGCTGAGTCGCCGCCCACGGGGGATCCAGAACCTTTCTCAGAACCTGTGGAGCACCCGCTATCAGCGGGTGCTTGTCCTCTGGAGCCGAGTTGCAGGCCGTGTTTCGGCCAGTCTGCCGTCCGACGCGTGCAACACCCGCTGGTAGCCCCTCCTGGGGGCGGCGTCCGCCTGCGGCGGACTTGCCCCCAGCCGCGATCGTGCAGGCTCTCGGGCTGCCCGCGTGTGCAGGCTACCGCCGAGCGTCTCGGTCTACCCAAGCCTCGCAGCGCACCTTCCTGTAGCCCGGCTCAGGGCTGCTTGTCGCGCTGCAACTCGTATAGCGCCGCCACCATCGCCGGAGGCAGTGCCCGGTCCCAGACCGTGAAGTCCCTGATCCGGCCCACGAACGGCCGACCCTGCCGCCAGGGCGGCCGCGGGGCGAGCTTGGCGACGGCGGCCGCGGGCTCCAGCACGATCGACGCACTCGCCAGCTCGCGGCCGTCGCGCAGGATGCGCAGCGTGCGACCGTCGTACGTGGCCGTGACCATCTGCCAGCGGCCAACATCGAACGGAACGTTCGTCGGCACGTCCACGCGCGAGGCCCAGAAGTGGATCCCCGCAGGGAACGCGCAGATGTACCGCTGCCGGCCGGTCGCCTCGGTCGCGTCGCCGAAGCCGGCCAGGATACTGTATTCCGGCGGCGGCGCGTCGAGGTGCACCCAGAAGGTGATCGTCCAGGCTGCCTGCGGCGTCCCGACTCGCTCGTCGCTCAGCGGGGCCTCCAGGGGCTCCGCTCCCTGTTCTTCCGCGCTCATGCCAGCAATGGCCGCGACTTGCCGCGCCAGGGGCACTTCGACCGGCGTATCAGGGTAGGCATTCGCCCCGGGGGACCGGTCGCGAACGCCGGGCAGGCGGAGCACGAGCTTCTCGCCCTCCGGCGGGGCCGAGAGCGTCCGCACCACTTCGTGGCCGTCCGGCGACAGCACCGCCTGACGCACCTGATTGTCCCCGACCACCACGAAGCTGGCGGCGTCAAGTGCCGACCGCGCTTCGAGCGGCTCGGAGAACCGCAAGACAACCTTGGGACATCCCGCCACGGCCGCCGACTCGACCAGTCGCGGCGGCGTCTGGTCCTTGATCCGCAGCGTCGCCTCGATCAGCGGCCCGCCGCGACCCGACTTGTCGAACATCCGCGTCTTGATCGTCGTGTCCTGGTAGAGGATGAACGGCCGCGCGAAACGCGCCGAGTTCATCCGCGGGTCGCTGCCGTTGAGCGTGTAGCGAATGCCGTCCGGCGTGCCGAATAGGACGGGCTCTATCGTCACGGCGACAGCGTCGTCGAACGAGCCGTCGGCGGGCTTGATGCGGGCACTGAGAACGTCATCGCGCCGCAGCGTGTCCGTTAGCGTCGTGGCGGGGGACGTTCCGGCGCGCGGGCAGCGGGCCACACTCGCCGCGAGCACCCGGACACGTTCGTTGTCGGGCAGTTGCAGCACCTTGGCCCCCGCGGGCAAGTCAAGCGCGTACGCGTACAGGTAGCAATGCTCGTAGGGCTGATTCTGCCCGTCCCGGTCGTGGCGGTGCGTCGCCGACCACGCCACGGCCGCCGGCTTGATGTAGCCCGGTTCGAGCCCGACCAGCTCGTACGGCCAGAGGAACGCGACCTCGGGCGGCTCGCCGCTCCAAGCGCGATTGTCCCACTGACCAACGTAACCCGACCAGTCCTGCACGACCAGCCGCGTGGCCTGGTCGCCCACTCGGAACTCGGCCCGCTGATCGCCTTCGATCGCCGCGGCGAGCACGTAGACACGGTTGAAATCACCGGCCGGAAGCGCGACGGCCTGGCCGCGGCACGTGACGGCGTTGGGCTTGCCGTCCTCGTGCGGCGAGAGCGTGAAGCGCACGCCGGCCCACTCGATTTGCACGGGCAGCAGCTCCGCGGGCAGGCAGTTGCCCTGCGCATCGAACCCCTCGCGCGCCGGCTGGCCGTCGCGGCTCGTAACCGTCCGGTCCATGGGCAACGTGAGCGGCTGCGAGCGCGGCAGGCCGGCCTGCGCGGGCGGTGGGCCGAGCCGGACCGCCAGCGTTTCCAGCCCGTAAGCGCCGATCTTGAGCACGACCTTTCCATCGGCGACGACAGCATCCCCTTTTGGCCGCTCCTGGCCGTCGACGTGTCGGGCCGCCAATACCGGAGCCGCAAACGTCAACTCAACGGCCCCCTGCGCCTCCGCATCCAGGTTCACCAGGCGTACCACGACCTCGTCGCTCTCCTCGGCCTGCTTGACCGCCAGAACACGGACCCGCGGCGTGCTGACACGCACCAGCGAGAACAGCCGGCCGAGCGGGCCGCCGCGCGGCGTCGACTGGAACGCGATCAACGGCCGTTCCATGCGCCACGCGTGCCAGTCGGCGCCGCTCTCGGCCATCGAGCCGGCGTGGCCGACCAGTCCATACGTGATGTCGTGCCGACCCCAATCCTGCGTGCCCTGGTCCTGGTACTCGCCGCGCACACCCGGCGTGTACAGCAGCGTGACGCGAAGCTGGTTGTCGGCCGGCTTGTCGGAGCCGTACTTACTGCCGGTCAGGAGCGTGACGCCGTAGTCGCCCTTCGCATCGGTCAGGTCGATCCACTGGTGGGTGGGAACTTCGTACTTCTTCGGGTCGTTGTTGCCGCGTAGGACTGTTCCGACCTCCCAGTTGTAGCGGGCCTGCGGATTGCTGACCGTCAGCGGGAAGTCCGCTTTCAGCACGCACTCACGCCCCTGCCAGTCGATCTCGTTGTGAATCTCCACGCGCTCGCCCGCGTCGCCCGCGCCGAGGCGGATCCACTGTCTGTACCGGCACCCGTCGGCTTCACGGACGACTTCGAGCGTGGCCCGTGCCGGCCCGAACTCGACCGCGCGAATCTCCGCCGGCCCCTCGACGAACGCCCGCGGCGGCTTTTGACGGTCCGCCCAGTCCATGTTCCACGCCGGCCACTCGCGCGGTTTCTCGTACAGCAGGGCCAGCCGATGCGGCCCGCCGAGCAGCTCGCGGTTGGCACGCCGATCGAAGATACTCGTCACGTCGCCCGACGGGCCGACCGTGACCTTGTAGCGGCGGTTGAGGAGTTCGCCCGGGCGAGCCTCCACGTCCGACACGACGCCGAAAGCCTCCTCCACTGGCTGAACGTCGTAGACCGCCAGGCCGACCGACGGCACGCGCGCCAGGAAGAGCACGGTCAGGCTGCGGTAGCCACGCTCGAGAACCTGCGCCGGCACGGCCTGGCCGTCGGGACCGATGACGCGCACGCCCGCGGGCGGCTCATCCTGCTCAACGCGCAGCGTCGCCTCGACGAGATCCTCGCGGTCGATCGACAGGGGGTTGTAAACGACGACCGGAATCCCGGTGACTTGCGTGTCGAGCGCTTCGGCCAGCGAGGCGACCGACGCCTCGATCATGCCCGCTGCGTAGTTGAGCGCGAGCACGGCGTCGTTCCAGCAATATTCGTATGCCTTTGGGTGCGAGGTTCCCGGCAGGTTGTCGTGGAACTGGTTGCGGGTGATGAGCGTCCAGGTATCGAGGATTCGCTCGCGCGGGTACGCCGGGCCACCCAGCCACGCGGCCGCCACCGCTGCCCGCTCAGCCGCGTCGATCTGCAACTCGCCCAGGCGATTCCAGCGCTTCATGTATCCCTGCGACGTAATCGACCCGGCCGAGTGCTCGGTGAGCAGCATCTCGCCGCTGTGCCGCGGCAAACGCGACAGGTCGTATCGCTGCAAGTCGAGGAACATCTGGTCGGCGGGACTCGATCGCACACGGACCGGCCCACCGCCCGTAACGCTCTGCTCGACGAAACGGACCGAGTCCTCCTTCGGGGCCCCGCCCATGTCGCCCGTGCCGAAGTAGTGGTAGTCCACGAAGAGCCCGGACTGCTCGCCATTCTGCCGCAGACGCTTCAGCCACTTCTCGCTGCTGCTCAGGTCCTCGGTCACGTCGCCGACGTACGGGCCGGGATTCAGGGCGGCCAGCACGCCGGCCCCATCCGGCCCTTCCCATACCCCGACGTTGAATGGCACGCCGACCGCCGAGCCCCACGTCAGCTTCTGCGTCGAGAAGCCCCGGATGCCGCAGTGCGCCAGGATGCTCGGCAGCGAGGCCGGGAACCCGAAGCAGTCCGGCAGCATGAACTCGGCGCTGTCGCGGCCGAGCTCGCGGCGGAAGAACTGGTTGCCGTACAGGACGTTCCGCAGCAGCGACTCGGCGCTGGGTACGATCGCATCGCCCTCCTCCATCGACGAACCGCACGGGAACCAGCGTCCGGCGGCGACGTACTCGCGCATCCGCTCGTAGTCCTGCGGGTAGTACTCCTTCATCCAGCGGTAGCGATTGGAGCCGCTGAAGTTGAAGACGTAGCTGGGGTACTTCTCGAACAGGGCGAAGTTGTCGCGCAGCGTGGCCGGGATCATCTCGCGCACGGCCCGGGGATAGGCCCAGCGCCACTGCGAGTCGAGATGGGCGTACCCAACCACGTAGAGCGTCGGGTCGCGTGTCAGATCCGGCGCTGGAGTCGCATCCGCCGCGGAGTTGGCCGCGCCTTCGGGCGGGTCCCCGAGCGCTGCTGAAGTTGGCATCAGAAGCGCCCCGACAGCGAGCGCAGCACACAGGAGAAGGCCGGATCGGGTTGACAGCATGGCATCGAGCCTCACTTTCCACACAGTTACAAGTCGGGGTTAGCCACGACCGCGCCCGCGGGTCGATCGCTCACGAGCCGGCGGTCAGCGCGCCCACACCGTCCAGCTCCAGTTCGGCCGTCAGGACCGCAACAAACGCGTCGGCATCGGCCGCCGCCAGCAGCCGATCGCGAAACGCCGCGTGCATCAGCCGCCGCGCGAGCCGGGCAAGCACGCGCATGTGCGCCTGGTCGTCCGCCGACTCCGGCAGGCCCAGGAGGATAGCACAGCGCACCGGCTCACCGTCGACCGCGCCCCACTCCACCGGCCGGCGGAGCCGCAACGCCGCGATCGAGGCAGCCGCGAGGGCCGGCGACTTGCAGTGTGGGACGGCGAAACCGTGCCCGAGGCCCGTCGAGTACGTATCCTCTCGGGCCCAGAGCGCGTCCTCCAGCTCGCTCGGCCGGTCTGTGCGCCCCGCAACGTACAGCAGATCGACCAGGGACGCGATCGCCGCCGACTTGTCGTCGGCCTCGGCTTCGATCCGCACGAGCTCGGGGGCGACGAGCGGCTCGGCGGTCGTGGGACGCGCCGCCTCGGTGAGCAGCGCCTCGACCTCGCGCGCGTCGTGACACGTCATCGCCGCGGCCAGGACTTTCCGGCAGCGCTCGGCCGAGAGCCGACCGATCGCGTCCTTGACGCGCGGTATGCTACCTGCGGCGAGGCTGATCTCGTCCAGCCCCAGCCCGATGAGCAGCGGGAGGTTCTCGACGCAGCCGGCCATTTCGCCGCACAGCCCCACCCATCTGCCGCCGGCGTGGGCGGACTGGACAATGCGATCGAGCAGGCGCAGGACGGCCGGATGCCGCGGGTCGTGCAGACTGGCGACCTTGATGTTCTCGCGATCGACCGCCAGCACGTACTGCACCAGGTCATTCGTGCCGATGCTGAAGAATTCGGCCGCGGCGCAGTACTCGGGCATCTGCATGGCCACCGCGGGCGTCTCCACCATGACGCCGACTCGCACGTGCGGGTTGAATGCCACGCCCGCCGCCGCGAGTTCCGCCTGCGCGCAGCGCAGCCGCTCGCGCACCAGCTCGACCTCGGCCAGCGACGTGACCATGGGAATCATGACCCAGACCGGCCCTGCCGCGCTGGCGCGCAGGATGGCCCGGAGTTGCGTGTGCAGCAGTGTCCCGTGCTCCGCGTAGACCCGCACGCCACGGTACCCCAGTTGCGGGTTCGTTTCCGCGGGCAGGTGCAGGTACGGTGCCGGCTTGTCCGCGCCCACGTCCAGCGTGCGGATGATCACCGGCCGTCCCGCCGCGGCACGGATTGCCTCCACGTACGCCGCCAGTTGCGCTTCTTCGTCCGGCGGCTCGTCACGCCCCAGGAACAGCATCTCGGTGCGAAACAGGCCGATGCCCTCCGCGCCGCGCTCGAAGGCCCGCGCCGCCTCGCGACCGCCAGCCACGTTCGCGGCTACCTCGATCCGCTGCCCGTCCAGCGTCATGGCCGGCTGGTGCGCGCGGCGGCGCTCGCGCTCGTCCCGCCGCGCCTGGCGGGCGCAGACCCGCGCGAAGTGCGCCTCGACGTGCGGGTCGCCCGCTGACAACACAAGCCCGTGGTGCGCGTCGACGATGACTTCCGTTCCCGGGTGCAGCTCGACGCGCGCGCCTTCGACGCCCGCCAGCGTGGGAATGCCCAGCGCCCGGGCCAGTATGGCGGCGTGCGAGGTCGCCCCCGCCGCCTCGAGCACGATTCCCCGCACGTCGCCGCGCGGCAGCTCCAGCACCTGCCGCGGCGTCAGGCTGGCCGCGACGACAACGGTGGGCCCCGCCGGCAGGGGCGCAACCGCGTGCAGGGGCTGGCCCAGAACGTGCTCGATGAGCTGGAGCCCGACATCCTCGATGTCCAGGGCGCGCTCGCGGACCACCCGGCTCTCCGCCGCCCGGCAACGGGCCGCGAAGAACGCGGCCGCCCGGCCGACCGCTGCCGCGGCCGCAGCGCCGCCCGCGATAAGCCGCTCGGCGTGCTCGATCAGCGACGGGTCGGTGGCGATCGAGAGGTGCGCACGCAGGATGCCGACCTCGGGCCCGCGTCCGCGTCCGGCCAGTTGCGTCTCGAGCGACACGCGCACGGCCGAGAGCGCTGACCGAAACTGGTCGTGCTCCGCCGCCGGGCCGCGCGCCGCCACATCGGGCAGCGCCGACAACGCCGGGAGGCCCCCCAGGTCCACAACGAGTCCACGGCCGATTCCAGGCTGAACGACCTGCCCACGCAGGTGTCGCACCGCGGCGTGCCGCAGCGTGCGCGGTAATTCTGGCGCCGCAGTCGTGGGGCCCGCGTCGGGCGCCACGTCGTCGCATACCGGCAGGACGCGCTCGAGAAAGCCGGCCAGCTCGCGGCACGCGGCGGCCGCGTCGCTCCCGACGACCCGCAACTGGCACGGGTCCGCGTGCTTGACATCACTGGAGATGACCGCGAGCACGCTCTTCGCGTTCGCAGTGGCCCCCGTGCGGCCATTGACGAGGATGACCTCGGCCTCGTACCGCGCGGCGACCTGCGCAAGCAGGCTGGCCGGGCGGGCGTGCAGTCCGCCCCGGAGCGGGCACTGGAAGCTGAGTGCGTCACTGGTCATCGACACCTGCCGCGGCCGCGCATGGCGAGACGTAGCAATCAGACCCGTGTCACCCCGCGCCGGCCCGTGTCAGCACGCCGCGTGGGTCGCGGATCGCCTCCTGAACAGCGGACTCGACGACGCGCTTCCCCGCGAACCGCTCGCGGTGCTCGACCTCGATGTCCGCCGCGAGGATGACTGCGTCGGCCGCCTGGATGTCGGCGGCGGACAATTCGTTCTCAATTCCCATTGCGCCCTGCGTCTCGACCTTGATCGCGTGGCCCAGCGCCCGGGCCGCCTTCTCGAGCTGCTCGGCCGCCATGTAGGTGTGGGCGATTCCTGTCGGACAGGCCGTCACGGCGACGATCTTCATCTTGAAGCCTCCGAACCCGGCGCCGCGGGCGAGGGTCGCTTGAGGGCGTGAATCATCAGCGCCGTCACGATCATGCCGGCGACGATCGCGACGATGTACATGAGCTTGCCATCAACAACCGGGAGGACGATCGGCCCGCCGTGCGGGGCCGGGTCGCCGACCTGACCCAGCATGGCGACCGTGGCCGCGACCATCGAGCCGACCATGATGCTCGGGATCACCCGCAGCGGATCGCTGGCCGCGAACGGTATCGCACCCTCGGTGATCCCGATCATGCCCATCGCCAGGGCGGCCTTGCCGGCCTCGCGCTCGTCGTCGCTCCACAGCGATCGGCGCACCAGCGTGGCCAGGCCCATTCCGAGCGGCGGCGTACAGATCGCCGCGGCGCAGGCCCCCATCACCGCGTAGTTGCCCTCCTTGATCATCGCGGCGCCGAACAGGAAAGCGACCTTGTTGACTGGGCCGCCCATATCAAAGGCGATCATCGCACCGAGCACCATCGCCAGCGCCACGGCGCTGCCGGTGCTCAGTGTGCCGAGCCACTCCGTAAGGAGGGCCATCAGGTTTGCGATCGGTGGGCCCAGTACGCCCAGCATGAGCACGCCGACGATCCCGCCGCCCACGATCGGGATGACCAGGATCGGCATGATCGGCCGAAGGTATTTGGGCACCGCTATCCGCTTCATCGCCTCGACGATCCACCCCGCGACGAAGCCGATCAGGATCGCGCCCAGGAACCCCGCCTTGATCTCGGCCGCCAGGAACCCGCCCACGAAACCGGGCACCAGCCCGGGCTTGCCGGCGATCGCGTGCGCGATGTAGCCGCCCAACACTGGCAGCATCAGCGTGAAGGCCGCCGCCCCGATCTTGCACACCAGCTCCTGCCACGAGCCGGGCGGTGGCTCGAGCCCCTTCGCGCCGGCCGGCGAGAACGCCAGGCCGGCGGCGATGAGGATGCCGCCGCAGGCCACGAACGGGATCATGTACGACACGCCGGTCAGCAAGTGCTGGCGAACCTTGCGAAGGGACTCGCGCATGGGGGCCTTTCCATCAACGCGGGCGCCGCGTGCCGACTATCACCCGACTGAACTCACGCTGCGCGGCGCTGCGGCGGAGCCGAGACGGTCCAAACCGACTGGATCGGGTCGCCTACGCCTGCCGCCGGTGGCGAATCGCCTCCTCGAGCATGGCGCGGTTGGCGTACTCGATCTGCGAGCCGGGGGCCAGACCGCGGGCCAGCCGCGTGATCTGCACGCCCGTGTCGGCCAGCGCCGCCGCGATGTGCAGCGCCGTCGCGTCGCCCTCGACGTTCGGGTTGGTAGCCAGAACAACTTCGCGGACCCCCCCGGCCTTTACCCGGCGAACCAGCGCGTCGATCGTGAGGTCGCCCGGCTGGATGCCTTCGAGCGGTGCGACGCGCCCCATCAGCACGTGGTACACCCCGCCGATCGCCCCGGTCGCCTCGAGCGCCAACAGGTCCTTCGGCTGCTCGACGACCACGATCTGGCCGCCGTCCCGACGACCGTCTGCGCAGATCGCGCACAGCTCCCCCTCGGCGAGGTTGTAGCACCGGCTGCACGGGCGGATGCGGTCCTTGACCGCGAGGATTGCCTCGGCGAGCGCGGCGGCCTCCTCGCGCGGCGCCTTGAGCAGGTGAAACGCGATCCGCTCGGCCGAGCGCGCTCCGATGCCTGGGAGCCGCTTCAGCTCGTCCATCAGGCGATGCAGGGGGCCGCTCGTTCGCGCGTCGCTCACCCGCCGGTTCTCCCGCTGGCTGCTGGCCTCACTGCCCGCCGCCGAACAGCTTGTCCATGCCCGGCAGGCTCATCCCCCCGGTGAGGGCCTGCATCTCCTTCTGGACCTCCTCGCGGCTGCGCGTGACGGCGGAGCGAACGGCGGCGACGCACAGGTCTTCGAGCATCTCCACGTCGCCGGCCGCGACAAGTTGCGGATCGATTCGGATCGAGGCCAGGTCGCCCTTGCCGTTAACGGTGGCCCGCACCTGCCCCCCGCCGGCCTCACCCTCGATGCGAAGCGCCTCGAGCCGGGTGTTCATCTCCTGCATGCCCTGCTTGATGGCGCCCGCGTTCTTGACCAGGTTCATGAGCTGACCGAGGTTGCCGAACATGACTGCTCCTGTCGATCGCGGGCGCCCGCGCACCGCGAGCCGGATTACTCGGAACTTGCGCCGGCCGGCACCGACGCCGGCACCCGAACCCCCACCACCGAACCGTCAAACAGGTCGAGCACCTTGCGCACGGTCGGATCACGCCGAGCCCGCTCGTGGACCTCCGGCGGCGCGTCGCGCCACTCGGGTCCGCCATCCGGGACCGACGAGGCGGCCGGCACACCGGCTCCGGCCGCGTCCGCCTCTGTGGGGGACCAGCCCTCGGAGAAGGCGCCTGGCCCGGCGTCCGCTTCGCTGTCCGCGCCCGGCCCCTCGTAGACGATGACCTCGTCGACCGGGCGCGAGCGCGCGGGCGGCGGCACCTGCGAGGGCGCGTCCGCGCGCGGCGGCGGCGCAGCACGCTGCGGGCTGGCGGCCTCAGCGCTCAACTTTTTTTTTTCGCCCTCGGCCGGCTGCGCCCCCGTCAACCGCGCGATTACCTGCTCGATCGGCGTCCACTGCCGCAGCCGGGCGATGCGGACCAGCGTCGCGTCCGTCAAGGCCCGGCCCGCGCCGCTCACCCGCACGTTGCGCCGAAGCTCCTCGAGCATCCCGATCATCTGCACGTAGTGCGACAGCTCGAACTGCCCGGCCAGCCGCACGTACGCCTCGCGCGCGCCCGCCGGCAGGTCCACCACGCCCGCGTCCGGCCCGCACGTCCGCACGAGCATGAGCGTGCGGACCAGCTCCACCGCGTCGGCAGCGAAGCCCTCGAGCCCGCGGCCCTCGGCGACGATGCCGTCCAGCGCCGTCAGCACCGCGGCCACGTCCCCGTCGGCCGCTCGCTCCAGCAGGGCGAAGATCCGCTCGTCCAGAGCCGGCGGCAGCAGCTCGTCGAGGACGTCCGCCGACAGCCGCGTCGGGGAGACGCTGAGGAGTTGGTCAAGGATGCTCAGCGCATCGCGCATCGAGCCCTGGGCCAGTCGCGCCACGCGGTGGATAACGGCGTCGTCCGCCGTGGCGCCCTCGCTCTCGACGATAAGGCGCAGGCGGGCCGCGATGTCCTCCGGGCCGATGTGCCGGAAGTTGAACCGCTGGCAGCGGCTCTGGATGGTCGCAGGAACCTTCTGGATCTCGGTGGTGGCCAGAATGAACTTAACGTGGTCCGGCGGCTCCTCCAGCGTCTTGAGCAGCGCGTTGAACGCGCCGGTCGAGAGCATGTGAACCTCGTCGATGATGTAGACCTTGAAGCGCGAGCGGGCCGGGCGATAGGCCGTGTTGCTCCGCAGCTCGCGGATGTTGTCCACGCCCGTGTTGCTGGCCGCGTCGATCTCGAGCACGTCCACGTCCTGCCCCTCGGCAATCGCCCGGCAGGCGTCGCACTCGCAGCACGGCGTGACGGTGGGCGCGTCATGCTTCAGGCAGTTCAGCGCCTTGGCCAGGATGCGGGCCATGCTGGTCTTGCCCACGCCGCGCGTGCCGGTGAAGAGGTAGCCGTGGTGGATTCGCCCGGCCTTGATCGCGTTGGCCAGGGTCGTCGCGATCGGCGCCTGGCCGATCACGTCGTCGAACGACCGGGAGCGGTACTTGCGGGCTAAGACGGTGTAGGGCACGTCAACACTCTCAACCAGTCGAGCACTCGCCGAGTGAGAAGCTGGAAGTGAGAGGTGAGCAGCATACCGTCGGCGTCATGTCGACCCTCACTCGCGGCCTCCCGTCTCGGGAAAGAGAACGCCCGGGCGACAACCAGGTTGACGCTGCACGCGGGCCGTGCCGGGTGGGCTGCTACCTTCCGGTCCTGACCCGTTGTCCGACCGACGCGCTGCACCGGCCCAGCCGCCGCCGCGGGCAACCCGATCATACCCTCCACCGCCCCGCCGCTCCACCCGCGGCCAGGCCGGCCACCTAAGCCGATACTTCGAGCCGACCGCGCAAGCGGTCGGTAGAGCACCCGCTATCAGCGGGTGCTTCACCGGTTCGGGATGGGCGCTGGATCCGACCGCTGGTGCGGTCGGCTCGGATGCGTGGGTACACTCGTCCGCATCATGCGGTTGCGTCGTCACGCCCCTCCGGCCTGCTCGGCCAGCTTCCAGCAGTAGAGCAAGCACCGCGGGACGTGGAACGCCCCCTTCCACGGCCCCCCCTTCAACGGCGTGCTCACCGCGCCGTCCCGCCGCAGGTAGCCGTACCACTCGCCGAACTCGGGATCGGGAAAGTGACTCCACGTCCAGGCG
>CAADGM010000059.1 GCA_900696535.1 uncultured Planctomycetota bacterium
GCGATCCTGGCCGGGGCGCTGGGCAACATGTACGACCGGATCAACATCCGGCTGGTGCCCTACGCCATGCCGACGGCCGCCGGTATGTACCGCGTGTACTGCGAGCCGCGTATCAGCGATGACGGCGCGTGGATCGAGCTGTACGAGTATCCGCCCCACGCCGGCCAGCGCCCCATCCGCATCGCGCGGGAAGGCGCCGGAGACGTTCCGGAGGCGGTGGGCTACGTCCGGGACTTCATCAAGATCTCGCAGACCTGGTTCGGCGGGCGCGACGTGTGGCCCTGGGTCTTCAACGTCGCGGACATGCTGCTGGTCTGCGGCGTCGGGGTCCTTGCGATTCGAATGCTCTTCGAGCGGCCCCCGCAGGCCCCGCCGCAAACCGTGCTTGACGGCGAGCCGCGGCAGACGTAACCTTCGCACCGAGCTTGGTTTCGTCACTGCATCGGGGCGTGGCGCAGTCTGGCTAGCGCGTCTGCATGGGGTGCAGAAGGTCGCAGGTTCGAGTCCTGTCGCCCCGATACAAGCGCCCGCGTACGGCAACGTCCGTGCGCGGGCGTTCTCTTTCGCGGCGGTGGCGCGGTGCGTGGGGGGCTTATGAGGCCGGATGCTGGCGAATGTGTGAACGAAATGAGCGAATACGCATACCGCCAGCACAGTCGAATGGCGCTATAAGCTATTGTTATAAAGTGTCTTATGCATGTACGTGTGCGTGCAGTTGATATCTTAGTGCGGATTAATAGAATGTTTTGGACGATTCAAAGTCTGTCGCTCGGCCCGCGAGGTACATCGTGACCCAGTCCACCAGCCTCGATTCCGCATACCCGAATCCTCCCGCCGATGCCGGTCGCCGTTCGGTCGGGTGGCGCATCCTGCGATTCCTCGTTTCGATGGTTGACGCCGATGAACTGAACCGCGGCGTCACCGAGCGGCCACAGCAGCGGACCGAGCTGGCTCGCTGGATTCCCTACCTGGTGCTGCACGCGGGGTGCCTGGGCGTTCTCTGGGTCGGGTGGAGCTGGACGGCCGTCGCGGTCGCCGTGGGGCTCTATGCGGTTCGCATGTTCGCGATCACGGCATTCTACCATCGCTACTTCTCGCACCGGACGTTCCGCACGTCGCGCGCGGCGCAGTTCCTGTTTGCCGTGCTGGGCAACTCGGCGGCGCAGCGCGGGCCGATCTGGTGGGCCAGCCTGCACCGGCAGCACCACGCCCACTCGGACGAGGAGGGCGACGCCCATTCACCCGTGCAGCACGGCTTCTACTGGGCTCACATCGGCTGGCTGACCGCCCGCGACAACCTGGCGATCAACCCCCGCTACGTGCCCGACCTGCTCCGCTACCCCGAGCTGCGGTTCCTGGACCGCTTCGACACGCTCGTGCCCATGATTCTGGCGGTGCTGCTGCTGGGCGTCGGCGCCCTGCTCGGCTACGTCGCGCCAGACCTCGGCGTCACCGGGCCGCAGCTCCTGGTGTGGGGATTCTTCATCTCCACGACCGTGTGCCTCCACGCGACCTGCTGTATCAACTCGCTCGCCCACGTGCTCGGCTCGCGGCGGTACGAGACGCGGGACGCCAGCCGCAACAACTGGCTTCTGGCTCTGCTGACTTTCGGTGAAGGCTGGCACAACAACCACCATCGGTACCCCGCGGCGGCGCGGCAGGGCTTCTACTGGTGGGAGCTGGACCTCAGCTACTACGGGCTCAAGCTGCTCGCGGCCCTGGGCCTGATCTGGGATCTGAAGGGCGTCCCCGTGCGTGTGCTGGCGAGCGACCGCCCGCGGGCGGGGGCCGGCGAAGCGCCATGAAGATCGCCGTCGTCGGCACGGGCATCTCGGGGCTCGTCGCGGCGCACCTGCTGCACCGCGACCACGAGCTCATCGTCTACGAGGCAGGCGAGCACGTCGGCGGCCACACGAACACGATCGAGATCGAGGAAGACGGCCAGCGGCTAGCTGTCGATACCGGCTTCATCGTCTACAACGAGCGAACGTATCCCAACTTCTGCCGGCTGCTGGCGCAGCTTGATGTCGCCACGCAGCCCAGCGACATGAGCTTCTCCGTCCGCGACGAGCGCAGCGGGCTGGAGTATCGCGGCGACAACCTGAACACGCTCTTCGCCCAGCGCCGCAACCTGCTCCGCCCCGCGTTCTATCGCTTGCTCGGCGAGATCCTCCGGTTCTACCGTCAGTCGCCCGAGCTGCTTGCGCTGCCGGGCGAGTGCGGCGGAACGCTCGGCGATTACCTCCGCGACCGCCGCTACTCCGACGACTTCATTCATCGCCACCTGGTGCCGATGGGGGCGGCGATCTGGTCGGCGGACCCGCAGCAGTTCCTGGCGTTCCCCGCCGCCTACTTCGTTCGCTTCTGCCACAACCACGGGATGCTGAGCGTGTTCAACCGGCCGCGGTGGCGCACGATCACCGGCGGCTCGGCGCGCTACGTCGAGAAGCTGATCAGCCCGTTTCGATCGCGCATTCGTCTGTGTACCCCCGTTGCGTCCGTTCGCCGCGCGCCGACGCACGTCGAGATTCTGGACGCGCATGGCGGGAAAGAGCGGGTCGACCAGGTCGTTCTGGCCACGCACAGCGACCAGGCGCTGCGGCTCCTGGCCGACCCGACGCCGACCGAGCTTGCGGTGCTGGGCGTCATGCGCTACCAGCGCAACGACACGGTGCTGCACACGGACGAGCGACTGCTGCCGCGGTCGCGTCGGGCGTGGGCAAGCTGGAACTACCACATCCCGGCCGTCCCGCGCGGCTGCGCGACACTGACGTACAATATGAACCGGCTGCAATCGCTGGCCGCCCGGCGAACCTACTGCGTGACGCTGAATTGCACCGAGCAGGTCAACGAACGCCACGTCATTCGTCGCATCGAGTACCACCATCCGGTCTACACGCTGGAGAGCATCGCCGCGCAGCGCCGCTGGGCGGAGATCAGCGGCGTGAACCGGACGCACTACTGCGGGGCGTACTGGGGCTATGGCTTCCACGAGGACGGCGTGAACAGCGCGCTGGCTGTGTGCCGGCAGTTCGGGCGGATGCTCGACGAGCGGTTGCCGAGCGGAGTCGACGATTTCGTGTCGCGGCCGGGGCGACAGGCGGAGGCGGCCGGATGATCGCAGCCCTTGCGCACAGCAAGTTGCCGTCGCAGTCAGCGGCTGGACGCTTCGAGTCGCCGGTTGAAAGCCGGTGCCACAGTGCACGCGGGGACGGCTGAAGCATGAATCCTGTGGCGAGCTGCATCTACGAAGGTTGCGTTCGGCATCGGCGATTCGAGCCGGTCCCGCACGCGTTCGAGTACACGCTCTTCATGATGTACCTCGATCTCGACGAGCTGCCGGACCTGCTGCGGCGTTTCCCCGGCTGGTCGAACGAGGGCCTCGGCGTGGCGCGCTTTCGCCGGCGCGACCACCTGAGGGGGCACGCGCCGACGTCGCACGACTTGTCCGAGGCGGTGCGCGACCTGGTGCAGCGCGAGACGGGCCGACGTCCGGGCGGGCCCGTGCGGTTGCTGACGCACCTGGAGTACTTCGGCTACCGCTTCAACCCGGTGAGCTTCTACTTCTGCTTCGAGTCGGGCGGCCGGCGCCTGGCGTCGATCGTGGCCGAGATCAACAACACGCCGTGGGGCGAGCAGCATTGCTACGTGCTCGAGTCCCCGCCCGCCGCCGCCGACCGCGGGCTGGTGTGCTTCGAGCTGGCCAAACGATTTCACATCTCGCCCTTCATGGGCATGGACACCGACTACCGCTGGGTCTTCACGGCGCCGAGCGAGACGCTGGCAGTCCATATGGAGAATCGCCGCGCCGGCGCGAAGTACTTCGACGCCACGCTCGCCCTGCGTCGCACCGAGATCACGCGCAGCGCGATGCTGCGCGTGCTCGTTCAGTACCCGCTGATGACCGCGAAGGTCATCGCCGCGATCTATTGGCAGGCTTTGAAGCTGTGGATGAAACGATGTCCCTACTATCCGCACCCGCACGCGCACGCGGAAAAACTGCCGCAAACGAGCTCGTGAGTTCGGCTGCCGCTGTCGGCGCGCCGCGCCGCGCCGCCTGCTCGCAGCCCGCTACCGGGTGGCTCGACCGGCTGGCGCGCCGGGCTATTCGCGCGGCCCTCGCTCGGCTGGAGCATGGCACGGTCGTCCTCGAAGAGAAGGGTGGGGTGGAGCGGTTCGGCCGCGCGGCCGGGACCGGCGCCCAAATCGCCAGGCTGCGCGTGCACGCACCGGCCTTCTACCGCAAGGTCGCGCTGGGTGGGGCGCTCGGCGCCGGCGAGGCGTACATCGAGGGGCTCTGGTCCGCCGACGATCTGACGACGCTGATCCGGATTCTGGCCGCGAACGAGACGGCTTTCGCCGGGCTGAGCGGGCCCATGACGTGGCTGGCGGCCGCGGCGGCCCGCTTCGCGCATGCACTCCGCCGAAACAGCCGCACCGGCAGCCGGGCGAACATCGCGGCACACTACGACCTGAGCAACGCGTTCTACGCTCTGTGGCTCGACGAGACGATGACGTACTCCTCGGCGGTGTTCGAGTCGCCCGCGCTGTCGCTGGCCGACGCGCAGCGGGCCAAGCTGGAGCGCGTGTGTCGGAAGCTGGGACTTCGTGCTGGCCAGCGCGTCGTCGAGATCGGCTCCGGCTGGGGCAGCTTCGCGCTGTACGCAGCCGGTCTGTATGGCTGCCACGTGACGACGACCACGATCTCCCGTCAGCAGCACATGCTGGCGCGCGAGCGCATTGCGACCGCGGGACTGGGCGATCGGATCGACTTGCTGGAGCTCGATTACCGCGACCTGCGCGGGCAGTTCGACCGGCTCGCCTCGATCGAGATGATCGAGGCCGTCGGCTGGCAGTATTACGACGCGTACTTCGCGCGCATCGCGGGGCTGCTGCGGCCCGATGGAGCCGCCTGCATCCAGGCGATCACGATGCCGGACCGATACTACGAGCGGGCCAAGCGCGAGGTGGACTTCATCAAGCGCTTCGTCTTCCCGGGAAGCTGCATTCCGTCGCTCGGGGCCATCGCTGCCAGCGTCGCGCGCGCCACGGACCTGACGATTCACGGCGTCGAAGACCTCACGCCGCACTACGCCCTCACGCTGCGCCGCTGGCGTGAGAACTTCATGGCAGCGCTGCCGCAGGTACGCCGTCTCGGGTTCGATGATGCGTTCGTGCGCCGGTGGGAGTACTACCTGAGCTACTGCGAGGCGGGCTTCGCGGAGCGCACCATCGGCTTGCACCAGATCGTGCTGGTCAAGCCGGCGTGGCGGTCGGGTGTGCCCGCGGAAGCGAACGCGGCAGGGGGGCCTGCGTGCTTGTCCTGCTGAACATCGTCGGGTTCCAGCTCGTCTGGTGGTCGGCCGTACTCGGAGCGGCACGCGGTAGCCCGTGGCTGGGGCCGCTGGTTGCGATCGCGGTACTCGCGGTGCACCTGCGGCTGGTGCCGGAGCCCCGGCGGGAGCTGGCATTCGTGCTCGTCGCAGCGGTCATCGGATTCATGGTGGACTCGGTGCTCGTGGTCGCCGGCGTGCTCGTGTTCGACCCGCATGCGCTGGCGCCGCTGGCGCCGGCGTGGATTCTCGCGCTGTGGGTCGGGTTCGCGACCACGGTCAATCGCACGTTTGCCCGGCTGCGGGGGCGCCTGCTGGCCAGCGCGGCGCTCGGAGCCGTTGGCGGCCCACTGGCTTACGCCGGTGGCCAAGTGCTTGGCGCGCTCTCGCTTGGCCGGGATCTGGTCGGCGTCGGTATGCTGGCCGCCACCTGGGCCGCGCTCCTCGCGCTGCTGTTTGCGCTGGCAGCGCGCTATGCACACCTGCCGGGGACCGCGTGCGCATTGCCGCGCCGGCCGCTCAGCGATCAGGCTGCGTCGCCGAGCGGCGGGGGCCACCTGCCGTGACGCACGTCGCAACGTTGCTCGTGGCCTGGGCCGCTGCCGCCGTGCTCATGCTGGTTGTGTGGCAGATCCAGCGCCGCACGCGCAACGCCGGCATCGTGGACCTCGCCTGGACGCTCGGTATCGGCGGCTGCGTTGGGGCGCTGGCGTGGCTGGGCGACGGCGAGCCGCTGCGGCGCGGGCTGGTCGCCGGCGTGACGGGCCTGTGGTCGCTGCGTCTGGCCTGGCACCTGGCGCGACGCCTGCGGACCGAGCCGGAGGACGGGCGCTACCAGGCCCTGCGGGAGTGGGCCGGACCACGCGCGGAGCTTGTACTGCTCGCGTTCTTCCAGGTGCAGGCCGCGTGGGTGGTCATCTTCTCGCTGCCGCAGTACATCGTCGCGCAAAACCGGGCCCCGCTGGGCTGGGCCGACGTCGCCGCGATCGGTGTGATCCTGGTCTCGCTCATTGGCGAGTCCTGGGCGGACGCGCAGCTCGCGGCGTTCCGACGGGACGAGCGCAACCGCGGGCAGGTCTGCCGTGTGGGCTGGTGGCGCTACTCGCGGCACCCGAACTACTTCTTCGAGTGGCTGCACTGGTGGGCGTATCCGCTCATGGCGATCGGGGCGGGCGGCGCCGGCTGGCTCACGCTGCTCGGCCCCGCCCTGATGCTCTACTTCCTGCTCAAGGTCACGGGCATCCCGCCGACCGAGGCTCGCGCCCTGCGTACGCGCGGCGAGGCGTATCGCGAGTACCAGCGAACCACCAGCGCGTTCTTCCCGTGGTTTCCGAAGGAGGCGACCCCGTGAGCATCCCCGGTTTGTCGACGGCGTTGGAGTGGGTCGAGCGCGGCCGCGTGCCCGATGCGCTGATCCGGATGGGCATCCGCCGGCTGTGTGCGGCCGGACTGAAGGAGCGGGCCGCCGCTGGTGTCGAGGCCGAGTGCGAGCGCGAGGAGCGGCTCGCGAGCGAGCTTCGCCGCGGGCCGATCGCGGTCCACACCTCGGCCGCCAACGAGCAGCACTACGAGTTGCCGCCGGAGTTCTTCGGGCTGTGCCTGGGAGCGCGGCGGAAGTACAGCGGGTGCTACTGGCCGGCGGGGACATCGACGCTGGACGAGGCGGAGGTCGCGTCGCTGCGGGTGACGTGCGAGCACGCGCAGCTTGCCGATGGCCAGGACATCCTGGAACTCGGTTGTGGTTGGGGGGCGCTGACGCTGTGGATGGCCCAGCACTTTCCGCGCAGCCGCATCACCGCGGTCAGCAACGCGCGCTCGCAGCGCGAGTACATCGAGGACCAGTGCCGCCGGCTCGCGCTGTCGAACGTCCGCGTGATCACCGCGGACATGAACGACTTCGCGACGGAGGCGCGCTTCGATCGCGTCGTCTCCGTGGAGATGTTCGAGCACATGCGTAACCACGCGGAGCTGATGCGGCGAATCGCGGGTTGGCTGAAGGGTGACGGCAAGCTCTTCGTTCACATCTTCGTGCACGGGCGAAGCACGTACCTGTTCGACGTGGAGGGACCGGCCAACTGGATGGGGCGGCACTTCTTCACCGGAGGCATCATGCCCTCCGACCACTGGCTCCTTCGATTCCAGGACGAACTGGCCCTCGAAGCCCACTGGCGCCAGGCCGGCACGCACTACCAGCGGACCGCCAACGCCTGGCTCGAGAACCTCGACGCCCGGCGGGACGCCGCACTCGAAATCATCTCCCGGGTCTACGGCGCGGCGGATCGTGAGCGCTGGCTGAGCCGCTGGCGCGTGTTCTTCATGGCCTGCGCGGAGATGTTCGGTTACGCGCGCGGCGGCGAGTGGTGGGTCGCGCACTACCGCTTCCGACGGCGCGGGTAGCAGTTCGGCTGAACGGGCTGGCCCGCGCGAGGCGAGGCGACCGGGCGCGGCCTGCGCCGACGCGTCTGAATCCCTGTGGTAGGCTATGCGCGCGGTCGCTGGCCGCCGACCGGGAGGCGCGCGTGAGTTTCCTCAACCTGTGGGCACTGTGGATCGCCGCCGCGGTCATCCCGGCCCTGGTCATCCTCTACTTCCTGAAGTTGCGCCGCCGCGCGGAGCCGGTCTCGTCCACGCTCCTGTGGAAGCGGGCGGTCCAGGACCTCCAGGTCAATGCCCCGTTTCAGCGGCTGCGGCGCCACCTGCTCCTGCTGCTCCAGTTGGCGGTCCTGGTCCTGGCGATCCTCGCCCTGGCGCGGCCCATCGTGCAATCCCAGGTGCGCGACGAGGAGCGGGTCGTGATCCTGCTTGATCGCTCCGCCTCGATGAACGTCGTTGAGCGCGGCGGCCGGACACGGCTCGACGAGGCCAAGGAGCAGGCCGTGCGGCTGTGCAAGACGTTCAATCGGCGCGGCGGAAGCTGGTGGAACCTGTTCAATCTGGCCGGCGCGCGGGCCCAGACGCAGGTGATGGTGATTGCGTTCTCCGAACGGGCCACGATCGTCTCGCCCTTCACGATGAACACCTCGGAGCTCGAAGCCGTCATCCGCAATGTTGAGCCGACGGACGGGCGGACGAACATCGCCGAGGCGCTCCAACTTGCCAAGGCGTACATGCTGCCGCCGACGATGCTGACCCCCGGCATGGAGAGCACGCCGGTCTCGGCCGAGGCCGCCGCCCGGCTCGTGCTGGTGTCGGATGGCCGCATTCCGGACCTGGCCCAGGCGGTGCTCAAATCGGGCGAGCTGGCCTGGCTGCCGATCGGGCAGGAGGATGACAACGTCGGCATCACCGCGTTCCGCGCGCAGCGCAGCTACGAGCGTCCCGAGACGGTCAACGCCTTCCTGACCGTTCGAAACTTCGGCCCCGCCGCGGTCAGCACCGACGTGTCGATCTACCTCGACGGCCGGCTGACCGCCGTTCGGCGAGTCGAGCTCGGCCCGCTCTCGCGCCCGAGGGGCAGCACGGACCCGAACACGCCGCAGGTCGAAGCGCCGGATGACGAGGCGGTCCGGAGCGGTGCGTCGCTGGCGTTCGACCTGCCGGTCGAGCGGGCGGCGGTGCTCGAGGCTCGGCTGTCGCGGCCCGACGCCTTCGCGGTCGACAACTCGGCGTGGCTCGCGATGTCCGCGCCGCGCAAGTTGCGCGTGCTGGTGGTCACGGAGAAGAACGCGCTGCTCGACATCGTGATGCGCCTGCTCCCGCTGGCCGAGTTCCCCTTCGTGAAGCCCGCTGAGTGGGAGGCCAACGCGGGCGGCCGGTTCATGCAGGACGACGAGTCGCGCTTCGACGTGGTGGTGTTCGACAAGCACCAGCCCAAGCGACTGCCCCGCGGCAACTTCCTCATGCTGGCGGCCCTGCCGCCGGTCGGCGGCATCACGGGCGGCGAGACGGTCCGCGTCCCGTCGCTCGTGTGGTGGGACGAGGCGCACCCCGTTCTGCGCCACGTGGCGCTGGACCTCGTCAACGTATACGAGGCGCTCACCTTGCGCGTGCCGCGCGAGGCTGAGCTGCTCGTCGAGGGCACGGCCGGCCCAGTGCTGGCGCGCGTGGCTGCGGACGGGCGACAGTGCCTCGTGCTCGCCTTTGCCCTGGAGCAGAGCGATTGGTGGAGCAAGCAGAGCCTGCCCATCTTCCTCTACAACGCCATCCGCTTTCTCGGCGGCATCGATGCCGACGCCCAGGCCGCCGCCGTTCGCCCCGGTGACGCGCTCCGCATTCCGGCGCCGGCCGGCGGCACGACGCAGGTCATCCGACCGGACGGCTCGCGCCTGCCGCTGGCACCGGACGCGTCTGGCGTGGCGTACTTCGGCGGCGCAAACCGGGTCGGCGTGTACCGCGTCGAGCCCGGGCTCGCCGGCCGCGACACCTTCGCCGTCAACCTGGAGGACGACGAGGAGAGCGACATCGCGCCGCCTGTGGGCGGCCTGACGATGGGCGGCGCCCGGCCCGTCGAGCGCATCGACGCAATCGCGACCGCTACGCCGGAGGTCTGGCGCTGGTTCGTCGGCGCCGCCCTGCTGCTGGTCCTGATCGAGTGGTGGGTCTACAATCGCCGCGTGATGGTTTGAGTGCCCCCGGCGTCGTTTGGGCTGCGGGGCCGGCGAGACGAATCCTGAGTGCAAGCGATGTTGATCAGCCCTGACCAGCTCAAGCCCGGGCAGCGGGTCCGTATCGAGCACACCATCGAGCGCCGCGAGCAGGACTGGAAGCTCGCGGTCGAGGGTACCGTTGAGCGGGTCGAGTTCCAGAAGACGGGGAGCTGGTATGCTCACAGCAAGGACAACCGCTTCTGGCTGTTCCGCGTCCGGCTGCGCAAGGACGACGGCGAGTTGTCCCTGCTCAACCTCGACGAGCTCTCGCGCGTCGAGCTTCTTCAGGACGCGCCGGCGGGGGCCTAGGCGCGGGGGCCTTCCCAGTACTCGGAGAAGCACGAGGTGAAGCACCCGCTGTCAGCGGGTGTTCGAGGCCCAGTCGACAATCACCTGCTGATAGCGTGTGCTTCACGGGCTCTGGGAATGTGTCGCAGCCACGCGAAGTACAGCCCCACGCTGAGCACGAGCAGTAGACCCGCCAGCCCCGCCGCACTGCCCCATTGCCTCACGACCAGGCACATCGGAACCAGAAACAGCACGAGCTGCCACGGTACGGCCAGCAACAGCGCGACCAGGTCACGCGCATTCTCGCGGCGGATGTCCGCGCGCTCGACTGCCGCGACCTCGCGCGCGATCGGCCCCCACAGCCCGAATGGCCGCGTGGTGCGGTAGAACTCCAGCAGCAACGCGCGCGGCGCCGGCGCCGTCGCCAGCGACACGACGATGATCGCCAGCAGCGAGCCCGCGACCGTCCAGATGAACGTCGCGTAGGGCGTGACGGCCCAGGCAGGCAGCTCCGTCCGGAGCAGGTGCAGCCCCAGGGCGACGACCATCCCCGCGGCTGCCCCGGCCGCGTAGCCGTACCCGTTGAGCCGCCACCAGTACCAGCGGAGCAGGTTGGGCAGAAGAACGCCGGCGCCCAGCCCCATGTTCAGCCAGTTCCAGATGCTGTTGATGCTCGGCGTGAAGTAGGCCAGCACGAGCCCGAGCATGACGAAAACCACGCTGGCGCCGTAGCCCATCCAGACCAGCTCGCGGTCGGTGGCCGCAGGCCGCAGGAACGCCTGGTACAAGTCGCGCACGAAGTACGACGAGCCGGCGTTGATGAATCCGCTGTACGTCGACATCGCCGCCGCCAGCAGTGCCACGACCAGCAGCCCGCGTACGCCCACCGGGGTGAGTTGCTGGAGCACGACCGGCATGGCGTACTCGGGGTCGCTCCAGTGCGCCGCGAGCGAGAGTCCGAGCACGGCGATGGCCATCATCATGGGCCAGCGGAACGCCATCAGCACGATCCAGAACAGCGAGAGGTAAGCGCAGTCGCGCTCGCTGGGCGCCGCGAAGTAACGCTGCGCGATGTACCCGCCGGCGCCGCTCAGCCCGTCGATCACCGTCTTGAGCAGGTAGAACAGCAGCGCGACGCCGAGGTACTCGAGCTCCTCGTACCCGACCGGCGGCGGCCGCAGCGTCCAGGTCGGCAGGAGCGAGCCCCAGCCCGGGCCGGTCAGGGCGGCGAGCTGCTCGGGCGAGACGGTGACGAGCGCCTGGATCGAGAGCCACAAGGCCATAAAGAGGATGAGCACGCCCTGGAACACGTCGGTCCAAACGACGCCGTACAGCCCGGCCAGGGCGGTGTACACCATCGTGGAGAGGATGAGGGTGGTCGAGAGGGCGACGGGAATGGCGTCGCGGGTCAGCGTGATGCCGGCCAGGTTGATCGGCGCCAGGTCGGCCGGCAGCAGGGCGGCGAAGAACTTGTTGGTCGCCACGCCGAAGTAAGCCATTACCCACACCAGGAAGACCACGTTGAAGATGGCGGTCAGCAGCCGCGGCAGGTCGCCGGCCAGGCCCGGCCCGAAGCGGAAGCGCATCCACTCGGCGACGGTCATCTTGCCCGAGCGGCGGGTCCACTTCCCCATGAAGACCATGTAGAAGGCCATGATGAGCACGATGTCGCCGCGCAGTCCGATCCAGAAGCCCGTGAAGCCGAAGACCATCAGGATCGACGCGGCCAGCATGGTGCCGGCCATGTCGACGTTGGAGGCCATGCCCGAAGCGCCGAGCAGCCACCAGCGCATCGAGCGGTCGCCGAGGAAGTAGCTTTCGAGGCTGCGGGACGCGCGGCGTCGCAGGGCGAGGGCCAGTGAGAAGACGCCGACGAAGTAGGCGGCGATGATCGTCAGGTCAAGCCAGTGCATCGGCGGGCTCCGGGCGGGCACTCAAGAGCGAAGGGGCGAAGGAGCTAGGGAGCGAAGGGGGGGAGAGAGTGCAGCAAGTGGCCGATAGCCAGTAGCGAAGATTGAAGGGCTAACCGGGACTGGTAAACCGCAGCTCGGCGTCATCAGACAACCTTCCTCCCCTTGAGGGAGGAGCTGGGGGAGGGGCGAGTCGTGCGGGGCAGCCCGTGTGTCAAATTGTCCTTGTCCGTCGATTCGGCTGCCACGTTGGCTTCCAGCAAGTAGTGAATCAGGATGGGTGGGCTGCGTTGGCCGGCGACGGAGCCTCATCTCTTCGTTCGCGCTTCGCGCTTCGCTCTTCGCCATTCATGAGCTTTCGCCCTCGAACGACACGGTCGCAATCTCCTTCGGCCGCAGCTCCAGCCCGACCCAGCCATCCTTGGTCATCTTCAGCTTCCGCACCGGCCGCTCTTCGAGCGTCACGAGCTGCACGTGCCGCCACGGACGGCCCGGTCCCGTCGGCAACGCGAACTCGTCTTTCACCCGCTGTCGCGGCGAGACGTCGCCTCTCGGCGGACCGAAGCCGCTGTTGAGTCGCAGTCGGCCGCGCACGGGCTGCTCAGACGGGTTCAGCAGCCGCACGACCCACCCGCGGCCGTCCTCGCGCTGCTTGACTGCGCTCACGTGAAGCGTGTCCGGCTCGACCTCCAGGAACGATCGCACGGGCGGCTGAGAGCCGTGATGCGTCGGGGCGATCTGGGTGGCGACGAGCGGCGTCGTGAAGCGCTCGGCAAACTGCCATACGCGGCCGGCCTGCCAGTCGCCGCCGTGCGGACAGATCGCGTAGCGGAATCGGTGTCGCCCCGGACATTGCGAGCCGGCGGACAGCTCAGGGTGGTCCAGTTTCTCCGGGACGAAGAAGCGCATCGCGTAGGCGCGCAACAGGGTCAACTCGATCGCCAACCCTCGCTCGCGCTTGAGGCTGTAAGCCCGCAGACCGTCGGCCAGGATGGCAACGCCGCGACTGCCGTCTCTCGCCGACAGGTCGACGAAACCCGAGAAAGGCTGTTCGTCCTGGACGATTTCGTTGTGCAGGGCCGGGTCAGGCGGATCGAGCGGCCGCCGCACAACGTCCAGAGGCGTCTGGGCGACGTGAACCACCTCGTCGATCGGCACCGGAAAAGTGACGCGAAGGTGGTGGTCGCGCACGGTGTTGTCCAGCTCGGTGACGACCTCGACCCACGGCTGTCCGGCGCGAAGCGTGACATCACTGACCACGTGCACCGGCACCAACCGATCGCTGCGGGCTCGCCCGTCCTCCGACAGGCCCTCCGGAAGGTGCCAGTTCAACTCGACGCGGTACGTGCACTCCAGCGTCCCGTCCCGCACACAGCTCACACGCGGCCGCTCGCCGAGCGTGTCGAGGCGCCGGTCACTCGACGGCGGCTGGTGGATCCAGGGATTGCCCGCGGCGCCCGAGTCGACCAGGTAGCCGACCTCCGGCAGTGTCCAGTCGAGATCTCTCACGCGCACGCTCAACGTGCCATTGGCGTTGATCGTCACTTCGAGGAACTCGTTGCGCATCCCCGACTCGCCGTGCCGCAGACTCGCCGCCGGGACTCCCGGCCGCGTCGCCGGCCGAACCCAGTACGCGCGGTAGCCCATCGTGGGCACGTCCCGCGCGGCGATGAGCACCTCCTGGCGATTCATCGAGAGGTAGTTGAACACGTCGTGCGGGTTGAAGACACGCTCTTCATTGATCGTCGGTGTACCCACGGCCTGACAGACCAGGGGTTCGCCGACTGCTCCACCCGCGTGAGGCTGCGTGCCCGCACCGAACTGCGCCAACGCGTCCGCAGTCGCTTGATGCGAAGTGCCACGATCCACCGAAGTCGGCTGACGCTCGGCCTCGACGACTTCGATCTCCCCCGGCGGCCAATCGCGTGGCGTTTCGAGCGTGACCGAAACGACTTCGCTGCGCGCGATCGGCGACGGGTTGAAAACGACCAACGCGACGGCGCCTGGATCGACGGTCGCCGCGCCTCGCCCGACCCTCCGTCTCACCTCCTCCCCTTCGCCCCTCCGCCCCTTCTCCCCTCCGCCCCTCCGCCCCTCCACTCCTTTGCCCCTTCGCCCCTCCGCTCCTTCTCCCCTGCGCCCCTTCGTGCCTTCGTGCCTCCGTGCCTCCGTGCCTGCTCGGAAATCAATCGCCCCCGCAATCTCGCGCAGGGCGCTCTCCAGTACGCAGGTCGCGATTTCGCGGCACTGGCGGCTGCGGTCGAGCATGTCCATCGCCACGATATCCCGCCCGCAGCCGCCGATGCTGTCGTGCGCGTGGTTCTCCAGCAGGTAGCGATACGCGCGGTCGAGGAAGGTACGCGGGTAGGGGGCGCCGAGCAGGGCCGCGAAGACCGCCAGCGGCTCGGCCAGCCGGGTGAGAAGCTGCTCACTCGCGTGGTTGTCCTGCTTGAGATACGTGCGGGCGCTGATGATCGCGCCGATGAGCGGGCTGGTGCTGCCGGGTGTGCCGTGGTGGCGCATCTCGCCCATGACCACGGGCCAGTCGGGCCGCCGGGCGGCCAGCACGCCGTCCTGGAATGCCCGCACCGTGCTCCACAAGACCTCGGCCTCGTCGCGCAGCGCCGCCCGCGCGTCCGCGACCAGCCGAACCTCGCGGGCGTCGGGAAACGACGAGTCGTGCCCGGCGGACCAGAAGCGGTGCGGCGTGGACCAGTCGGCGTCCTGCTCGCGCAGAGCGCGGCGCGCGGCGTCCGGGATGACGCGCTGGTCGTACGCGTATCGCGGGTGCGCGAGCTGATAGTCCAGCGTCGCCCAGGTGCCCGAAGCAAGCCGGAACGCACCGTGCCCGTCGCCCCACCGGGCTTCGAAGCGGTTGACGTCGTCCAGCGCGTAGCCCCAGTACGCCGGCCGTTGGAGCAGGTACCAGGCGTTGTAGCGCGGCCGCCGGCCGAGGCGTGAGGCCACGATCTCGGTTCCATCGGCGCCGCGCCAGATGAACTCGGCCCGCGGCGCGATGAGCGTGTTCACGCCGCGGTAGAACATCATCATGTCGATGCCGAAGCCCTTGTAGATCTGCGGCATCTGCGAGCATTGGCCCCACGAGAACGGCGAATAGCCGGTCTTGCTGACGCGACCGAAGCGCCGCGCGATCGCGTGGCCTAGCAGCAGGTTGCGGACGATGGACTCGCCGCTGATGCAGTACTCGTCCGGCAACGTGAACCAGGGGCCGACGGCCAGCTTGCCGCTGCGCACCAACCGCCGGACGACCGGCTCCTTCTCCGGCCGGATTTCGAGGTAGTCGAGCAGGGGGGCGGTTTGCGAGTCGAGGTGGAAGTGCTGGAAGCGCTTCTCCTTGGAGAGCAGATCGAGCACGAGGTCCATCAATTCGACCAGGTGGAAGCGCGTCCGCTGCATCGAGTAGACCCACTCGCGGTCCCAATGCGTGTTGCTGATGAAGTGGCACCGGGGGCGGGCGAGTGACTGCGAGTTTGGCTTCGCGCGGCGGGCTGAGCCGCCTCGTTTGGTTCGCGTGGGCATAGTCGTTCCCATGAGCGCGGCGCGCGTCGCCCGGTGCTCAGGTGATGAGGCGCAGCACGTCGTCAAACGTCGGCGCCAGCGCTGCGCACAGGGCCTTCGTGCCGGACTCGGCGATGTTCCCGCCCTGCATGCCGATGCAGGCGAAGCCGGCCAGGCGGACGGCGCACACGCCCGCGCCGCTGTCCTCGATACCGACCACGTGGTGCCGGTCGGCAAAGTCGATGCCCAGCCCCACCTTCGACGCCTCGGCGTACAGCCACGGGTGCGGCTTGGGCGAGAGCTCGCCGAGCGTGCCGACCTCGCCGGACCGCACCAGGTAGCCTGCCGTGATGATCGCGTCGTAGAACTTGGCCGGGTCGCCCAGGTCGAGCGTCCGAAACGCGGCCACGATCTCCGGCCAGGCCTTCTCGTACAGGCCGCTGGTCACCAGCCCGATCCGAATACCCCGCCGCTTGAGTTCGAGCAGAAACGGCTTGAGGCCGGGTGTGGGTTGGAACGCCTCAGCCCGCCCGCGGCCCGCGAGAATTTCGGCCATCTCGCGACGCACGTGCTCGAAGTAGTGGTGGCGGGCCGCTTCGAGCGTTCCACCCGGGCAGTACTTGCGGATGCCGTACGCAAGGTGCTCGGAGACGCTGTGCCCGCTGACGAAGGGGGTGTCCTCCTGGGCGAGGCGGAAGGACGGGTCGCCGAGCAACCTCGCGATGGTCAGCTCGATCATCCAGACCCAGAACGGCTCACTGTGGACGCTCGTGCCGTCGAGGTCCATGAGGACGGCCTTGATCGGCTTGCGAATCTCGACCGGGTGCACGGGGTAGTAGGCGGGGTAGCCAAGCTGCGAGCGCACGTGCGCCAGCGTGTGTCCCGGCCAGGAGATGAACTCGACCTTGCGGTCGCCGGTGGCGGTGATGCTGACGACCCCGTGCTGGCCGACGTGGTGGATGCCGTCGGACGCGACCTCGAGGGGGACCATCCCGCTGTCAGGGGCGACGGGACCGAGGGCGGGAATCAGCGGGAGGGAGGGCAATCGGGGCTCCGTATGATGGTTATATAACAATTCAGGCCCCGATCATCCCACGCCGCCACCGGCTGTCAAGCGCGCCCGGAATCAGCGCGTTTGAACTCCGATTGCGCCCCAACCGCCGGCCTGCCGTTGACTGTTCGGCCTGCCGCTCGCCGACGCGGGCGGCCTCGCGGGCTGCCCCGGCTTGTTGGTGCAGCCGAGCGAGTCCGGAAGCACGACAGTTGGCGCCTTGCTCGCGCCGCAAACCGAAAAGGAGTAGACCCATGCGACCCCTCACTGCCCGAATCGTCAGCCCCTGCCGCTGGCTTGCTGCCGCGCTGATTGCCGCCAGCGCGGCCTCCGCCCCTGCGAACTTCATTCGCACGCGGTATGTCAGCGACACCGACTTCAATGCCGAACTCGCCAACATGCCTGACCTGGACCAGCGCCGGGCCGAGGGCGAGGGCATCTTCGGCCTGCCGAACAACGGCGCCATGTACTGCGTCCCGACCTCGACGATGAACCTGTTCCTGTATGCCGCCAACCACGGCTTCCCGGAGATTGAGCCCGGACCGATCGGCTCGTTCAACACCCTGCGCTACAACAACGTCACGCTCGACATCCTCACGCTCGGGAACCTGATGGGGACCGATCCGAATACCGGCACGGGCGGCGGCGGGAACGCGGTCGAGGTCTGGCTGGCCGCGACGGGCAGCAAGCTGGTCACGACCACGGACTACGCCCACGGCGCGTACACGCCCAAGCTGTCCCACCTCGCGCGAGGAGTCTCGCTCGGCTCGATCGTGAATTCCGCCTACGGCCGTTACGCGCCGATGGGCACGTCGAACGGTGCGACGGTCTGGGCGCGCACGGGTGGCCACGCCATCACGCTGACCAAGGCCTACCGCAACGGCTTCAGCAACCAGTACGTGCGCTACCGCGACCCGGCCGACGACACGGCCAACCTGCTCGCGCAGTCGCTGTACGTGAGCCGCGAGGCTGCGGTGTCGGACCACTGGATGGTCGTGCAGGACGGCAACAGCCTGAGCACGCGCTTCCACAGCGCCTTGAACTACGGGATGCAGGGCGACTCGATGGTGCGCGTCATCGACTGTGTCCGCTACCTGACGCCGAAAATGGGGTACTCGTGGCGCCCCTCGCCGGCCGGCGCCGTGGTGAAGCGGCGGAGCACGACTCCGATGAACTGGCCGCAGGCGTCGGGCGATCTCACGCTCAGCCAGCACACGCTGGACCTGGCCATGGGCTCGAAGCTCGACGGCTACTACGAGCTGATGGAGGGCGTCGGCGGCCTGCCCAACAGCTTGCGCCGCATCGACCCGGTGACGGGACAGGCCACGTCGGTCGGCTTCCTGCCCGCCGTCCAGCGCGTCGTCTTCGGGCGCCAGCACGAGCTTTACGGTGTCGGCGGCGAGATGCTCTACTGCTATGGCTTCGACCCCGCCTTTGGCCTGCTGGGTCAGAAGGTGCTGCCGATCGTCGGCGATGCGGTGGCCTATGACGATGCCACCGACCGCGTGTACGTGCTCTCCGTGGGCGAGAAGAAGCTTGCCCGGCTGCCCAAGCGCCTGGTCGGCAACCCCCAGGTCATCACGCTGCCGCCGCAGTTCAACCTGAGCGGCGAGGCCTGGATCAACTTCAACCCCGCCGACGGGAGCGTCTGGCTGGGTTGCTCAGGGTCGGCCAAGCTGATCCGCGGCCTGGAGTCCGACATCGCCGGCTTCTCGTGGGGCGAGGTGGTGCTGCCGGCGGTGCAGCACATCGGCTCGTTCGACTTCGACGACGCCGGCCACCTGTTCGTCAGCTCGAACGAGGTCCTTCGCGAGTTTGCGCCGAACGGCAACGGCGGCTGGATCGAGGTGCTCGACTCCGAGCTGGCCGGTGCCCCCGCCGGAAAGGGCCTGCGGATCACCCGGAGCCGCACGAACTTCGATCCCGCCGTGCACAACGGGCCGGGCTGGAGCAACCTGCTGCCCGACGAGGCGGTTCTCGGCACGCCGGTGCCCGACCGCAAGGGCGACATGAACTGCGACGGCCGTGTCGACTTCGACGACATCGACCCGTTCGTCCTGGCCTTCGCGGGCGTGGCGCAGTACGAGGCCGCCTACCCGACCTGCAACTGGCTGAGCGGCGACTTCGACGGCAACGAGATGGTGGACTTCGCCGACATCGACGCGTTCGTCGCGGCGCTCGGCGAGAACTGATCCCGCGGTCGGCCGGTTTCGTTAAACTGCCGGCGTGACCCCGGACGCAACACACCCGCGCAGCGACGCATTGGACGCGCTGCGCGGGTACTCCATTCTGACGATGGCGCTCTCGGGCCTGGTGCCTTGGGGGACGTTGCCGGCCTGGATGTACCACGCCCAGCTCGCGCCCCCGACGATGAAGTTCAACCCGGCCATCGCCGGGCTGACGTGGGTGGACCTCGTCTTCCCCTTTTTCCTGTTCTCGATGGGCGCGGCGATCCCGCTGGCGCTCGCGCCGCGCCTGGCACGCGGCGAGGCGCCCTGGCGGCTGGCGCTGGTTGGGCTGCGACGCGGGCTGCTGCTGATCGCGTTCGCGCTCTACGTGCAGCACGCCGCCCCGTACACGATGAGCAAAGAGCCGGGTTCGGCCACGTGGCTGCTCGCGCTGCTGGCGTTCGGCCTGCTCTTTCCGGCACTGACGCGGCTGCCCGCGTCGTGGCCGGCAGGATCGCGGCTGCTGATTCGCGCGGCGGGCTGGGGCGGGATGCTGGCGTGGGTGTGGCTCTACTGGTACGCGGGCGGCGTCGAGCCGGCGCTCGGAGCGGGCGGATCACAGGGCGTTCTCGCCGCCATCAATCGCGTTGCGGCGCGCAGCGACATCATCATCGTCGTCCTGGCCAACACGATCGTGACGGCGACGCTCGTGTGGCTGCTCACGCGCGGAAGCGTGCCGCTCCGCCTGGGGATCATGATCGGCGTGATCGCGCTTCGGCTGGCCAAGGACTCCCCTGGCTGGGTGCGGGACGCGTGGCTCTGGCAGCCGGTGCCGTCACTCTACCAGCTCTACTTCCAGCAGTACCTGCTGGTCGTGCTGCCGGGGACGATCGCGGGTGACCTGATCACTGCCGGGTTGCGCCGGCAGCGGTCGAAGCGCCACGCGGAGCCGCCGGCCGCGCCAGGTGTGCACGAATCCCGCGCGCATCTGCTGGTTGCCGCCGGAATGGTCACGCTCATCGTGGTTGTTCTGACGGGGCTCCAGTCGCGCTGGGTGACAGCGACGGCGTGTGTCTCGGTGGTGCTGTGTGCGGTCTCGGCGTGGCTCATGCTGCCGGCGAAGGGCGCGCTTCGACGGCTGCACTGGGGCATCTTTCGCTGGAGCGTGCTCTGGTTGCTGCTCGGGCTGGTGCTCGAGCCGTACGAAGGCGGAATCAAGAAGGACCCCTCGACGCTGAGCTACTACTTCGTCACCAGCGGCCTGGCGGGCTTCGCCCTCGTCGCGCTGGGCGCCGTCATCGATGGCCTGCGCCGGGTCGGGCCGCTGCAATTGCTGATCGATGCCGGGCAGAACCCGATGATCGCTTACGCCGGCATCCGCAGCTTCCTCGCGCCGGTCGTCCACCTGACCGGACTCGAGGCGCTGCTCGTGAAGCTGCTGAACACGCCCTGGCTCGGCGTCGTGCGGGCCGTGCTCAAGACGCTGCTGCTGGCCGGCGTGACCAGCCTGCTGACGCGACTTCGCATCTTCTGGCGCACGTGAGGCCGCCCACGGTCATGCCCCCGCGCACATCAGCGCACCGCGGGTTGTTCGACGATGGCGGTCAAGTCCGCACCATGCTCTCCGGCATCTGCACCGCCACGACCTCGCCGCGGGCCGTGACCTGTCCGGCCGCGCTGACCGTAATGTCCACGACCACTTTCCGCCCTTTGACTTCCCGAATCGTCCCGCGGGCTTCAAGCGGGACGCCCAGCGGTGTCGGCTTCAGGTAGTCCACCTTGAGCGAGGCGGTCACATAGCGCAGCGGCGGCGCGCTGCCCGGCTCGCGCCCATCCGCTCGATATCCCGCCAGCGCGGCCGAGCCCGTTCCGTGGCAGTCGATCAGCGACGCGATCAGGCCGCCGTAAACGTATCCGGGCACGGCGGTGTGCTCCGGCCGGGGCGTCAGGAGAGCGAGCGTCTGCTCACCATCCCAGCGCGACTGGACGTGCAGCCCGCGCTCGTTCAGACGGCCGCAGCCATAGCAATGGGCCACATCATCGGGGTAGAAGTCCTGTACCGGGCGAGCATCCATGTGCCAACTTCCTCATTTGCCGACACGGCCGTGCGGACGCGATCAACATCGCTCGGCAGTGTAACATGCCCCGCATGGCGGACGCAGACTGGTTCGCGCCGACGGTGCTCATCGGCTACGGTGTCCGACTCGAGCCGCTGACCGACGAGCACGCCGCCGGCCTGCTGGCGATCGGCCAGGACGCGGCGATCTTCCGCTGGCTGCCGCGCGGACCGTTTACGTCGCTCGACGACGTGCGAGCGTGGATCGCCGACGCCCGGCGGCCCGAGGCGGACGGTCCGCAGGCGGCCTTCGCGGTGGTACACCGGGCGAGCGGCAGCGTGGCCGGCTCGACGCGCTACCTGGCCATCACGCCGGTGCACCGTCGGCTCGAGATCGGCTGGACCTGGTACGGTGCGGCTTACCAGGGGACGACCGTCAACGCGGCTTGCAAGCTGCTGCTGCTGGCGCACGCCTTCGAAACGCTCGGGGCGCGGCGGGTCGAATTCAAGACCGACCACCTCAACACGCGTTCGCAAGCCGCCATCGAGCGTCTCGGGGCGGTCAAGGAGGGCGTGTTCCGCCAGCACCGCACGCGTCGCGACGGCACGGCGCGCGATACGGTCTGGTACAGCATTCTCGATGCGGAGTGGCCCCAGGTGCAGTCCCGGTTGCGGGAGAGGCTGACCGTGGCGCGCTGAAGCCGCTGCGGTGCTTCGCGTGCGTGCGCCCGCGCGCTCAGGTCGCCCAGAGCCCACCCGTCTCTTCGAGCCAGTCGGCGACACGGTCGGCCGCGGCGACGACGTCGCCCTCGGACATGTCCACGTCGAGCACGGGCAGTCGCGCATGGCGCAGCACCGCGCGGAAATCTTCCTGCTCGCGGATGAAGACATCGAGGTCGTCGTACTGCCCCGGGTTGCCGGAGACCTTCAGCCGCTCGGCTCGGGCGGCGGCGAATGAGTCGGGTCGGCGGGTGCAGAAGACCACGTGGAACCCGAGGGCCGCGAGCCGCGCTTCGAGCCAGCCGAAGTCAGGGGCGCGGCCCGTGGCGCGGCGCTGGTAGACAATCGTGGAGACGTGGAAGCGGTCGACGATCCAGGAGTAGTAGCGCTGGAGTTCGAAGAGGCGCACCCACGTGCGGTACGTCTCCAGCGCCAGCGCTTCCTCCTCCGCGCTGAAGTTGATCAGGCCGCGGCCCCAGGGCGTGTTGGTCAGCGCGCACCACTCGGCCGAGACGAGGGGTGAGTGATAGCGGTACCGCCGAGGCCCGACGATTCGCGGGTGCTCGTTGAGCGCGAAGGCCAGCTCGGTCTTGAGCGTGAGTCGCGTGCCCTCAAGGATGATCTTCGGGCACATCTTCCGCCAGCCGGTCGGGCCCGCGGCAGGCGCGCTTGGACTTCGTGCTTCCATCGTCTCTCCCTCGGCGCCACCCGGTCCATCATGCGGTGAAGCCGGCGCGCGACGCAAGCGGCCGCGCGGTCCACGCGAATGGACACGCGTCCGCTCGCCCGTATCATGCCCGCGGCGCATGACGAGAGGAACCATGACGAAGCGCAACCCCGACCGCCGCGTGCTGCGCGGCCCGACGAGTGACATCTTCACGCGCGTCGCCACGGTGGCCCGCAACCTGTGGTGGAGCTGGAACCCCGACGCCCAGCGGCTCTTTGCCGCGCTCGACCCGCCCCTGTGGGAGGCCAGCGGCCACAATCCGCTGCGCGTGCTGGAGCTGCTCAGCCCCGAGCGGCGCGAGACGCTGGCGGGCGACGAGCGGTTCACGGCGCTGTTGGCTGACGTGGAGCAACAGCTCGCGGCGTATCTCGGCGCCCGCACGTGGCTCGCCCGCCGCGGCACGGCCCGGCAGAAGCGGGCCCGCATCGCGTACTTCTGCGCTGAGTTCGCGTTGCACGAGTCGCTGCCGATGTACGCGGGTGGACTCGGCGTGCTGGCCGGCGACCACCTCAAGAGCGCCAGCGACCTGGGCATTCCGCTGGTCGGCGTCGGGCTGCTCTACCGCAACGGCTACTACCGCCAGGAACTGCTCGTCGACGGCGCCACGCGGCCCGTCTACCCGCGGCACGACTTCGCCCGGCTGCCGATCGTCGACACGGGCGTAGCGGTCGATGTGCCGCTCGCGCGGCGCAACGTGAAGGCGAAGGTCTGGCAGGCCACGGTCGGCCGCGTCCCACTCTACCTGCTCGACTGCGACCTCCCCGACAACCGCCCTGCCGACCGCGCGATCACGCAGCGCCTGTATGGCGGCGATCAGGAGACCCGGATCGCCCAGGAGATCGTGCTCGGCGTCGGTGGCGTCCGGGCGCTGCGCGCACTCGGCTACGACATCACCGTGTTCCATTTGAACGAAGGGCACGCTGCGTTCTGCAACGTCGAGCGGCTGCGACACCTCCTGGCGGCGCGCCTGTCGCGGAAGGTGGCGCTCCAGCGCGTGCGCGAGTCGAGCGTCTTCACGACGCATACGCCCGTTCCCGCCGGTCACGACCGCTTTCCGCCCGCGCTGCTGCTCCGATACCTGGGGCCCATGCTGGCCGACGTCGACCTGCCCCCGGAGGAACTCCTGGCGCTGGGGCGAGAGAACCCGGCCGATCGCAAGGAGCCGTTCTGCATGACGGTGCTTGCGCTGCGCACCAGTGCCCGATGCAACGGCGTGTCCAGGCTGCACGGCGCCGTCTCGCGCGAGATGTGGATGCGCGTCTATCACGCCCGCAAGCCGGGCGACGTGCCCATCGGCCACATCACGAACGGTGTGCACAGCGAGACGTGGCTGGCGCCCGAGATTCGCCCGCTGTATGACAAGTACCTGCGGCCGCGCTGGGTCGGGGCCGGGCCCGAGGACGACTGGTGGAAGCGCGTGGACCGGATACCGCTCGGCGAGCTCTGGTCCGCGCGCCGCGCGTTGCGGGCCCGCCTGGTCCAGTTCGTTCGCCAGCGACTGCGGTACCAACTCGAGCGCCGTTGTGAGCCGGCCAGCGAGCTGCTTGCGGCGCTGCGGACGTTCGACGAGGACGCCCTGACGATCGGGTTCGCCCGCCGCTTCGCCACGTACAAGCGCGCCCCGTTGATCTTCAGCAACCCGAGGCGGCTGGCGGCGATCCTGGGCGATCCGTCGCGGCCCGTGCAGATCGTCTTCGCCGGCAAGGCCCACCCCGCGGACCGCGAGGGTCAAGCCCTCGCGCAGCGCATCTACCGGATGGCGCGCGACGCGGGTTTCCGCGGGCGCGTCGCGCTGATCGAGGACTACGACATGCACGTCGGTCGAGTCCTCACCAGCGGCTGCGACCTGTGGCTCAACAACCCACTGCGTCCGCAGGAAGCCAGTGGCACCAGCGGAATGAAGCCCCCGCTGCACGGCGGCTTGAACTGCTCGATCCTCGACGGCTGGTGGCCGGAGGCGTACGACCGGCGAAACGGCTGGGCGATCCCAGAGCACGCCGACGCGCCCAGCCGGACCGTTCAGGACCGCCGCGAGGCCGAAGCGCTGTACGACCTGCTCGAGGGCGAGATCGTGCCCGAGTTCTATCGCCGCGACCGCCGCGGCTTGCCGCTGCGCTGGCTGGCGCGGATGCAGGCGTCGCTGCGGACGGTGTGCCCGGTCTTCAACACGCACCGGATGCTGTCCGAGTACCTCGAGCTCTACGTTCCGGAAAACGCGTGACGAAGACCGGTGCCGCGCCGCCGGGGGGGCGCGCGGCGCCGTTACCGGCCGCGGGGGCCCGCGAATTCTGCGCGGGCGAATTGCTTCGCCGCCCACCAATTGCAAACCTATCCGCGGGACATTGCCGCTTCACGGGAGACACGACCGCGCTCCGATTCGCCCGTTCGCCGATCGGAGGCTTGCGATGACAGCGGCAAGCACAACACCAGTGGGTCTCACGCCCGCAATCGGTCCGCCCCCGCAACGGAGCGGCCAGACACCCGCCGAGCGCCGGGTGGTCGAGAGCACCGACCAGGCCCGGCTCCACGAGCAGGGCTCGGCCACGACACCCGGCGGCGGTGCCAGCAAGCTCTCTGAACTGAGCCACGCGGCCCGGCGGTTCGCCGAGGTCCTCGAAACCACGGGTAGCGTGGCCCTGGCCGCCTCGATCAGCGGGTTTTCACCCGGTGGTCTGGATACGTATGCGTGAGGCTTGAGTCGGCAGGCCGGCTGTGGCGCGCGGGTGCCCGGACCAGCCAGACGCAGCGCGCTTCGGGCGCCGCAGGCGCCGCGGGCCTGCCGGCCTTGCCCCGGTCGCACACGACTTGTGTGCGGCCGGTCACGCGCGGCCGGGCGCGGCTGCGGTCGGTGGCAGGCTCGCCAGGAACGTGCCCAGCGCGGCCGCGAACGCGTTGGGCTGTTCGACGGGGGGGACGTGTCCGGCGCCCGAAATGAGCACGAAGCGCGAGTCGGGAATCAGCGCGTGCATGGCGCGCATCATCTCGGGGGGCGAGATCGCGTCCTCCTCGCCGCAGATCACCAGGGTTGGAACGCGGAGCTCCGGCAGGGTCGGAATCGAGTCCGGCCGGCCGGCCAGCGCGCGGGCAGCCGCGGCCACGCCGACGGCGGGCGTCGCGCTCATCAGGGCGCGCCACTGAGACCTGCGCTCGGCGGGGAACGACGGCGCGAACAGGTTGGCGATCATGATGTCCACGACGCGAGCCGTTCCCTCGCGCAGCGCCGTTTGAGCCATGTGCTCGCGACGGGCGATGCCCTCGGGAGTCTCCGCGTTGGCCCGCGTGTCGCACAGCACAAGCGCCCGGACCCGGTCCGTGTAGCGGCGGTAGAACTCCATCGCGATGATCCCGCCCATCGACAGGCCGCACACCACCGCTGGTGCCCGTTCGCTCATGGCATCGAGCAGCCCGGCGAGGTCGTCGGCGAACTGCCCGATCGTGACCTGCGGCGTGGCTCCGCTCTGGCCGTGCCCGCGCAGGTCGGGCACGATCCCCCTCCAGCCGCCGGGAAGCGAGCCGGCCACCTCGTGCCACATGGCCCCCGAGAGCGGGAATCCGTGGATGAACAGGAGGGGGCTGCCCTGGCCGAAAACCTCGTAGCTGAGCCGGATGCCCGAGACGGTTGCCTGCATGCACACGCTCCGCCGAGTGAGTGATCCGCGCCGTCGAGCAGCGCAGGGTCTTGGAAGGGGAGTGTACCCGACTGGGGATGGAGGGCGGGCTCAGTACCGGCGACGCTGGCGCGCGGGCGGGATGTTGAGCTGCGCGCGGTACTTGGCCACCGTGCGTCGCTTGATCTCGACACCCGCTTGCGAAAGACGCGCGACGATCTCGTCGTCGCTGAGCGGGTTGGACTTGTCTTCGCCCGCGATGATCTCCTCGACCTTCGCCCGGATCGAGGCCCAGCCCAGCTCCTCGCCCTCGTCCGTCGCGGCGCCCCCGGTGAAGAAGAAGCGCAGCGGGTAGACGCCCCGCGGCGTCTGGACGTACTTCTCGTCGACGGTCCGGCTGATCGTGGACGGGTCGCAACCCAGCCGCTCGGCCAGGTCGCTCATCCGCAGGATGCGCAGGTGCTTCTCGCCGCGGTCCAGGAAGTCGCGCTGGGCGGCGACCACGTGGCGGCCGACCTCGAGGAGGCGCTCCCGCCGGAAGCGCACCGCGTCCACGATCGCCGCCGCAGCCTCGATCTTCTGCTTGACGTACTCGCGCGTCTTCGGATCGCCGCGGCTGCGCTCCAGGAGCTCGCGGAACTCGGGGCTGATCCGCAGCTCGCGCAGGTTGCCGCGCGCCAGCCGCACGTCGTACCGGTCGGCGGCCTCGTCGTACTCGACCACCAGGTCGGGCACGACGGCCGGAGCGGGTGTGGCGACCAGGTCGCTGCCTGGGGAGAGCGAGAGGCGCCCGATCACCTCGATCGCGGCCTTGACCTCATCGACTTCCACGCCGAGCGCCTTGGCAATCTGCGGGATCCGGTTGCGCTGGAGGTCGTCGAAGTGCTCCTGGAGGATGCGCCGCTCGAGCTCGTTCTCGCCCGGAAGCGCGTCGAGTTGGAGCAGGA
>CAADGM010000060.1 GCA_900696535.1 uncultured Planctomycetota bacterium
CGCGCCACAGAGACTGCGGGGGGCGTTCCTACTGCGCGGCGACCGGCGGCTGCGCGAGCTGCTTGCGCAGAACGGCCAGCAGCGTGCGCGGCTCGAGGTACCGCTTCGGCAGTCGCCAGTGAATCGTCCGCGGGTCGGGCATGCGCGGTGAGCCGGGACCGTCGGCGAAGAGCGGCTGCACCCTCTGGAGGTCGTCGATCGAGAAGATGACGTCTGGCGCGACGATGGTGAGCGAGCGAATCCCCCACGGCTGGGCCAGGACGCGGATCTCGGCGAGCCGGAGGAGTGTCTCGACCTCGTTCGGCACCGGGCCGAACGCGTCGCGCAGGTCGCTGCGCAGCGTGTCGATGTCGGGCAGGCACCGACAGCCCGTGAGCCGCTTGTAGACCTCCATGCGCTGCTTGTCGGCCCGGATGTAGGCGCGCGGGATCGCGGCCGAGATACCCAGGTCGAGGTTGACGGGGCGGTCCGGCGGGAGGGGCTCCTTCTTCAACTGCTTGACGGCCCGGTCGAGAAGCTGGCAGTACATCTCGTAACCGACGGCCTCGATGTGCCCGGACTGCTCGGGGCCCAGGATGTTTCCGGCGCCGCGGATCTCCAGGTCGCGCAGGGCGATCTGGAAGCCCGCCCCGAGATCGCTGTAGTGCTCGATCGCCTTGAGCCGGCGGGCCGCCTGGTCGGTGACCGGGTGCCGGGGAGAGAGCAGGAGGTAGGCATACGCGCGGTGCTGGGCGCGGCCCACGCGGCCGCGAAGCTGGTGCAGGTCGGCCAGCCCGAAGCGCTCCGCCCGGTCGATGAAGATGGTGTTGGCCGTGGGCACATCGAGGCCGCTCTCGATGATGTTGGTGCTGACGAGCACGTCCGCCTCGCGGCGGAAGAACCGCAGCATCACGTCCTCGAGCTCGTGCGCGCTCATCTGCCCGTGGCCGACTACGAAGCGAGCCTCGGGGACGATCGTCCGCAGGCGATTGGCGACCTGCTCGATGCCGCGGACGAAGTTGTGCACGAAGTACACCTGCCCGTCGCGGTTCAGTTCGCGGATGATCGCCTCGCGGATCAGCGCGTCGTCCCACATCCTCACCTGCGTGACGATCGCGCGCCGGTCGATAGGGGCGGTCTGGAGCGCGGAGATGTCGCGCAGGCCCAGCATCGCCATGTGCAGAGTTCGCGGGATCGGCGTTGCGGTCAGCGTGAGTACGTCCACCGTCTCGCGCAGCCGCTTGAGCCGCTCCTTGGCCTCCACACCGAAGCGCTGCTCTTCGTCGATGATGACCAGCCCCAGATCGGCGAAGTGGACGTCGGGGGAGAGCAGCCGGTGCGTGCCGATGAGGATGTCAACCTGCTGATGCCGGGCGGCGTCGATGAGTCGCCGCTGCTCGGACGGGGATCGGAAGCGAGACAGCCCCTCGATGCGGAACGGGTACTCGGCCATGCGCTCGCGGAACGTCTGGAGGTGCTGCTCGGCCAGCACGGTCGTGGGCACGAGCACGGCGACCTGCCGGCCGTACTCCACTGCTTTGAAGGCGGCCCGCATCGCGACCTCGGTCTTGCCGTAGCCAACATCGCCGCACAGCAGGCGATCCATCGGACGCGGGCGCGTCATGTCCGACTTCACTTCGGCGATGGCGCGGACCTGGTCCTCTGTCTCGCTGTAGATGAACGATTCCTCGAATTCGCGCTGCCAGGTCGTGTCGAGTGGATACGCGATGCCGGGCTCGCTCTCGCGCCGCGCCTGGACGGCGAGCAGCTCGGCCGCGAGATCCGTAACGGCCTCGGCAACGCGCTCCTTGGCCCGCTGCCAGCCTGTGCCGCCGAGCGTACTGAGCTTCGGCCGCGTGCGGGCGGCGCCGATGTACTTCTGAACAACGTGAATCTGGCTGATGGGGACATGCACGACGGCGTGCCGGGCGAACTCGATGGCCAGGTACTCGTCGGCGTGGCCGTCGCGCTCGAGCGTCTTGAGCCCGAGGAACCGGCCGATGCCGTGCAGGACGTGGACGACGTAGTCGCCGGTCTCGAGGTCGAAGAACGTGTCGATCGGTCGCGAGGGCGCGACGCGCCGGAGCGTTCGCCGCTGGCGGTAGCGGTGGAACAACTCGTGGTGGGGGACATAGGCGACGCGCCGCCAGCGGAAGCCGCGGCGGATGACGCCGACGGCGGTGCGGATACGGTGGCGGAGGGGGGTGGCGGCGACACCGTTGCCAGATTTCGAACCTCCCCCTACCGCCTCCCCGAGAGGGAGGGGGATTGGAGAGTCTCCTGCTGCGCCGGCGCTCAGCAGCTCGCCAAGGCGCTCTTCCTCGGCCGCGTTGTCGCACAGGACAAAGACCTCGTCGCACGTGTCCGCGAGTTCGCCCAGGCCTCGTAGCCGGTCGCCGTCGCGCGCCTCGAATTGCGGGAGGCTGCCAACGTCGAACGGCACGCGATCAGGCAGTACGCCGGTGAAGCGGTGCAGGTGGAGCTGCGCGAAATCGCCCGCGCGGCGGAGCACCGCTTCGACCGGGATGATGCCCACGCGCTCGCCGAGGCGCAGCAGGTACGTGCGTCCCAGCTCCTGTATTTCCGTGGGCTCGATCAGGGTGACGAGCGTGTCGTGGGGCAGGAAGCTCAGGAAGCTCGCCGTCTCGCCGTCCGCCTGGCTCGCCCGCAGCGCGGGAATCTGAACCGCACCCAGCGACGCAGCCGAGCGCTGCGTGCCGGCCGCGAAGAGGCGAAGCGACTCCACGCGGTCGTCGAAGAACTCGATTCGTACGGGGTCCGTGTGGGCACTGGAGTAGACGTCGACGATTCCGCCTCGGCGAGCGAAGTCACCCGGAACCTCGACGGCGTCGCACTTCTGGTAGCCGTGCTCGAGGAGCCAGTCGCAGATCCGGTCCGGGTCGAGCGCCTGAGCAACCTGGACGGCGAAGCACTGCTGCCGGATGGCGCTCGGCGATGGGACGGGCTGCATGAGGGCCAAGACGGAGGTCACGAGGGAGCAGCTTGGCGCCTCAGGGCTCGACCCTCCCTCGGCCCCCTCCCCAGAACGGAGGGGGGTCGCAAAGTCACAGTCCCCCGTCCCAGGGAGGATTCGGGGGGGCCGGTCGCGGCCGATCTGCATCAGGGCCATGCAAAGCCGCAGCCGCTCGGCCGCGAGGTCGTCGTCCTGCTGAGCGGTTCCGCTCGACGCGGTATCCAGCGCCGGCAGCAGGTCCGGCGCGATCCCGATCGCGGCCTCGACATCGTCACGGACATCGTCCGCGTCGTCGCCGTGTGCCGTCACGATCAGCAGGGGTCGCCCGAGCCGCTCGGCAACGAGCCCGGCCACGATAGGCGCAGAGGATCCCCATAGCCCTTCGGCCGCGACCGCCCCCCTCGGAGCCGTCAGCCGCCGGGCCAGCTCAGCAAGCAGCGTGTCATTGCGGATGTGCTCAAAGACATCCACGCCGACATTCTATCGGCGGATGGAACCGCCCGCCGGATCGCCGCGCGGCAGGGATGCCGGCTCGGAGAGCTGCGGCCCGTAGCGACGGAAAAAGGAAGCCCCGCGTGCCTGAGGCGGGGCCTCGCGGGGCACACGGGGTTTCAATGTCGCCTCGACGACTGCTCGGTGGCCACGTCGTGACGTGGCTGCATTGTCGGTCAGGCGATTCGCAAGCCGCCGCAGGCGCGCTGGCTGGAAACCGGCGCCACAGCGTCTCGAGCCTACCGACGACGGATGCCGACCAGGCCGCCGAGCGCGAGGAGCAGAAGGCTCGCGGGTTCGGGGATCACGTTGATGTTGTCGATCAGCGTGAAGAGCAGGTCGACGTCGAACGGGTCGGTCGACGAGCCGGCGTTGATGTCGGAGTGGCCGAAGAAGATGTTGCCACCGCCGAGCGTGACCGTGTTCAGGTCGATCGTCGCCATCAGCAGGCTGCCGACGTGCCACGTCACGATGTTGCCGGCCTTCGTGATCGTGACCTGGTGCCACGTCATGCCGGCGGTGCCGACCGCGGTCAGGCCGGTCTGCTGCGGAAACAGGGCGAGCTGGGCAGCCGGTGCGGGCATGTTGCCGAGGCTGGCGAAGTACGCGTTCGTGTTGTTGCGCGTCGTGAACGGGTAGACCGGGCTGCCGTCCGGGTAGCTCGTCGGGGCGGCAGTCGAGTAAGCCCGCCAGTCAGCCGCCGAACCGCCGTCGCCGGTCGCACCGAACCAAACGCTGTCCTGAACGCCGCCGGGCCACTGCGGGATGGCGCCCGACGTGCCAATGCCGAAGGTCGAGAGGTTGGTCGAGCCGCTGCCACCACCCGGGAACGGTCCGTTGAAGTTCGCCCACCAGTCGAACGTGACGATGTAGTCACCGGTGAGATTCAGGCCGATGGGCGACGCGCTCATGCCGGAGAAGATGCCGTTAACCAGGTTGGCCTGAAGCTTCATGCCCCGTGTGCCGGGCCCACTGGGGGCGGCGGGGATGCCGACTGTCGAGTAGTCGAAGAAGAAGTTGGCCGCGAAGTCCGAAGGGCCGTTGTTGACGACCCAGCCGGCAGAGGGGTCAACCTCGAAGTTCTCCGAGTAGAGGCCCGCCGATGCCGACGTAGCGAGCAGGACGCTCGCCGTGAACGCGAACAGAATTCTCATCGTTCTCTCCCTCACAAAGGTTGCTGGCCCCGCCGTCGCAGGCACGGCGCTGACCATGACGACTTCGCCTCATCCTTCCGCAAACGGTAACAGGCACGACGGCGACCATTCCCGCGGATAGAAACGCGGGAGGGTGGCGGCCGGACGACGTGCTCTTCCGTTCCATCGTACCAGCGTCGGGTCGACGAACAACAGGATTCTTTCCCTGATACGGCGGAAACCCGCGTGTCGGGCGCCGGCCGATAACCGGCCGCGCGCCTCCCAGTCGCCCGGGGGCAGTGCCGCCGGGAGCCGGGCCGCGCTACAATCTGCGGCCCATGACGAACCTTGCCGATCGCGTGATGGTGATAACCGGGGCCTCGTCCGGAATCGGCGCGGCGACGGCGGTCGCCTGCGCCCGCGCCGGGATGCATGTTGTGCTATCCGGGCGCGACGCGGCGCGGCTGACGACGGTCGCGGGCCTGATTCGTGCACAGGGCCGACAGGCGGAGTCGGTCCCTGGCGACGTGACGGAGCCGGGCTTCTCGGCGCGGCTGCTGGACACTGCGGAGGGACGGTGGGGGGGCTTCTACGCCGTCTTCGCCAATGCCGGGTACGGATTCAAGAGACCGCTGCACGAGACGAGCGACACGGAGCTGCGGGCGATCTTCGAGGTGAACTTCTTCGCGGCAAACACACTGCTGTGCGAGGCCGCCCGGCGCCTGCTCGCGGCGGGGCGCCCCGGCCACCTGCTGCACTGCTCGAGCGCCGTGTCCAAGTTCACGCTGCCGGAGTTCGCCGCGTACAGCGCCACAAAGGCCGCCCAGAACCACGCCGCCCGGGCGATGAACATGGAGCTGCGGCCGCGCGGCATCTTCGTCTCGTCAGTACATCCGGTCACTACCCGCACGGACTTCTTCGACCGGATGAACGAGGACACGGGGCGGCCACGAGAAGGGGAGAAAGCGCTGGCGCACGTGCCTGGCTGGCTGCTTCAGCGACCGGAGCAGGTCGCGGAGGCCGTGGTGCGATGCCTGCGCCGACCGAGACCGGAAGTCTGGACCAGCCCGCTCACGCGGCTCATGGCGGGGCTGATCACGATCTTTCCGCGGGGGATGGACATGCTGGGGCGACAGGCACCACAGTGAGCGTGCTTGGCGCAGGGGAGGCTGGTGTGCGCGACTTGGCGGCTGGCGGGCCGCGCGACTATGCGCGCTCCACGACGCGGTCGATCAGGAAGTCCGACTGCTCGAGCGCCCGATCCGTAAACGGGCCGAAGTAGCGGCGCACTTCCTCGAACATGGCCGCGAACGCGTCGCGGTCGCCGCGTGCGCTGATCTCGCCCAGTGTCGCGGCAGCCTGGCTGAAGGCCGCGATGACGCCGGGCGCGGCGTCGTTGGACATCTGGATGGAGCCGTAGAGCGCGGGCGACTGCGCGAAGTGTCGCCCCGTCAGCAAGACCTGGATCAGGTAGATCGGCGACATGAAACGGAGCGTCTGCTCCAGCGGCACGTTCAGCGACGCGAGCGTCCGGCCCATCACCTCCGTCGAGAAATGCACGAGCACCTGCACGATGGACATGAGGCGGTCGTGCTCCTCGGGCGTTGTTTCAATCAGTTCGAGGCCGCGGGCGTGGAGCATGGTGCGCAGCCACGCTAGCCAGGCGTCCCCGCGCCCGGGCGTGAGCACCCAGCGCTGCCCCTGGAGCGAGTGAACCGACGGGCCGAACAGCGGGTGCGTGCCGACAACGCTTGCTTGGCTCGCCGAGAGCATGGCCTCGACGGGGCCGCGCTTGACCGAGGTGACGTCCATCAGCAGCGCCTCCGGGCGGACGCGCGGCCCCAGGCGCCGAATTACGCCTGCCGTCTCGTCGATCGGGACGCTGATCACCACGACGTCGGCCAGCTCGGCGGCCTCCTCGGGTGACAGCGTCGTGTCGAGGTCGGCGATCAGCACGGCGTGACCCAGGTCGCCGAAGAGCTGTGCAACGCATCGCCCCATCGCGCCCTTGCCACCAATGACGGCCACCGTTCGCGGCTCGACATTGGCGGGCACCTCGGCCCGCAGCGCCGCCTGGCGATCACGGCTGGCCCAGAGGATCAGCCGCCACATGCCCTCGATCAGCTCCGGGTTGAGGCCGAGCGATCGGCCGCGCTGGCCACGGTCGCCGAGGATCTCCGCCTCGCGGGCAAGATCGCGGATCGGCAGACCGTGCTCACGCTTGTGAATCGCAATGTCGGCCACCAGCCCGTATCGACGAGCGAGCAATAGGAGGATCTCGCGGTCGATGGCGTCGACCATGGCCCGCAGCACAGGTAGCGGGCGAACGCCGCTGGCCTCGGTAGGTGTCGAATCTGGGTTCATGAAGGGGAAGTATTCCATGCCGCTTCGCCTGGTCAACTCGGTCGGCTCAGATCGACCGGCGCAGAGCCCTCCAGATCCGAGCCGCGACTGCGAGGGAGCGGCGCCTCATGGGAGGCGAACCGCGTCGCGTCTGCGCAGTGGAGCAGGTGTCCCTGCGTCGCGTCTGCGCAGTGAAGCAGGCGTCCCTGCCTGCCAGCGGGCACTGAGGCCCACCCCACTGTGCCCGAGTAGTCGCAGTGCCCCCGAGGCGCCACACCAGTCGCATGCGCGCGCCACACCGACCGCGCAACTCACAGCGCGCCATCGGTGCCGCGGGCTTGCAGCGCGGCGCGTCGGCTCGTAGCCTCCCGCGCATGAGTCGGGCCCGCTCCGCGAGCAAGCGCTTCACCGAGCCGCGCCGGGCGACGTGGGGGCGTGCCGGTCTGCCATTGCTGCTTTGCGCCGGGGCCCTCGCGCTGTCGGCGCTGGCAACGGCCCGGTTATACAGCCAATGGCGCGACATGCCCGCGAACCAGTTGCGTCGCATCGACTACGCGGTGCTGAACGATGCGCGCGGTCGTTACAGCGGCCGGGCACTTGAGGGACTGGTGCTGGTGGCCAACAGCGAGCAGGTCACGGAGGCGATCCGCGAGCCCAATCATCTGCCCGCGTCCCTCGCCGCCGTTCGCGGTCGGCTTGGGATGTTGCCGTCGACGGAGCTCGGGCGCGTCCAGCTCATGGCGCTCACCATGGTGCAGCTTGAGCGGGCGGGCCTGCCGCCGATCGCCTGGTGGCCGGCGGTTCGTACGCAACTCGACACCGTCCGGCGGGAGGCGTTCGAGTGGTGTTGGGCCGCGCTGCGTGATGCTGAGCGCGGTTCGACGGTGGCAGCCGGTCTCAATCCGTTCGACACTGCCGAGTTCGTCAGCTTCAATGGCGCTGTGCACGGCCCGTTCCTTCAGACGCTGCGGAGCGGGCTGGGCCGGCTCAAATCGGCACTGCGCGACAACGGACAGGACGAAGACGCTGCCCGCTGCCGCCGACTCTGGCGTCAGGTCCTCCGCGAGGCGATCACAGGGGATGCGCCGGTCGACGTGCAACTCCTCGCGGCAGACCTGCTGATAGGGGAGCTGACGGCGGACCCGGAATCGACGCCGCAAGAGCGCGACGTGATCGACAAGGCGGATGCGTGGCGGACCGCGTACCGCGAGGCGCTGCGCGCTGCGGCGCTCGGACCGGCCGGGTTGCGACTCAGCGACCGCCCGGACCCGAGTGCGCGCTGGCGGGCCTGGCTGCCGTGGGGATTGGCTGTCTGGCTGCTGGCGGCGAGCGCGCCACTGGCGGTGGGGGGGCTGGCGGTTGCGATCGCGAGCTTCGCGCGGCCTGCCGCGGCGCCCCTTGGACTCGGAGCCGTCACGGTCGGCGCCGTCGGCGGCGCCGTGAGCGTGCTGCTGCTGGTCGCATGCTATGGTTCCGCGGAACGCTGGGTCCAGGACGACTTCGCGCGGATCGGATCGCAGGGTGACGCGCGGCCCCGAACGCTGTTCATTGCCGGCGGAGTCGGGCTCGCTGCGGCGGCGCTGGCGGGAGCGGCCGGGGCAGCTCTTGTGCGGGGCGGTGCGCGGCTGGCAGGCAGTGGGGGGGCTCTGCTGGCGACGTGGCTGGTGGTCTCGGCGTCGGCGGCCGTGCTGAGCCTCGCGGTCGCGCCGCACAAGCACGCGGGCTCGGCCGCGGCGGCCCAGCCGTGGGAGCCGCCGGCCGACTCGCCAGCCCATCCGGACTACCACGGACTGCGGGCTGCACTGAGGGACTGGTCGCCGTAGGATGCGGCTCACTGGCGCGTCGCGGCGTGCACACGGTCGAGCGACAGCGGCCCTGGGAGCAGGACATGAAGACGATCATCGAGCCGTTCCGCATCAAGGTAGTCGAGCCGATCCGGATGACCACGCGTGCCGAGCGCGAGCGCATCCTGGCCGAGGCGGGCTACAACGTCTTTCTTATCCGGGCCGAAGATGTCCTGATCGACCTGCTGACGGACTCGGGGACCGGGGCGATGAGCAGCCTGCAATGGGCCGGCGTCATGCGCGGCGACGAGAGCTACGCCGGCGCGCGGAGCTGGTACGTCCTGCGCGACAAGATCCGCGAGTTGACGGGCTTCGAGCACGTCCTGCCGACACACCAGGGGCGGGCCAGCGAGCGGATTCTGTTCGAGCTCATCGGAGGCCGCGGCAAGATCGTCCCGAACAACTCGCACTTCGACACCACGCGGGCGAACGTCGAGCACACCGGGGCGCAGGCCGTGGACCTGGTGATCGACGAGGGTAAGGATCCGCGCAGCAAGCACCCGTTCAAGGGCAACATGGACCTGGCCAAGCTCGAGGCCCTCTTCGAGCGTGTCCGGCGTGAGTTGCCGCCGGGCGGTACGCTGCGCGACCGGATTCCCGTCGCGATGGTCACGGTGACGAACAACAGCGGTGGGGGACAGCCCGTGTCGCTGGAGAACCTGCGGGCGGTCCGGAAGTTGTGCGACCGCTACGGCGTGCCGTTCTTCCTGGACGCGTGCCGCTTCGCCGAGAACGCGTGGTTCATCAAGACGCGCGAGCCGGGGCAGCAGGACCGCAGCGTACGCGACATCGTCCGAGAGATGTTCGACCTGTGTGACGGGGCCACGATCTCGGCCAAGAAGGACGGGATCGTCAACATCGGCGGGCTGCTGCTGCTACGCGACCCGGAGCTGGTCCGACGGGCCGACGAACTGCTGATCCTCACAGAGGGCTTCATCACCTACGGCGGACTGGCCGGGCGCGACCTCGAGGCGATGGCCCAGGGCTTTGAGGAGGTCGTCCACGAGGACTATCTCCAGTACCGGATTCGCAGCACGGCGTACCTGGGCGAAGCGCTGCTGCGGGCGGGCGTCCAGATCGTCGAGCCGCCGGGCGGACACGCAATCTACATCGACGCACGGCACTTCTGCCCGCACATTCCCCCGGCGCAGTTCCCGGGCCAGGCGCTGGTGTGCGGGCTGTATCGACACGCAGGCATCCGTGGCGTCGAGATCGGCAGCGTCATGTTCGGTGGGGGGGGCACGCCGCCGCCGATGGAACTGGTGCGCCTGGCGATCCCGCGGCGCGTGTACACGCAGAGTCACATCGATTACGTCATCGAGGCGATCGGGGAGCTCTTCGCGCGACGTGGCGAGCTGCGCGGGCTGGAGATCGTGGAGCAGCAGCCGAGCCTGCGGCACTTCACGTGCCGATTCAGGGAAACATGAGGGCGGCCACGGAGACGCGGCGCTGGACCTCTGCGTCCAGTGCGATCAGTCGTTCCTCGGCGGGCCGACCGGCGCTCGCCTATCGAGTCGCTTGTGAATGCAGCCGGAGCGGCCCAAGCGGTGAGCGGGCCATCACTCCATGAGCGCCTGCATCTCCGTCCGACGGCTCACATCCTGAGAACTCCCGGTACCTCGCTCCGTTGCGGCCAGGAACTTGCTGGCGTACTCCCGCGCCCGCTTGGGGTCGTAGAGTCGCCCCGCTGCCGGGTTGGCGTGGACAGTGGCCAGGTGATACCAGGCATCGAGCTGCGCAGCCCGCCAGCCACTGCCCTCTGCCTTTGAGAACTTACCCTCCGCTCGCAGAATCAACTCATAGGTCTCAGCCGACGCGACGAGCATCTCGGGCTCCACACTGGTGCGCTGGCTATTGCCCAGCGTGGTGGCGACATCGAGCCACATGCGCTCGGTGGGGGGTGATTGTTGCAGCCAGGTCTTGAGCCTCGACTGAAAGGCAGCCCCGCGTTGCGGATCTTCCGCCCGCGCAATCTCGAGGATGTAATGGCCCATGGGATTCTTGCGGGAGTCCAGCTTCGTCAGCCGGCTCAACAGACTGTCTGCCTCGGCGGTGTTCTTCATCTCGAGGGCGCAGAGAATCGCGTTGAAAAGCCAAGTTTCGCGGTTGCGGTCAAGGCTCTCGTTCGCCGACGGCCACTTCCTGTCCTCCAGGAGCTGGTTGGCCCGCGTGTAAAGCGTCAGCGCTTCCTGGAACTCGCGCCGATCTCGACGAACGCCCGCCTCAGCGGCCAGCGTAGCCACGTAAAACGGCGCCCAGGACGCGGCATTGCCAGACTTCTCAAGCAGCCCCCCAGGCGACTCAACCATCCGCCGAAGGTCCAGGAGGCGACTCAGCACGAGCTCGTCATCAGTCCCGGGGCCTGCTCGCTGGCGACGTAGGGCCAGCGCTGCCAACGTGCCCTGGTGTCGGAAAAAAAGCCCCGCCTCAGCCGTGGGCGCCAATTGCGCCGCCTCGTCCCCCAGCCGCAGCGTGGACTCAAAGTCGCCTAGGTCATTGGCCAGGGCCAATTGGGCGACCTTAGCCTCGAAAACGTCGTCGCGCGAGGCATTCCGATCATCTCGCACGGCCTGTTCGATTCGGTCAAACCAGCTACGGTATTGGCTCTGTTGGATCTTCCGCTCCCGCGTAAGCTGGTTGTATTCCTGCAAGGTGGTGGCCAACGCACCGCTCCACGCCTGCTCGCCGAGCGACAGTAGAGTGAGCGAGATACACCACGCCCGGGCTATTCCGCACGCTTTGTTTGTCATGAGCATGGCACACCGTGCCTATCTAATTGAATCTGTCTGTCCCGAATCGGGCAGGCAGGGCTTCCCGCTCTGCACCTTCCCATCGACGTCCGCCCACCACGTACTGGCCAGGGTAGACGTCCGTTCGACGGGACACCAGGGCTCATAGCCCCATGCCGCGGCTTCACAGCCGAACCAGGTGTATTGCCATCGGTACGAGTGCGTCATTCGAGCCACTCGATCCCGAATAACCCGCAGCTCACCGAAGTACACAAAATTCGTACAGGGCGGAACCGCCGTGTTCCCAACTTCGAGCCCCCAACAGCGCTCTGTCAACCACAAGAAGCCGAATTGGGCACCGAGCTGAGCTTTGATCCCGACCATACCGAATTCCACACCGGGGTCGATGGAAAACGAGAACTCACGCGAATCACAAGCGTCTACCCTCAAGATGCAGTGTGTCGGGGAGGGGACGTCAGCGCAGCATAAACCACAAGTATTGCACTCCAAACGACCAGCGCCTGCAACCACCGGAGTTCCGGGCTGGACTAATTCAACGGGCCCATCCGAGCGCACGCACACCCACACACCGCGGCACCCAGGCGGAACCATCTCATAGAGGGGCAAACACGGACACTCATTGGGTGGAACGATCATGCCCCCACCATCATCACCGCGCGCGGCCGGCAGCACGTAGAGCCCACCGAAGAGCAACCAAGCCGCAAACAGTACTGCCCGCAGGTCGCGCCGACACTGACCACCAATCCGCATGACCACGCCCTCCTTCGTCAGTCGTCCTGGTCCTCGACGTCCGGGCACGAGATGTACTTCAGCAACCCCCCATGCGCACCCCGAAAGACCGCCTGCGCCTCGCTGCTTAACCGGCCCTCCCCGGCTTCTATCCAGGCACCGAGATCCAGAACCGAAGAACTGGCGACCACGCGTTCCCACCCGCTCTCCGGTCTCATGTACAGCTCGCTGACCGAACGCAGGGCTTCCTGAAACTCGAGCGTCGAGCCGGTCCCGTGAAACCGGTACAAACTCACCTCGCCGTTCGGCTCGCGCGCCACAGCGTACGCAAGCCCGACGGCGTTTCGCCACAATCCGCTGCCGATCACGGCGAGCAAAACGCGCGTCCCGCCCCGCGAGGGGTCTACTTGGGCGGAATGCTCGATGACGTGCCAGGGAATCCGCCGCTCGTTGATCGTGTAGGGACAATTCGGATCGAACTCGAAGGGCGGCACGACCGTGGGGTCGTGCTCTGAAGGGTCACTTCCACCTGGTCCACCCTGCCCCGCGGGCAGGACCATCACCCACGACGCGCCGCCCGTGCTGCCC
>CAADGM010000061.1 GCA_900696535.1 uncultured Planctomycetota bacterium
CCGAGCCCGGCGACGAACCGGCGCGAAACAGCGCCCCCAGCTCGGTTCCAAGGGGCAGGCGCCCGCTGATAGCGGGTGCTCCACACGTCGATAGCGCTTGCTCCAGAGACTCCCGGATCGGTCCCGCGTGACATCGCCGCTGCCGGCGCCGGCGCCTAAAGCAGCTCAGCGATCGGCCGAACAAACTCGGCGAACCGCGCAGTGGGCATGTTCACGGTGTCCCACTTCGGGCTGCGCGTCCGGGCCTCCGTCGCGTACGCGTCGGTCGGCACCCCGGCGAAGACGTACCGCTCGCCACGAAACGTGTGAATCACCTCCGCGGGCGGCGCCCGGTCTTCGTCCAGCCGGTACGCGAAGACCAGCAGCCCGGCGAAACCCGCGCCGAAGACGTCCTGCCACTGGCGCAGCCCGTCGAGATCGCCGCGAGTGACCCAGTTCTCCCACGCCGGTCGCGCCCCCGGCTTGCGCGCCGCCCAGCGGCGTCCCTTGATGTCCACGAGCCAGTTCGGTCCCTGCGCGGAGTAGACGATGAAGTCGAAGCTCTTCAGGCGCGCGTCCCGGAAGGCTGCCCGCTTGGCCTCGTCGACCGCGACGTACGGAACCTGGCGGGACCTCAGGAAGTCCTCGAACGCGGCCTCATAGGCAACGTGCGCCTTCATCGCCCACACCCGGTGGTCCGTGGCCCCGGTGCCCGCAAGCGGGCGGCGGCCTTTCGGCCAGCGTACGAGCCGCGCGCGGGCCTGTCCAGGCAGGCCACGCGCGCCCGTCGCAGCGCCCCGACCCCCGCCGCCCAGCTTCTCGGACATTGATGCCCGTATGCCGCTTTGCCGATGCTGACCCTGGGAGGAGCGGGGCCGTCGGCTTGCCGCGACCGCCGCCGGAGAGCACTATGCGCGTCGAGCCCCCGTGGGAGTGCGAGATGCCCTCCGAGTACCCGGTCCCCAAGACGCGTGCCACGCTCACCGTCGGCGACAGCGGCAAGTTCACCAAGGTCATCACCGAGGCGGATGTCTTCAAGTTCGCCGACGCGTCCGGCGACCACAACCCCCTGCACATCGACGAGGAGTACGCCCGGCGGAGTGTCTTCGGCCGGCGGGTCGCCCACGGCATCCTCGTCTCCGGCATCATCAGCACCGTGCTTGGCAGCGAGCTGCCCGGCCTGGGGACGATCTTCGTCGAGCTGCACATCCAGTTTCTGAAGCCCGTTTTCATCGGCGACACGGTCACCGCGACCGCCTACGTCATGGAGATCATCAACCCGAAGCGCGTCCGCCTGCTCGTGGCGTGCGTGAACGACCGCGGCGAGGACGTGGCGATCGGGAACGCGGTGGTCGTCCCGCCGGCCGAGACGCGGCTGGTCTGACCCGCGGGGCGCGGGGCGCTTGCATCCGAACAAATACCGAATACGATGAGGAGCAGGGAGAGCGCTTCTGCGCCGGGGCCGGGCCGCCAGCCGGCCTCCAGCCGAGCCGAGCCAATGCTCCGTCGCGTCGACAATCCGCCTAACCCGTACGATCGCTACAGCGTGGATCTGCTCGGCGAGCCGCCCGCCGCCCGGGTCGAGATTTACGAGGAGCGCGCCCACTCGATCATCAGCGAGAACGACAGCCCGGACGTGCCCTTCCGCTACAGCGTCAATCCCTACCGCGGCTGCCAGCACGCCTGCGCGTATTGCTACGCCCGCCCCACGCATGAATACCTCGGCTACGGCGCCGGCACCGACTTCGAGACGCGCCTGGTCGTCAAGATCAACGCCGCTCAGCTTCTCCGCCGGGCCATCACGCGGCGAAGCTGGACGGGAGAGCACCTGGCGTTTTCCGGCGTGACGGATTGCTACCAGCCTCACGAAGCGGTGTACGGCGTCACGCGCGCCTGCATTCAGGCGTGTGCCGAGCACCGCCAGCCGATCAGCATCGTCACCAAGTCGTACCTGATTACGCGCGACATCGACGTACTTACGTTGCTCGTGCGCGACGACCGCGTCCGCGTGTTCATCAGCATCCCGTTCGCGGACGACGCCATGGCCCGCGCAATCGAGAGCGGCGCGCCCTCGCCAACGCGGCGGTTCGACGCGTTGCGGCAGCTCGCCGCGGCAGGCATCCCCACTGGCGTCATGGTCGCCCCGATCATTCCCGGCCTCAGCGACCGCCAGGTCGCCGCGGTACTCGAGCAGGCGGCGGCGTGCGGAGCGCAGTGGGCGGGCTACATGCCGCTGCGCCTGCCCGGCCCGGTTGCTGATGTCTTTCTGACGCGCCTCCGCGCAGTGATGCCCCACGCTGCCGGGCGGGTCGAGGCGCTCGTTCGGGACACGCATGGCGGCCGCCTGAACGACCCGCGTTTCGGCTGCCGCTTCGAGGGCGGCGGGGCCTACTGGGAGGCGATCGCGCAGCTCTTCGAGAAGACGGCGACGCGGCTCGGGCTCACCGGGAAGCCGGACTGGGACGCGTGCGAACAGGGCATCACGCCGCGAAGCCCGTCGAAGGACGCCGTCGCGGCGCCCCCGCGCGCGGAGTTATCGGTGCGACAGTTGCCCCTCTGGACCGACTGATGCGCCGAGCATGAAGTCCTGTCAGCGACCGAGCGGCTGCTCCCTCAGTTCGCGTGCAGCCGCGAGCGGATGAACGTCGCCCGCTCGACGCTGCGCTGCTCGCCGGTAAGGCGCTCGCCGTGGAGCTTCTGGAGGTGCGCGGGCTGAATCTGGAGGAAGAGCTCGTTGAGCGTCTTGACGTCGATGCTGTCGACGCGGCCGACGTGGACCCCCATGCGCACGTGCGAAAGATACTGCATGGCTTCCTGCGAGCTGATCAGCCGGGCGCTGCGCAAGGTCCCGAGAGCCCGCCAGATCTTGTCGTCCAGGGCGTAGGGCCGCTTGTCCTTGAGCGCCTCGCGCGTCTGGAGCTCGAACTTGACGATCTCGGGGATGACCTTGTCGCGGAAGTCCTCGATGATCTCTTCCTCGCTGCGACCGAGCGTGATCTGGTTGGAGATCTGGAAGAAATCGCCCAGGGCCTCCGTGCCCTCGCCGTGCAGGCCGCGGACCGCGAGCTGCATGGCCTTGGCCGCCTGCGCGACCTTCTCGAGCTCGTTGGTCAGGCGCAGCGCCGGCAGGTGCAGCATGACCGAGACGCGGATGCCGGTGCCGACGTTCGTCGGGCACGCGGTCAGATAGCCGTACTGCGGGTGAAAGGCGTAGTCCAGGTTCTGCTCAAGCGCATCGTCGAGGCGGTTCATCTCGGCCCAGGCCTCGTCGATCTGGAGGCCGCTGCGCATCGTCTGGATGCGCAGGTGGTCCTCCTCGTTGACCATGATCGCCGAGGCTTCGCTGCGGTGAAACGCGACCGCCCGCGGCCCGCTGCCCTCGGCGTGCTGCCGGCTGATCAGGTGCCGCTCCACCAGCAGCGAGCGGTCCAGCTCGTCAAGCTGGCTGACGTCCAGCAGGATGAAGTCGCGCAGCAACTCCGATCGACGGATCGACGCCGTCACAATGTCCACGATCTCTTGCCGAGCCGCCTCCGATGCCTTCGACAGGAACGGGATCCCTCGCAGGTTGCGCGCCAGCCGGATACGCGTCGAGATGACGATCTCGTGCAGTGGTCCCACGCCACGCAGCCACTCGCCCGCTTGCCGAACAACCTGGTCCAGCGGGGAACTCATGCCCCCTCCAGTTCGCGGATCTTGTCGCGCAGGCGCGCCGCGCGCTCGTAGTCCTCACCGGCAACCGCTTCGTCGAGTTGCCGCTTGAGTCGCCGGATGTCCTCCTGCGGCTTGTGGCTCACGCCCAGCGCCTTGGGGGCCTTGCCGGTGTGATGCGTCGCGCCGCCGTGCGTCCGCTCCAGCAGCCGCGTGAGCGGCTCCTTGAAGGCGTCGTAGTCGTGCGGACAGCCAAGCAACCCCTGGTTGCGGAACTCGACGTAGCTGATGCCGCACTGCTCGCAGACGAGCTGGCTCAGGTCGGCTCCCCCCGCCTTGGTCCCGGCGATGAACGTCTCGAGAACCTCGTTCAGATCGATACTCACCTTCTGCTGCTGGAGCATGCCCTCCTCCTGGGCGCAGCGGTCACACAGGTGCCGCTCACTCCGGCTCCCCGAACGATCAATGTTCGTCAGGTGGAAGGTGGCCTGCGCCTTCTTGCATCGCTCGCACAGACCCATGGCGGCAACTCCGCAGCAACGCTCCTGATGCGGTCAATCCTAGGAACGTGCTCCGGCGCCGTCAAGCCACGACCGCTGGCGCCGACTGCTCCAGCGGCTTGCCACGCGGCGGCAGGTCTGCCGCATCGTACCGCGGCAACCAGAACCCGCGCGGCGGGGCCATCGCGTTGCCCGGCGTGGTCAGAAACCCGTGCCGGTATCCCCGTGCCGCCAGGACCGTCCCCAGCGTGTCCAGCGGACCGTCACCGGCCCCGCGGCCGCCGAACGGCGCGATGTACAGGCGGGGCCGATCGCCCGTAATCCGCGTCAGCCAGAGCTCGCACGGGGCGAGGTCCAGGTGGCAGAAGTCATCCGGCGAGCCGCTGTAGGGCGTGTGGCGATGCGCGTGAACGGCGAACTCGTTACCGGCCGCGTGCATCTCGGCAACCTGCTGCTCGGTGAGGTACCAGTCGCGGCCCGGCGTCGTGACGCCGCGGGCCGCCAGCGCCGCCAGCAGGAACTCCTGGGCCCGCTCGTACTCGAGCATGAAGTTCAGTGCGAACTTGACGCGTGCGCGCAGCGGGTCGTCGCGCGGGTAGGCCGCGGTCGCCTGCTCCGCGGTCCCGAAGTCGAAGTGCGGAAAGGCCGCCCGCAGCGCCGCCCAGATCTTCTCGTCCGTGCAGACGGACGTCAGGCGATGCACGAGATGCACGTTGGGCATGGCCTCACCCAGCGCGGGCCCCGAGATCGGCCCGAACACGCCCGTCAGCCCGCGCTTCTCCAGGATCGGGAAGACCACCTCGTAGTGGTCCCGCGTGCCGTCGTCGAACGTGAGCAGGATTTGGTCGCGACCGCGGCGCGGCGGCTCGTCGAGTTGCCTGGGCGAGATGATCTCGCCGACCCCTGCCAGGTAGTCGAGCTGCCGCTCGAATTCGCGCGGCGCGAGTGGGTGCAATCCGGCCCATTGCTTGGCGTCCGGCGGCCGGACGTAGTGGTACATCACGACGATGGTGCTATGGCATGGCATGCGGTCGATCCATGTCCCCGTCCGACTTCGGAAAGTACCAGCGCTCGTCCACGACGTCCGCGGGAGCGCGGTAGTACACGTTGATCGCGGGCTTGTCGAAGTTCAGCGGCTGAAACACGGGCGCCAGGCTGGTGGCGGCGTCGCGCTCGATCGGCCGAGCCTGGCATCGCAGTGCGGTCTGTTCGAGCGTCGCGCGCAGAGCCCCTCCTCCTGCCTGGTAGTCCACGGCCACGCAATTCTGCTCGGCCGCCCACGCCGACACGCCCGCCACGAGTTCCGCCAGCGCCGGGTCGGCCGGGCCGTGCCAGGCCGACGGGTCGCGCGGCAGCAGCTCGACGAGGCGCAGCACGCGCAGCGGCTGGCCGGCGACCGCCTCGATTCGTCCGATGACCAGCGGCCCGGCGATGGGGACGCCCCAGGCGAGGTAGTGATAGCCAACGCTCTCCAGGTACCGGGTCTGCCAGAAATGGGCCGAGCGGTGCAGGCCCTGGACTCGCCAGGTGCCGCCGTTCCACGTCGTGCGGCGCCACGCGTCCGCCAGGACATCCGCCGACAGCTCAACGGGCGGCGCGGGCGTCGCCTCGCGCAGCGCCGAAGCCCACGCCCGCAAGTCCGCAAGCTCCACCGTCGCCTTGCAGAGCGCCGCGTATCCGTCCGCCTCCAGCGGTGCCACCCAGCGGTCCAGCGCTTCGATCTGCCGGTATCCGCGGCGCTGGTAGCACGCCCCCGCCTCCCGATTGACGCCCAGGCACACCACCACGTCGGAGCGCGCCTCGACCTCAGCCAGCAGCCGCGGCCCAAGCCCGGCGCCGCGAAGCTCGGGGTGGATCATCCACATGGCCAGGGCCACGCCGGGAGCGAGCCGGCCGTCCGGGCGGTTGAGCTGGTACTCGCCGTGGATCAGGCCGAGGAAGCCGATCAAGCGGTCACCTTCCCACAGTACCAGCGCCGGCGGGCGGTCCGGCGAGCTGTTCCCGTTCAGGTAGCCGTGGTACTGCCAGTTGAAGAGCCGCTGGCTCAAGATCGGGTGCGTCGGCGACCAGTAGTCGTGAATGAACTCCGCGAGACGCGGCCAGTCCGTTGGCGTGTACGCTCGCACGTCCGCCTTCATCGCTTACACCTCGACGGCGTGGCGCCGCAGGACCGCCTCAATCTCGGCCTGGCTGCGCATCTGCGTGACTTCACGAAGCTCGAACTCGACCCCGAACGCCGCCTCGAGCGCCATGATCAACTCCAGGTGCCCTTGCGAGTCCCAGCCGGGGATGTCCGCGGGCGCACTCTCCGCCGAGATGGACTCCGGTGGGACACGGAAGGTCCGCGCCATCACGTCTCGAACCCGGGTGTTCATCGCGTCACGGCCTCCAACGCGCCCGCGCCCACCGGCGCCGCAGCAGCCAGTTCCAGTTCCCACTCTGGCTCGCCAGTCGCTCGGAATCCGCTGTCCGGCAGGAACGAGCGGCACGGCCCGTTCTTCGCCGTGGGCACGTAGCGCGCGAGCAGCCGCGTGAAGCCGCGCGCAAGCGCCTCATCGCGCAGCCGCGCGAGCATCTGCTGCTCGACACCCCGCCCCATGACGCGGCAGCTCAGCACGAAGTCTTCGATGCGGGCAGCGTCCCCGTCGACGCGCAGCGACGCGAGCCCCGTCAACCCGTATTCCCCGAACCGGTCGCGCACGCGAAACGTGAAGACGCGGACACCCGGTTGCTCGGCGAGGCCCGCCAGCTCGCGCTCGCTCATCCGTCGCGTGGTGAGATTGAACTGGTTTGTCTTGTTGAGGAGTTGAGCTGCGCGCGGCAGGTCGGCCGAGGACAATGGGCGGCCCTCGACCTCGAGCTCCAGCCGTCCAAGCCACTCGTCGAGCGTCTGTGCAGTTGCGCGAACCTCGCGCCGCTGGCGCTCGGCGGCGTAGCTGGCCGCACGCGTGCGGTCCTCTTCCGTGATCCGCCACGTGTCGAAGCAACGCAGCGCGCGCAGCGCCGACGCGTACCGGGCCGGATCGGCCGGCCATTCCGGCACCAGCACCTCCGGCAGCGCCTCGCGCACGCGCGCTCGCTCCGCGGGTGAGTCGTCGATGAAGACGGTCGCCGCCAGACCGAGATTCAGTTCCGCGACCAGCGCGCGAATGTTCTCCGCCTTGTCGCCCCAGTTGATTCGCCACGCTGCCAGGTCACCCCGTCGGATGACCATCTCCGGGTGGCGATCGAGCGCTTCGAGTGCCACGTGCTCGTCGTTCTTGCTGCACACGGCCAGGACGACGCCCCGCCGTGCGAGCCGCTGGATCTCATGCTGAAACGCACTGTACGCCTCGCCCACCGCGCTAGCGCCGCCTACCTGGAGTTGCTCCCACCCGTCGTCGCCGACGATCCCGCCCCACAGCGTGTCGTCCAGGTCGAGTACGAGCAGCTTGCGGGTTCGGCCCATCGCCGCTCCGACCGCCGCCAGGACCTCGGCGGCAACCTCCTCGAAGACGCCCCGGCCGAACGGGATCTTGCCCAGCATCCAGAGCTTCGAGTCGAACGCGCGACGGCCGCTCGCTGTTAGGCAGCGCGCGAAGTCGAGCAGCGACACACTCGGCACGTCCGCCAGCCGCTCCGCCAGCCGCAGGTTCATCCGCGCCACCGTGGGCGCCAGCCCATCGGCCGCGATCCAGTCGCCGCACCCAAACCCCCGCTCGTCTGGGGGAAGCGCCCAGCTCAGCACCAGCGTCGCCAGCCGCGCCCGCCCAGCGGCTTGTCGAACCGCGGCCGCCAGCTCGTCGACCTCCGCCAGAATCTGCTCCGTTGGAACGGCTTTGCCCGCCAGGCGCGCCGCGAAGCCGGCGCTGACCCGGTGAGGCAGCGTCCACACCAGGCAGACGTCCGGCGGCTGGCGCCACGCATCGTGCCCCGCGTCGAGTAGCGCGGGGTACACCTGCCCGAACGGCGCCTCGACCCACTCTAGGGCGGGATCCTGCTCGCGGAGCAGACCGCGGAGCGGGGCGTAATTGCTGCATCCGACACAGAGCAGGCGCAACGCGGGCACCTCCGGCTCCACGCCGCGCGCGGTCCACGACGCCGGCGGCGCGGTGCATCGATTCCATCGGCGTGCGTCACCGCGTCCCGTAACCGCGTCAGCCGGTCTTGCCTACTGCTTCGCGTAGTCGAGCCGAGCCGCTCCGACGCCCGATAGCAACTGTGGGTCGCTGGCCGGCGCCGGCCCCGTGCTCGGAGGACTACCGATGCCGCAGCTTCAGCAAGAACAGTGGAACGCCAGCTACGAGCGCGGCGACAACCAGATGCTTTATCCCAAGGAAGAAGTGGTGAAGTTCCTGAATCGGTTCGTGCGCAAGCGCACGGGGCCGAACAGTTTTCGCGACCTGCTTGCACCTCGCCCCGGTGCGCAGGAGCTGCGCGGGCTCGACTACGGCTGCGGCGTCGGGCGAATGACCGTGCTGCTCGAGGAGTTCGGCATCCGTGCCTGGGGGGTAGACATCTCGCCCACCTGCCTCGCTGCGGCCCGCGAGGTAGCCGCACACTTCGGCCATCCCTCACTGGCCGATCGGTTCGCACAGGTCGACGGGCTGGCGCTTCCGTTCGACGACGGGTTCTTCGACGTCGGGATCGCCTCGGGCGTGCTCGACAGCATGCACTTCGAGTTTGCACGACGCGTCGCACTCGAACTCGACCGAGTTGTGGAGCGCTGGCTCTACGTCGACCTCATCAGCGGCGACAACGGGCGGTTCCACCGCGAGTTCGATGCCGAGGAAGTGGTCAGCGACGCGGTGGAGCGCGGTACGGTGCAGAGCTACTTCAACTGGACGAAAGTGCAGACGCTCTTCGCACCGACCCGTTTTCGAATTCACTGGGCCCGGCTGATCACCGAGCAGTCCTGCACCGATCGCTTCCGCTACAGCCGCTACCACGTCGTGCTTCGCAAGTAGTGCTGGTGTAACCGCCGGTTGAGAGGCCGTAGCGCTCGATTCCCGCGTTCAACGCTCCCGAGCGGCCGATGCCGCCCGCGCCCGAGTTCGCTGGACGCGGGGGTCTGGCGCTACTCCGCTACTCCGCCGCCGGACACAGAGGTCCGGAGCTACTCGAGCGAGAGCACGCCCGGGCGCTCTTCATCAGACTGGCACGATACTGGCACGAGACTGCGCCCGCGCCCCCCGAACTTGTGGTGTGCTACTGCCGCCGGGCGAGCACGAAATCGGCCATGGTTGCCAGGCTGTCGCGAGCAGCCGAAGGTGGGAGAAGTTCCAGCGCCGCCCGCGACTGCGCAACGTACTCCGCCGCGATGCCCTGGGCGTACGCGATGCTGTCCGTTCCGCGCAGCAGCTCGACGACTTCGCGACTCCGCGCGGTCGAGGGCGCCGCGAGCAGGTCCCCCAGCCGCCGCCGCGCCGCGGGCGAAGCCGTTTCGCGGAAGCGGATGAGAGGCAGCGTAATCTCGCCCTCCAGCAGGTCGCGCCCCAGCGACTTGCCGACTTCAGCCTCATCCCCCGTGAGGTCGAGCACGTCGTCGATGATCTGAAACGCGATGCCCAGCCCACAGCCGAACCGCCGCATGGCCTCGATGGTGGCTACGTCTGCGCCGGCGTACCGAGCACCGAGGTGACAGGCCGCCTCGATCAGCACACCCGTCTTTCGACTCACGATATCAAGGTATTCGCGTTCGGTCAGCTCCAGGTTCCCGCGCTGGGCGACCTGCATCATCTCGCCCTCGCACACCGTCACCGCCGTCTGGCCAATCAGCCGGGAGGCGAACTGTGAGTCCAGGCTGCTGCACAGGTGGAACGCGTGGCTGTAGAGGAAGTCGCCCATCAGCACCGCGCGGTGATTGCCCCAAAGGCGGTTGACCGTCGCGGCCCGCCGGCGGATGTCCGCCTCATCCAGCACGTCGTCGTGCACCAGCGTCGAGACGTGGACCAACTCGACGACCGCCGCCAGGACGTGGTGCTCGGGCCGCACGTCGCCGCTGGCCCGGGCCGTGAGCAACAACAGGGCAGGACGCAGGAGCTTCCCGTGGAACTGCCGGACGTGCCGGCACAGGTCGCTGATGTGACCCTGGTCGCTGATGAGCTCGTCGGTGAGAACGCGCTGGCTGGCGGCCAGGTCGGCAGCGATCGGAGCATAGAGTTCCGTCAGTGACAGGCTAGCCGCTGTGCCGTTCAGCTTCACGCGTCGACTCCGGGGCTGGTCTTGCCAGCCAGCGGAAGTCTCGGTGCGGGCTGTCGATTCGTCCAGTTCGTGCGGAATCTTTCAGCAGACTTGAAACACGCCACTGCACGCCCCGCTCTGACCACGGGCGGCCGGCATTCGCTGCCGTGACTCCACCCCGCCCCCCGTCACGTCCCGACGCCGGCCTCGTCGTCTTCGCGATAGAGGATCAGCACTCGCCCGACTCGCCGCACCAGCTCGCACGGCACGCCCGCGACCAACGCCTCCCCCACCGCGTCACAATCCCCCGAGTTGTCCGCCGCGACGCGCACCTTGATCAGCGCGTGCGACGCCAGGCACGCCCGCACGTGCTCGAGCTGGGCTTCCGTCGGTCCCCCGGCCGGAATCACTGCCGCCGCGCGCAGGGCGTGGCTGGCGGCCAGTAGTTCGCGCCTTCGACCGGGTGTCAGCGGCATCGATCGGCACCTTCCGCGGCGATTGGCTTCGCTGCTTGCGACCGCGCTGCGACCGGCAAGCGCGCCGCGACCAGCGAGCGCACCGCGGCACTGTACAGGGCTGCCGCGCGGGCTACCATACCCGAGACGCAGCGCGGCCGGCGCGATCGAGGCTCCGGAGCGTCTGGGCCTCCACACGACCGGCCAGAGGCCGGTCCCCCAGGAGGCCGGTGAGCCCGGTCCACAAGGGAACCGGTTTCCCGAGAGGCCAGGGATGGCACGCATGACCAGAAACAAGACCGAGTCCCCGCCAGGCCCGTCCCTGTTTGACGACGTCGCCGCGCCCGCGGCGCGCAACATTCCCGTTCGCGCCGTTGCCGTTGCGACGTACGCCGACACCAACGGCGACGACGAGCGCCCCGCGGTGAAGGCGCGTTCTGGTCCGAAGCGCGACCGCGATCTCGCCGCTCCCCAGGAGACCGGCGGCGCGACCGAAGCGGCCCCGCGTCCACCGCGTGCCCAGCGCTCCGCGGATCGCCGCGGCAAGCCCGTCACTGCCGAAGCGCTGGCGACGCAGCAGCGCGAGATCAGCGTGTCGGAGTTCTTCGCCAAGAACCGGCACCTGCTCGGCTTTGACAACAAGCGCAAGGCGCTGCTGACGACAGTGAAGGAGGCGGTCGACAACAGCCTGGACGCGTGCGAAGAGGCCCACGTCCTGCCCGAGGTCCACGTCCGCATCGACCAGCTCGCTGAGGAGCGTTTCCGCGTCACGGTGCGCGACAACGGCCCGGGCATCGTCCGCCAGCAGATTCCCAACATCTTCGGCAAGCTGCTCTACGGCTCGAAGTTTCATCGCCTGAAGATGAGCCGCGGGCAGCAGGGCATCGGGATCTCCGCCGCGGGCATGTACGGCCTGCTGACTACGGGCAAGAGCGTGCGTATCGTCTCGCGGACGAGCCCGAAAGCGGATGCGCACCTGTTCGAAATCCAGATGGACACCGCCAAGAACAAGGCGGACGTCATCAAGGACGAGTCGGTCAGCGTCGAGTGGGAGCGCGGCACCGAGGTGACGATCGAGCTGGTGGCAACCTATGCCAAGGGCCGCCAGTCGGTCGATGAGTACATCGAGCAGACCGCCATCGCCAATCCTCACGCCCGGATCTTCTACACCTCACCGATTCCCGAGCACCGCGAGTTCCCGCGCGGATCCGAGGAGCTGCCGCCCGAGACGCGTGAGATCCAGCCCCACCCCCACGGCGTCGAGCTCGGCGTGCTGATGAAGATGCTCAAGGACTCGCGCCCGCAGAAGCGCGGCGAGCGGGCCCCGACGCTGGGCGGGTTCTTGCAGAACGCCTTTTGCCGCGTGAGCCCGAAAGTGGCCGGCGAAATTGCCGCCGCCGCCGGCCTATCTCCGACCGCCAAGGCCCACGAGATCGGCACGCACGACGTCGAGCGGCTGCACCAGGCCATGCAGGGCGTCCGCATCATGGCACCGCCGACGGACTGCCTGGCACCGATTGGTGTGCGCAACCTCCTGGCCGGCCTGCTTAAGGAGGTCAAGGCCGAGTTCTTCACCGCCACCACGCGCGACCCGGCCGTCTACCGCGGCAACCCATTCCAGGTCGAAGTGGCCCTGGCCTACGGCGGCGCGCTGCCCGCCGACGAGCCCGCGCGGGTCATCCGCTTCGCCAACCGCGTGCCGCTGCTGTATCAGCAATCGGCCTGCGTGGCGTACAAGAGCGTGCTTGACGTGGACTGGCGCAACTACGGCTTGTCGCAGCCATCCGGTGGCGGACCGGTCGGGCCGCTGGTTGTCATGCTGCACATGGCCAGCGTGTGGGTCCCGTTCACCAGCGAGAGCAAGGAGGCCATCGCCGACTACGACGAGATCCGCAAGGAGATGAAACTCGCCCTCCAGGAGGCCGGTCGGAAGCTGGCCGCCTACCTGCGTCGCCGCCGGCGGCAGCGGCTGGAAGGCGAGCGGCGGAGCATCTTCACGCGCTACATCCCCGACGTGGCCGAGGCGCTGGCGAACCTGACCGGCCAAGCCGAGGACCGCCTCGCGCGGGAGCTTCAGGCGATTGCCCGGCGGAGGACCGCCGATGCCGACGTCGAGCTGGACGAGGACGGCCGGCCGATCCGCAAGGCCGCTGACCAGGCCGAGGAGGATGCCCTCGTGGGCGACGAGAGCACGGTGATCGTCCCGGAGAACGAGGCGCCGGCGGAAGCTGACGCAGCGCTCTTCGAGGAGCCGGACAGCGGCGGTACGAAGCGGCGGCGTCCGCGGCGGTCCTGATCCACTTCGCGGGCACGCAACTGCGAACCTCGAACACATCACAGTGCCTGGACGACCACGACGTGGAGCACCCACCGCCCGTGGAGCATCCGCTATTGGTGGAGCGCCCACTAACAGCGGGTGATTGCCGCCTGTGACTTGAACACCCGCTGATAGCGGGAGCCCCGAAGGCTCCGGAGTACCTTGGAGAGCACGGCATCGGTGCGGTATGAGACCCGCTCCACGGGGTCGCCCGCGGTCCCGCCTTGGAGTAAGCTGGCGGGCGCAGCCCGACGGAGCGGACCGTGAACTCTTCGATCGACTCGCCGACACGCGACGGCGTCGTCCTCCCCCCACCGCCCTCGCCCGAAGCGGCCATGCTGCTCGAAGTGTCCTGGGAGGTTTGCTCCCAGGTCGGTGGCATCTACACCGTGCTTCGCACCAAGGCTCCCGCCACCGTGCGCCGCTGGGGCGAGCAATACGCCCTCATCGGCCCCTATCGTGAGCACTCCGCCCGCGTCGAGGTCGAGCCCCACGCGCCCCCCGACTGGCTGCGCGTCCCGCTCTTCGAGCTCGAAGGGCTCGGCATCCGGGCACACGTCGGCAACTGGCTCATCTCCGGCCGGCCCATGGTGATCCTGCTCGACACCGCCGGCCTGCGGCGGCGCCTCGGCGAGCTCAAGTACTTCCTTTGGAAGGACAACGGCATCGGGTCCTGCGATGGCGACTGGGAGTTCGACGACAACGTGCTGTTCGGCTTCGCCGTCGTCGAGCTGATCGCCGCCCTGCGCCGCCACCTGCCTACGCGGCCGCTGCTGGTCCACTGCCACGAGTGGCAGGCGGGCGTGTGCCTGCCGGTGATGCGCCACCGCGGGGTCGATGTGGCCACGGTCTTCACGACCCACGCAACGATGGTCGGCCGCAATCTCTGCGCCGCCAACGACAACATCTACGACCACCTCGACCACATCGACGCCGGCCGGGCCGCGGCCACCTGTGGGTACGCGCACCGGCACTCGGTCGAAGGCGCAGCCGCGCAGTCCGCGGACGTTTTCACCACCGTCTCGGGCATCACGGCGCTGGAGGCCGAGCGCTTTCTCGGTCGCCGGCCGGACGTGCTCCTGCCAAACGGCATCAACGTGGCCCGCTTCGCCGCGCCGCACGAGTTCCAGGTGCTGCACCGCGAGGCCAAGGAGCGCATCCACCAGTTCGTCATCGGGCACTTCTTCCCGAGCTACACCTTCGACCTGGATCGCACGCTCTACGTGTTCACCGCCGGCCGCTACGAGTATCGCAACAAGGGCCTCGACGTCTTCATCGAGTCTCTCGCCCGGCTCAACGAGCGCATGAAGGCCGAGGGTAGCCCCGCCACCGTGGTCGCGTTCATCGTCACCAAGGCGCCGGTCCGCGGGCTGAACGTGGACACGCTCAACCGGCAGGCGATGTTCAACGAGCTGCGCGACGCCTGCGACGAGATCAAGGACGAGGTCGGCTACCGCCTGCTGCGCATCATCGCGACGGGCCGCATGCCGCGCTTCGACGAGCTCATCGACCAGTACGCCCAGGTACGCCTGAAGCGGATGATGTTCTCGTGGCGCTCGAGCCCCCCGCCGGCCATCGTGACGCACGACCTGGTTGACGACGTGAACGACCCGGTCCTGTGCCACCTGCGCCACCGCGGGCTGTGGAACCTCGAGCACGACCGCGTCAAGGTCGTCTTCCACCCCGACTTCATCAGCGTGGCCAGCCCGCTGTTCGGCATGGACTACGACCAATTCGTCCGCGGCTGCCACATGGGCGTGTTCCCCTCCTACTACGAGCCGTGGGGCTACACGCCGCTGGAGTGCGTCGTCTCCGGGCTGCCGTCGATCACCAGCGACCTGTCCGGCTTCGGTGACTACCTGATTCAGAACTTCCCCAACCACGACGAGGCCGGCATGTATGTCGCCCGCCGGCGCGGGCAGCCCTTCGAAGTGACCGTGCAGCAGGTCACCGAGTGGCTGCACCAGATCACGCTGATGAACCGCCGCGAGCGGATCGCGCTCCGCAACCGCACGGAGCAGCACGCGGAGCACTTCGACTGGACCAATCTCGGGCGACACTACTGGACCGCCCACGCCCTCGCGCTCGAGCGCCACTACGCCGGCCGGGCCACGATGCCGCCCGATCCCGACGCACCCGCCGCGGTGACCCAGCCCGCGCGACTCCACGGCACGCCCACCGACGGTCCGCCGCCTCGTCGCCGCGAGCCCAAGCGCCGAGCGGCCAAGAGCAGGGACTGATCGGCTCGCGCGGTCCGCCACGTCGCCCCGTGCGAAGACGCGGACCACTCAACGTACCCCGTTTGTGTGGCTGGCCGCACGCGGTGCTCGTGCACACGTCTCCACAGCAAGACAACTCCGCCGGGACCTCTCCCACTTGGGAAGAAGCCCCGGCGGAGCGGGGAAACCTGTCGCAAGCGCCTCTCGATCCGAACCGCGGCCGCGAGGGAGCGGTCTTTTCGCCGCCGCGGCTCAGCTCTGCGGTGCGAGCCCGGTTCCCGGGTCGGCGGTCGACCGCGGGCGCGGGCAACTTCGGGCGAACGGGTTACGGGCAGATCTGCCCGATGCGGGCCACGAACGGGTCGATATCGTCGAAGTTCACGCCGTTCTGGCCGTCCACGTCGTTGTTGTCGTACGAGCACGGCGGCAGCGTGCCATAGAGCTGCTGATACAGGTTGCTCCAGGCTTGCTCACCACCGAGCGCTGCGACGAAGAGGTCAATGTCGTCGAAGTCGACGTCGCCATCGCAATCGCTGTCGCCCGGGCAGACCGCGGGTGACAGGCTCAGGTCCGGCCCCACGAACAGGAGTACGTTGTAACCCTGGTCGCGGATCGGCAGGCCGGTGTCGTTGCCGAACTGGCCGTCGCCGTTCGAGTCGTACAGGATGCGCGCGCTAACCACGAGGCCGCCGAGGGTGCGCGGGTCGGCCGGGCTGAGCTCCGACACGTCCGCATCCGCCCACGCCGTCTGGAGCACGTTGCCCGCCCACAGCGTCGCCGAATCCACGCTGTTGCTGTCGCGGATGTCGAAGTTGACGATGCGGTAAGGCGTGGCCGAGTTCACGCCCTGGATGATCGCGCCGAACGGCAGGACCAGATCCAGCCGGTAGGTGAACGTCGCCGGGTCGTACACCGCGCGGAACAGGCCGCTGTTGGCATTGCTGGCCCCATAGGGCATGTACGGCGCGATGAACCAGATGTTGCCCACCGAGTCCATCGCCGGGGCCGACATCGACGGACCGTTCCGATTGCTGGTCGGCTCCAGCGGGATCTTGTAGAGCGGCGCCAGCGTGCCGGCGGGCGTCGCGCCGCCGTTCGTGTAGTACACCGAGGCATCCCACACGTCGTCGTTGAGTGTGCCGGGTGTGCCGCTATTGCTGATCTGGCAGATGTACGCCGCCAGCGTCCACTGCGCCGCGTCGTTCGGATCGGTGCAGTTGAACCGCGCCACGGCGATCGCGTTGTACGGGTTCTGGAGCGGCAACGTCGTGAACGCGGAG
>CAADGM010000062.1 GCA_900696535.1 uncultured Planctomycetota bacterium
CGCCCTGATCGGTTGCCCAGGCGGTGCCGGCTGCGATGGCCCGTGTGCGTGGCAGTCGGCCGACGTCGACCAGGACGGCGATGTGGACTTCGACGACATCGACCCGTTTGTGACGGTACTGGGCTCCAACTGCCCGTAGCCCCGGCCGGAGTTGAATCACTCGAGAACACCCGAAGGTAGCGCGGCGCAAACGCGACGTTGGCAAAAACCGAACATATGAGTGCGATCCTTTACGGGCTGTCCATAGTACTGCCGCGGCGGCCGGCGCCTGGGCAGACTCACATTCGATGACCAAGTGAAAGGAGAGGATCGATGAAGCGCCTGTACTCATCCACCCTGGTTCTCGCAGCCCTGGCCCTGAGCGCCTCGGCTCCCGCGGCCCTGTTTTTCAACGAGATCATGCTGAACCCGCCTGGGGGCGACAACGGCCTCGAGTTCATCGAGCTGCGCAGCACGATCCCGAACTTCGACATGAGCGGTTTGCACCTGCTCATCATCGAGGGCGACGGGACGAGTGGCATCCGTGGCACGATCGACCAGGCCCTGCCGCTGAGCGGCTTTTCTACCGGCAGCAACGGCTTGTTCCTCTGGCGTGACAGCTCCGTCGTGCTGAGCCCGCCGCCTGCCCCCGCGACCACCATCCGCGTTCAGGACTTCGTTCCAGACATCGAAAACGGCGGCAATACGTTACTGATCGTCTCCGGCTTTACCGGCTTCGTCGGCCAAGATCTCGATGCTGACAACGACGACCTGCTCGACTTTTTCCCCTGGACAAGCGTTCTGGACGGCTTCGGCTACTCCGAGGACTTTCCGAATGCGCTCAGCGCGACCTACGCCCTCCAGCTCGGCCTGCCCTTCTTCCCGCAGCAGGAGTGGACGCCGGACGCTTTCGCCCGCGTCGGCAACGCGCTCTACGCATTTGACGTGCTCGGTAACAACCCCGGTCCGTACGTGATGGACCCACTTGAGGCTTACCCCGCTTACCTGCCTGACTTCTATCTGACCCCCGGCAGCGAGAACATCCCGGAGCCCGCATCGCTCCTGCTGATCGCGCTGGTCGGACTGACCCTCCGCCGCCGCGGCTAAGACTCTCTGGCCTGGCGCAGCACGCACAAGACGGCGGCTTCAGGCTTGCCTGGAGCCGCCCTCTTACTGCGCCGCCCGTCGCGGCTCAGAACGCGATCGGCTGCCCGGTCAGACGCCGGTAGGCATCCTGGTACGCCTCGCACGCCCTGGCGATGACGTGATCCGGGATCGTTGGCGGCGGCGGGCGCTTGTTCCAGCCCTGGCACGTCTCGAGGAAATTGCGAAGCACCTGCTTATCGAAACTCTCCGGCTCCTCGCCGGGACGGTAGCTCTCCGTCGCCCAGAACCGAGCCGAGTCCGGGGTGAGCACCTCGTCGGCCAGGATCAACTCGTCGCCAAGCAGACCGAACTCGAACTTTGCGTCTGCGAGGATGATCCCGCGGGCCTCCGCGTGCGCGCTGGCCTGACGGTAGATCTCGAGGGTTCGGGCCCGAAGCTGCTCGGCCATTGCCGCCGCGGTCCACCGCGTGCCGGGTCGCGCCGCCAGGAAACGTCCCACCGTCTCCACCGCCTCGTCGTACGTGAGCGGCTCGTCGTGCTGACCCTCCGGCGCCTTCGTCGTCGGCGTGAAGAGCGGCGCGGGCAGGCGCTCGCCTCGCCGAAGTCCCTTCGGCAGCGTGTGCCCGCAGACGGCCTCGCCGGCGGCGTGGGCCTTCCAACCACTGCCGGCGAGGTAGCCGCGGACGACGCACTCGACGGGCACGATGTCGACCCGCGTCACGACCATGGCGCGGCCCTTGAGCTGAGCCACGTACTCCGCGTATCCCTCCGGGCACTGCCGCTCGTTCACCACGTAGCGCATGTGGTGCGGACGGCACGCCGGCAGCGTCTCGAGCCAGAACCGCGACATCTGCGTCAGCACGACGCCCTTGCCTGGGATCGGCTCGTTCATTACCACGTCAAACGCCGACACGCGGTCGGTCGCCACGAACAGCAGCGTCTCGCCGAGCTCGTAGATGTCGCGCACCTTGCCGCGCCGCGAGAGGCGCGGCAGGTCGGTCTGAGTGACGGTCGGTGGCATGGTCACCGCGTGCTCCCCGCCGAGCCCCGCGCGGGCCGGGTCTCGGGGCAGGCCGGGCGGAGCGCCGCACCGGCAGTGGCATCTTCGCCCGTGGGCCGCCACAATGTCGGCGGCGCCGTTCATCCGGGTTTGCGCGGCACTGCGCTCGCGCCGGCGCGGCGATCATTCTACGTCCATGACGGTCCCGAACAACGAGCGCGGCTCGAATCAGCGCCTGCCCGTCGTCCTGCTGGGGGACGGCGAGCGGCTCCGGGCGGTCGTCGCCGCTGCGGCAGCCAGCGGGCTCATCGAGATCGTCGCCCAGTCGGGCATGCCGCAGGCTGCCGCGCTCCCGAACATCCCCTGGCAAAACGACCCCCGCGTGCTGCTGGCCGACGTGGACGCGGCCGCGGCCTTGTTGGCAGGCTCGACTCGGGCTGACCTTGCGGCAGCGGACCTGGTGATCGAGCGCGGGATGCACGTCTGGCGACTGCCGCCGCTGGCGCGCAGCTTCAGCGAGTCGTGCGAGGCGCTGCGGCGCGCCGCGCGCCCCGGGCTCGTGTACCGCGTGGCCTCCTGGTGGGAGCATGTCGTCGACCACGCCTGGGGAGAGATCGCCTGGCCGGAGGGATTCCGGCCCCTGCTCTCCGAGCTGCGCCTGGCCCAGCCGGCCCCAGCCGAGACGTCGTGGCGGGTGTCGATCAGCGAGAGCGGTGGTGGGGCGCTGGCCGGGGAGGCATACGGACTCTGCGAAGTTCTCGTTGCAACCCGCAATCTGCCGGAGCGCGTCTTCGCGGCCACCCGGGTCTTTCGCCGTGCGACGCCGGCGGGCACGCGCGAAGCCGAGGACTCGGCCACGGCGCTGCTCGAGTACGTGGACGGCGGGCTGGCGGCGCTGACGGCCGCCTGGGGCGTCCCCCCGACGCAAACCCAGCTCCTGCACCACGGCGCGAGCGCGAGCGCCCAACTGACTGGCGACAGCCTCAGCCTCCTTGACTCAGCCGGCACCGTGCTCGATCACCGCCCGCTGCCGACGGACTGGCTCGCCGCGGACATTCAACGGTTCGTAGCCCTCGTTCGCGGAAGCGCGGCAGACCGCGCCGCGGTGACGCTTGAGCGGCACCTGGCCGTCAGCGCTCTGCTGGAGGCCATCTATCTCTCGTCCCAGACGCACCACCCCGAAGCGCCACTGAAGTTCTACGAAGTGCAGGGCCGGAGTGCCCCGCGCGCGTGAGCGTCACCAAGATGACTCGCACCGTGCCCCGCAGAAGCAGTCCCACAGTGCACAGCAGCGCGATGTGGAGCACTCGCAGTCACGTGGAGCACCCGCTATCCGCGGGTGCACCCGACAGCGGACGGAAGCCCGGCATGGATCACCCTCTGCATCTTGGGCCCAAGCTATACGCACCCGCTGATACCGGGTGCTCCACCGGTTCGGAAACAGGTTCTGGTGTTCGTTGTTGTCGCGGCCAAACTCCGGCGGCGGCGCGCCTCCCCCACCGAATCTCGATCGCGGAGCTTCAATCCCTGATGCGCGGCGTCGGATCAGCGCGACGACCTACTCGCCCCGCCGGCGTCCTCGTGGCCCTGCTGGCGCTCGCCGGGCTGACGGGCGGATGCCTGCAAGGCGGCTCGCGCGGCGGCGCGATCTGGGTGGCGGGCGGCGATGACGAGATCCTGTCCGACTCGCCGCCGGCGCCGGAGAGCGCGGCCTTCTCCGCGCGACGCGGCGAAGCCCGCCTGCTGGCCGCGGCCAACGAGACGCTCGGCCTGCAAGTGGCCGTCGCGGGCGGCGGCTTTGGCCGGTCGCTGACGGTCCACGTCACCGACTTCGTCGGACCCCCCGGCCGGCTGCCAGCCAGCGAGATCGTCCGCGTGTATCGGGCCCAGTACGTCGAGGTCACGCGCTTCGCGAGCTGGTACCCGGAGCACACGGGTCGCGACGCCGTCGCTACGCTCTTTCCCGACAAGCTGGTGCCCTGGGAGGCGCCGCGCGGCGGTGGACCGCTTCGCGCAAGCGGCACACGCAACGAGATTGCGTGGGTCGATCTGCACGTGCCACCCGCGACCGCCCCCGGCACCTACCGCGCGCGGTTGACGGTCGGCACGCCCGCCGGCGGCTCCGCGGCCGGCGAAACGCAGCACGGTGCCCGCACGCCGCCCGCGTCGATCGACTTCGCCTGCGACATCGTGCTCGACGTTCTACCGATCGCGCTGCCGACGGACCGCCACCTCAGCACGATCTGCCGGGTCGACCCGTCCTCGCTGCTGCGCGCCCACCTCAACTGGCCGGAGACGCCCGCCGAGCAGGCCCGACTGCTTCCGGAGGAGCCGCGGCACGCGGAGGCGGTCGCTTTGGTGGGTGAGACCTTCAGACTGCTTCAGGCGCACCGCACGAACCCCGTCCTCTGGGCATCATTCCCGAAGTACCGCCCGGTTGCACGCGATTCCTTCGAGCTCGACTGGGCGCCCTACGACGACCTCGTGACCGGATGGCTGGACGGGACCGCTTTCGACGACGAGGTGCCACTTTCGACGTGGCTGCTGCCGACCTCGCTTGACTACCCCAGCGCCGCCCAGAACGGCGGCCTGGGCTCGGTCCAGCACGTTCGCGCGCTGCGGAACTACCTCACCGGCGTCCAAGACCACTTCGCCGAGCGCGGCTGGCTCGATCGATGCCTGCTCCGCCTGGTCTCGCCGGAGGCACTGACCGAGGCGAGCGTACGGCGCGCGGCGGCCGCCAGTGCAGCGGCTGAACAAGCACTGGCTCGCGTACCGCTCGTCGCCCACCTCCCGCCGCGATCGCTCCGCGGTCTAGGTTGGCGGGACGCGCCGGCGATCGACCTGGCGCCCGGGTCGTGGGCTACGCCGGCAATGTGGCTGGAGCCCGAGGAGTTGACCCGCCAGACTCAGGCCGGCCGCCGCGTCTGGATCATGCCGGACGAGCCTCCGTATAGCGGCTCGCTGGCCACCGAAGCCCCGCCAACCGATGCCCGCATCCTGCCCTGGCTCGCGTACCGCTACGGCGCGGACGGCCTCTGGGTCGAGCATGCGGCGGACAACTCGGCAGCTTCGGCGAGCGCCGTCCGCGAGCGGTGGATCGCGCCGCCCCTGGTATACCCCGGAGCCGAGTTCGGCCTGCGAACGCAGCCCGTGCCGTCGATCCGACTCAAGCGGCTGCTTCGCGGATTGCAGGACTACGAGTTGCTGCGACTGCTCGAGCAGAACGGCCAGGGGCTGCTGGCGCGGCGCGTCTGCGAGCAGGTTGTCCGCTGGGGACTGGCGGGCGCTTGCCGCGACAACGTGTTGACGACGCGCGGTGCAGGCTGGCCGATGGACCCGTTCGCGCTCGACCTCGCCCGAACGCTGCTCCTGATTGAGCTGGCGGGCGAGGCGGCCGAGGACGGCCTCGGCACCATGCGGCGGCAAGCGCGCAGCGAGTGGGGCGCGCTCTTCACGCCGGCGCAGCGCGTCGCGGTCGAGGTGGACGGTGCCCGTCTGCTCGCCCGCGGCGACGAAGTCGTGGCCCAGGTTCTGCTGAGTGTCTTCAACGACTCCGCCGAGTCGCTGACCGGCGAGTGGAGCCTGTCGCAGCCGCCGCCCGGGTGGTCCGCGGCCGACACGCTCGCCGCCGAGGTTCCGCGGGGCAGTGCCCGGACAGCGCGGCTCATGGCCACGCCGACGCGCCCGGCGTTCAGCAGCGACGGCTGCTACCCGTTCGAGACTCGATTCGACACCGCTACACTCGGCAGCTTCGAGCGGCAAGGCCGGCTCGCGCTGCTTGTCTGCCCCGCGCTCGATGCGTCCCCCCGGATCGATGGTCGCCTCGACGACTGGCCGCTCGCGGAGGCAAACACGGCGGGCGATTTCCGGCTTGTGCGCGGCGGCGCGGATTCCGATGGCGCCCCCACGCTGCCGACGCAGGCGTTCGTCGCGTGCGATGACAAGTACATGTACGTTGGGGTGCGCTGCGAGCTGCGATTCGGTGAGCGGCCGGTCTGGACTGCCGACAACACGATTTCCATTGACGGTGCCATCCCGTGGGGCCAGGACCTCGTCGAGCTGCTCTTCGACCCGCGCCCCACGGTCGAGACCGCGGCCTCCGACCTGCTCTGCATGCAGATCAAGCCCAGCGGCGTGGTCGTAGCCCAGCGCGGCTGCCGCACCGATCCACCCATTGCCGCCTCGGTTCCGTGGTCGGCCGGCGAGCGCGTCGCGGTCAGCGTCAGCGGTGACGCGTGGGTGATCGAGGCGGCCATTCCACTCGACGCGTTTGGCCCCGAGGCGCGCACGAATCGTCTGTGGGGCTTCAACATTACCCGCCTCGACGCCCGACGCGGGCAGTACAGCGCGTGGTCCGGCGCGCGGGGCCACGCCTACCGCCCGCACTCCTTGGGCAACCTGGTCCTGCCGTGGCCTGTAAGCGGGTCCGGCGAGAGTCCGTAGCCGCGCCGATCATCCGGCAGTAGCGTCGGACCTCCACGTCCGACGAGACGACCCGCGCCCGTAGCGTCGGACCTCCGCGTCCGACGATTGATGCGCTTCGTGTCCGACGGGATCGAGACCGGCCACAGGTTAGTCCCCCATAGTCCGCAGCGCGCACCGCGCTAACTCGTCACCTCGTCGAACCGCACGCCGACCGCCCCCAGTTCGGCCAGAATCGGCTCGTACAACGAGGGCGTGACCGGAATGTGCACGCCCGGCGCGCGGAAGCCGCCGTCCAGAATCAACCGCACCGCGATGGCGGCCGGCAGACCGACGGTGCGGGCCATGGCGCTGTCCCCACCGGGCTCACCGAACTGCGTGAGCGTCGAGGTGATGCGCTCCTCGCGCCCATCCGGCCATCGAGCAATGAAGCGGTGCACCATGACGACCATGTCGCGCTCGCCGGCGCGGTAGGCCATCTTCTGCTCCATTCGGGCGGCGAGCACGTCGAGCGTTGTCGTCGGCTGTGGCAGCGGCGGCACCGGTTCGTCGGAGAAGAGCCCGAGCCACTCGAAGCGCTCGATGACCGCGGCACTGGCGACGCGCGCGACGTGCTCGCGAAGCCGCGCGGCCCCGTCGGCCCGCGACGCTCGCGCGAGCCAACCGGCCAGCGTGAGCCCGGGCTCCACCGTCGCAGGCGATTCGTCCAGCAACCCCAGATCGACCACCGCCTTCATGGTCTCGCACCAGCCGGGATACCGGAGCGTGCCGCGAAACATCGTCTCCACGCCCTCAAGTCCGTACGTGTCGATGTAGCTGAGCGAGTCGCGATTGGGATAGCCTTCCAGTTCCGGCCAGCCGGGCACGCCCGTCACCGGTACACGCGCGCGCGCCAGGAACAGGTCGCTCGGCGGGATCTCAACTCGCGCCCTCTCCCGCAGGAACACCGCCCCGTTTTTGCCGGCCGTACAGACACCTCGCGGCGACCAGGAAAACTTGTAGCCCCACGGGTTGTCGTTCGCCTCCGGCGCCGGCAGGCCGCCGCAGTACGACCGAAACGAGACCACGCTCCCGCCGCGACGCCGAACGTCGTCGACGACCCGCATGGCGGACATGTGGTCGAGGCCGGGGTCGAGGCCGGCTTCATTGAGCAGCACGACGCCGGCGTTGCAGGCCGGCCCGTCCAGTTCCCGCATGGCCGCGCCGACGTAGGACGTGGTGACCAGGTGTCGGCGGTGGCGGACGCACAGCTCGGCCACGTGGGGATGCAGCGGCGCGGGCAGCAGACTCACGACCAGCTCGTGCTCGCGTATGAGCTCGATCAGCCGGTCGGCATCCTGAATCGACAGCTCCACGGCCCGCCCGCGCGGGTGCCCGCCAACCAGCGCCGACGGCGCGTCGTGCCGCGCGTCACAGACCGTGACATGCACGTCAGGAAGGGCCAGAAGATACCGAACCAGTGGCGGGGCAACGCGGCCCGCGCCCAGCACGAGAACGTGTTTCATGCCGCCGATTATCGTCTCAACGCCGCCCCGGTGACAGCGGCCGTCGCGGTCGACTGAACGTCCGGTTTCGGCGCCGGCGCGCCCCTCTCGGCGGCGCCCCCCTTCCCCCACACCCCCACCCGCGGACGATTCGGGGGCTCCCGGACTCGCGAATGCTGCCCCTATCGCCCAGGTTCCCAGCAACTCGGCTTGGAGAAGCGCCGCCGCACCTGCTATAGTGGGGTGCTCGGGTCGACGGGCCTCGTGCCCGGCGTGGCTCTACACATCTGGCGGAGCGTTCGGACAGGAAGCATCCCCCCGCGCAGGCCGCGCGTCGAGCGCAGCCGGAGGAAGAAGGCAATGATGCGACTCGCATGCGTGCTGGCGCTGACGGTACTCACTCTGTCCGCCCGCGCGGACCTCGTCTCGAATCTCCAGAGCGACTTCCCGGGGCAACTCCAGGCCCGCGTCACGCTCCCCGTTGACGGCAACTGGGTCGTGCTCAGCGAATTGATGACCGTCGGCTCGTTCTACTCCCCGCTCTACACCTACACGTCCGCGACGCCGATCCAGATCGACGTCACCGACCTCTTCGTGGTCTCGGACCGCAATGAGATCTACCTCGACGGGCTCCTGGTCGGCGTGACGCCCGCGATGCCCGATTGGCAGGCGCTGGTTCCCGCAGTCGGTCCGTTCGACGACCCGCCCTATACCGACGACCCGGCGATCGCCTGGCTGCGGCCGGAGTTCAGCAAGCAGTCCTTCGCGCTGCCGGCGGGGACGCACGTCCTGACGCTGCGGAACGTGCACATTCCGCTCGACGCGGATGGCAGCCCGTTCGCGGACGGCACAGTCGCGTTCCGGCTCATCCCGGAGCCCGCCAGCGCGCTGCGCCTCCTGGCAAGCACGCTCCTGCTCCGACGACGCCGCGGCGGGGCGACCGGCCGGGGCGCAGCCCTCGCCCGAACCGTTCAGCATGTCCTTCGCCGCGGCAGCATCTTCGCGCCCCTGGCCCTGGTCCTGGCGGCCCTGGTTTGGCCGCAGCCTGCCCGCGCCGGGACGGCGTGCGGACCGCTGGAGGCCGAGATCCTCAGCGGCACGCTCGAGATTCGCGGCACGGACAACGCCGACAGCATCCGCGTGGCCCGCAGGGCCGGCGATCCCAACGTGATCGAGGTCTTCAGCCCGGTCTCGGCCGGCACGCCTTCGTGCACCTTCGACCCGGCCAACGACCCGTTCACGACCATTCGCGTGCTCGCCCGCGACGGCGACGACCTGGTCATTTTCGACGACTCGAACGGCCGCGTGTCCGACGGGTGGGTCCTGGTGATCGACGGTGGCGACGGCGTAGATGTCGTTCTTGGCGGCGTCGACCTCTCCGCGCTTCCGCTGGCCAACGCGCTCGTCATGATCGACGCGCTTCAGCAGGCCCGCGCCCTGCTCGATCGCGTTCTCGACCTGCTGGACAACTCGCGCGGCGCCTGCCAGACCGCGACGTGCCTGGTGACCAACACCGCGGACGTGCTCCGCGGCGCCGGGGAGGACCTGGTCCTTCCAACGGCCCAGTACGTGCGCGATATCGAGAGCGTTCTCGTCCAGCCGTCGGCGGCCGCGGTGCGCAGCGCCCACGACCGGCTCACCACCTACTTGCAGACGTTCCTCGCCGGCGACGTGCGTGACCTGTCCGACGAGGCCCAGGCCTTCGAGGCCAGCGTCGAGGTGCACGTGGACGAGTTCGAACTGATGCTCCCCATGGCGCAGGCCATGCTTTCGCGCGCCGAGCAGTTGTATGCCCGCGCGTCGCGGCTGGGCCTCAGCACGCAGAGCAACGCTGTCGACGTGTTCATCCAGACCGTCGAGAACCACGTGCAGACGATCATCGAACTGGCCGACCTGTGCCAGGAGGATCCCGAGCCCGTCGAGACCGAGTTCAACGAGGACCTCCAGGACCCGAACGGCCTGCCGGGCTTCTGTGCCGAAGTCGAGCGCCGCATTGAGGCGCTCGAGGCGATCATCGAGGGCGTCGAGGTCAAGGTCGACGGCGTCGAAGTCGAGGGCGACGCGCTCGAGGCCGACGGCGATGCCCTCGAAGTGACCGCAGATGGACTTGGCGACGACGAGGACCCGTCATCCGCGGCGGCCCAGATGGGCGCCGGCGGTGACCAGCTCGTGCTCAGCGGCGACAACCTGACCGACACCGCCGACGCCCTCAACGCTGACTGGGAACTCTGGGTCGGCCAGGTCGAGACTGACCTCGAGTCGCGTGGTGACCTGATGCACGACCGCGGCCACGCCGAGGTGCTTGCCGCGGCCGATGCGCTCGAGGCGCGCGTGCAGGCGGAAGTCGTGGCGGCGGCCGAGGCCCTGCGAGCCGAAGCCGCCCAGATGATGGCCGACCTCGAGGCGCTCATGACCGTCGCCGCGCCTCTGCTGCGCGACGATCTGGCACTGGTCGGCGAGCGCGGTGGCTGCGAGGTCAACCCCGTTCACACGATCACGGGCGGCGCCGGCAGCGACGTGCTCATCGGCACCACCGGCAGCGACGAGATCGACGGCGGCGACGGCAACGACCTCATCGTCGGGGCCGGCGGCGCCGATCGCCTGCTGGGCGGCGACGGGAACGACCTGATCTTCGGGGGCGGCGGCAACGACGAGGTCCGCGGCGGGCCCAAGCTCGACCTGATCGTCGGCAACAAAGGCGATGACTGCCTCTTTGGCGGCGGCGGCCAGACCATCACGCGCGGCTCACTCACCGTCGAGATCGGCGACCTCTTCTTCGGTGGCGACGGCGACGACACCATTGTGAGCGGCGAGAGCGAGGACGACGAGCTGAACGAGATCGACGTTGCGTTCGGCGGCGATGGCGACGACCGCGTTCGCCTCAGCCACGGCGGCACGCTCACCGTCGGCTCGTTCAGCTTCCACTTTGGCAACCTCGCGTTCGGCAACGACGGCGACGACGACATCCTGACCGGCGACGGTGTGGACGTTATCTTCGGCGGGGCCGGCGAGGACACGATCGCCACCGGCAAGGGAGCCCTGCTGACCATCGGCAGCGGCAGCAGCGGGTTCCGACTCGCCCTGGGCGATCTGATCTTCGGCGGCGACGACGACGACACCATCCACGGCGATGACCCAGACGCCGACCGCGAGGACGACGACATCGACGTGATCTTCGGCGGTGACGGCGGCGACGCCATTCACGCCTACGGGGGCGGGCTGCTGAGCATCGGCGACCCCAACAGCCCGAGCTTCGAGCTGCACCTGGGCAACCTCGTCTTCGGCGGCGACCAGGACGACGAAGTCACCGCGCTGGACGGCATCGATGTCGTCTTCGGCGGCGACGGTGACGACACCATCACGACCGGCAAGGGCGCCCTGCTCTCAATCGGCAGTGGCAACAGCACGTTCCGCCTGGCGCTGGGCGACCTCATTTTCGGCGGCGCAGGCGAAGATGAACTGCACGGCGATGACCCCGACGCCGACCGCGCGGACGACGACATCGACGTGATATTCGGCACCGGCGGGGCCGACATCATCCGCGGCTACGGCGGCGGCCTGCTCAGCATCGGCGATCCGAACGAGCCGGATTTCGAACTCCGCCTCGGCAACGTCCTTTTCGGCGGCGACCACGACGACGACATCACCGCGCTGGACGGCATCGACCTGATCTTTGCCGGCAGCGGTGACGACACCGTCTCCGCCGGCAAGGGTCACCTCATCGAGATCGACGATGACTTCGCGCTCGACTTCGGCGACCTGATCTTCGGCCAGGCGGGTGATGACACGCTCCACGGGGACGCGCCCAGCGCGCCCTCGAGCGGCGATGATGACGGCATCGACGTGATCTTCGGTGGCCCCGGAGAGGACCGCGTGTACGGCGGAACCGGCGGCAAGATTGAGCTGCCGGCCCAGGACTTCTGCCTGGTGTTCGGCAACCTGCTCTTCGGCGGACCGGGCAACGACACGCTTCGCGGAGACTACCTCAACTGGGACAGCAACGATCCGCGCGGCGGCATCGACCTCATCTTCGGCGCGGGCGGAGACGACACCATCGAGGGTGCCGGCGGCTCGTTCATCATCATCGGCGACCTGACGTCCGGCCAGGTGCTCATCATCGGGTTCGGCAATCTGCTCTTTGGCGGCCCCGGCGACGACGTCATGAAGGGGGCCGACGCGGCGTCGCAGTGCTCCGGTGTCAGCCAGCAGCTCGATGACTTCCTCAACGGACTCGGAATCAACGACCTCCTCGGCGCGGCTGACCTGATCTTCGCCGGCCCAGGTGACGACACCGTCGACGCCTACAACGGGATCGACTTCGTCTTCGGCGGACCGGGGGATGACATCCTGCGGGCCGACCACGGCGGGATCCTCGTCGTTCCGACGCCGCTGTCCATCGCCGTCGGCAACATCATCTTCGGCGGCGACGGCGAGGACCACATCACCAGCCTCGGGCGGCTTGTCACGCCCGCCGTCCCCCCGATGGAGCTCGACCTGATCTTCGGCGGCCCGTGCGACGACGTCATTTCCGCCGGCGACGGCATCAACATCGTCTTCGGCAACCGCGCCAACGACACCATCACCGCGGGCGAAGGTGTGAACGTCCTCTTTGGCAACCGCGGATTGGACACCATCACCGCTGGTGATGGCCTGAACGTGCTCTTCGGGAATGCCGACAACGACGTGCTGACCGCCGGCATCGGCGTCAATGTGCTCTTCGGCAACGCTGACAACGACACGATCACCGGCGGCCCCGGGCTGAACGTCGCCTTCGGAGGTCGCGGCGATGACGTGATCCAGGCCGGCGCCGGCGTCGCCATCCTCTTCGGCAACGCCGGAAGCGACGCGGTCACCGGCGGAGGCGGCCTGAGCCTGGCCTTCGGCAACCGCGGCGACGACCTGGTGCGCGGCGGCAACGGACTCGCAGTGCTCTTTGGCAACGCCGGCAACGATGACGTCGCCGGCGGCAACGGGCTGTGCGTCGTGTTCGGCAACGCCGGTCACGACCTCGTCGCCGGTGGAAACGGGCTGGCCGTGCTGTTCGGCAACGGCGGCGAGGACCGGCTGAGCTCCGGGTCCGGGCTCAGCGTGCTCTTCGGCAATCGCGACCCCGATATTCTCGTCGCGGGCGGCACCGGGCTGTTCGTCGCCTTCGGCAACAACGACCCGGACGTCCTCGTCGGCGGCCCCGGCCTCAATCTGCTTTTCGGCAACCGCGGCAACGACCAGTTTTTCGGCGGCAGCGGGACCAACATCGCCTTCGGTAACGCAGACGGTGACACGATGCGCGGCGGCTCCGCCAAGGACTTCATCTTCGGCAACGCGGGCCCCGACACAATCACCGGCGGGGACACGCGCGACTACCTGTTCGGCAACCGCGACGATGACTGCCTCAGCAGCGACGGCGGCGGCGACTTCGTCTTCGGCAACCGCGGCAACGACCACGTGCGCAGCGGCGGCGACAGCGACTGCGACTACCTCTTCGGCAACCGCGGCAATGACAACCTGTATCGCTGCCAGAACTGCGACCGGCGGCACGGCGGCCGCGGCAACGATACGAAGCATGACAGTTGCGACGGATGCAGCCTGTCGGCGCCCTCCCGCGGCGAAGTCCGAGGCCGGGTCTGGATCGACCTGGACGGCGACGGTATCGGCGATGTCGGGCAGGCCGGCGTGACCGTCTCTGCCGGCTCCGGCTCGGCCGTGACCGACGCCGACGGCCGTTATCGCATTGCCGGGCTCGCGGTCGGCGGCCACACGGTGTCGCAGACCGTTCCGGGCGGCTACATGCAGGTCTCGTCACCGACGACGTACTCCATTACCGTCGGCTCGATGGGCATCGACCTGTTCACCGGCCGCGACTTCGTCAATCGCGAGCCGTGCTTCGTTTCGCCTGACGCATGGGAGTGCCTTGGGACCGGCTGCAATCCGCCGACTCCAGGGTGCCAGCCCATCGTGGTGCGGAGCATCCTGCGGTGCCCAGACACGGGGGCGATCTGCCAGACCGCCGACGATTGCCCGTGCAGCGAATGCGTGCCCTCGTGGGCCGTGGTCGAGTGCGCGTGCAACCCCGAGTGCTTCGTGGTGCTCGATCCCGTGACGGGGCCAACGTGCGGCGGACAGTGCTTCGGCGGCGGGATGGTATTCCCGTGCCAACTCGTCCAGCAGGGCGACTTGTACTGGTGCGAGTGCGAGGAGCCGCCGTGCCCCACTGAGCTCGCCCAGTTCCTCTTCAGCGGCCAGGTCGCGGGCGTCGGTCCGCCCGGCTTCCCCATTCCTCCGCCGTGGGACGCCGTTGCGGTTGGCATGCCGTGGACGCTGACGTACCAGTTCGCCCGCATGACGCCGGACCAGAACCCCGATCCGCAGCTCGGCGACTACCCGGCGATCGTCGGGTACCAGCTCCAGGTCGGCCCGGTGTTCATCTCGGGATCGCGCCAGTCCGGCAACACGCTGATTCGAAACGTCAGCCAGCCGGGCCTGGCCGATCGCTACCTTGTCGGGTACCAGGTGACGCCGCCCAGCCAGGCCGTCGCGACGCTGTCAATCGAACTGGACGACCTCACGGGCACGGCGTGGACGCTGGCCGGCCTCAGTCCGCGCGATGCACTGCCGCTTTGCGATGACGTCGTGCTAGGTCGCTTCAGTCGGCGGACGTTCCGCCTCACCGGCATCCCGACCCCCGAGGGCGCCTGGACGATCTTCGGCGGCGTCGATGGGTTCGAGTGCACGGACTGCGCGCCGCCGCTGCCGCTACGCCCATCGCCGCTCGAGCTGAAGCCAAAGGAGAAGCCAGCCGGCACGCCGACCGGAGCGACGACGCCGGGCTTGCCGACCGGCACAACGGCTCCCGCAGCCGCACCGCGCGGCGCGCCCGGCGCCCCCGGCACGACGAAAGGCAATGCCCCGTAACGGTGCGTAAAAGGCGTGAGGCACCGGCTTTCAACCGATGCGCGGTAGCCATAGTCATTCCCGCGCACGCGGGAATGCGAGGCCGTGCGCGCAGCCACGACGCGCGGCATCCCGCGCGTCCTCAGTGCGCCCCGCGCACTTCGGGATCGAGGTACCGGTACGGCTCCGTCAACTCCCCGTTGTATACGATTGTGGCCCTCTGAAGCTCCGGCGGCAGGCCGCAGTCGCCCAGCTCGCGGCTGAAGTCCGCCCGCGCCAGCGCCGGCACCAGCGGCCGCAGCATCTGGCCGAAGTACCGCGACGCATCGACCGGCAGCTCGCACGGCAGGATGTCCACCGCCAGAATCACCGGCCCGTCTCCCGCGACCCCCGTCGGCGCGTGCCCGGTCAGCGGCTCGTAAACGTACACCGGGTCGCCCGGGTCGGTCGCCCGGCCGGTGCACTCGATCGAGCCCTCCACGTCGCACGAAATGTCGGCGATCACGCGCAGGCGCCGACCGTCGCCCGCCGCGTACAGCTCCCGTAGCTGCTTTCGCGTGATCAGCCGCGGGTAGCGGGCATCCCAGTAGATCCCGTTCACCAGGACGCTCAGGTGCGGCACGTGCGGGAAGAACTTGCCGTGGTAGCGATCCGGGTGGTCGTAATACTCCTGGAGATCGAAGCCCGGCACGCCGCGGCCGCCGGCGTCCATCCGCTCGACCATGTGCTCCTCGCGGAAGACGACCTTGTAGATCACGTCCGCGGCGGGCGGTAGCGCGGCGAGCTGGTCCGGCCCGACCTCCCGCAGCGGCAGCGCCTCGGCCATCTCCTGGGCCCCCATCGACACGTGCCCGTAGCCCGCGAAGCCGATGGTCATCGGCCGCAGCGTCTCGGGCAGGCCGTCGCGGCGGATGCGCTCTCCGACCTCCGCAAGCGCCCGCTTCGCGTCGTCCGAGTCGCGGTAGTCGTACGCGCGCCGTATGGTCTCGAAGGGCGACGCAATGCCCTCACAGCGCAGCCGCTGGCCGAGCGCCCACATTGCGTCGATGAACCCCGCCAGGCCCGCGTGCCGCCCGAAGAACACCAACCGCCGACCGCGCTCATCCACGATCCGCTCGTAGTCGATCAGCGTGCAGCCCAGCTCCACGATCCGCCGCAACATGGGCATGTTGTGCGGCTGGCGCTTGATCGTGTGCGAAAAGAACACGTACGTCTTGCGGGGTTCGAGCACGCCGACAGGGATCTCCTTGATACCCATGATCACCGGGCAGGCCCGCAGGTCGTCGACCACTTCGGCCCCCGCCGCCCGGTACGCCGCCTCAGGGAAGATGCGGATCGGCGAGCGCTGCACCTGGAACGACAGCCCGGCTTCGCGGGCCAGGTGCGCGACATCCTCCGGCGTCAGCGGCGCCCGGCGTTCCCAGCGGCTCTTCTCCTCAAGGCGAATCCCGATGCGGTGCGGCTTGGCGGCGGGCAAGGCGTACTCCCGTTGCAATGCGAACCAGCGTCCCCCGTTGCACTCTAAGGGCCGCGGCGCGCGCCGGTCAAACCCCCTGCGGCGGGCGTCGAAAAGTGTGCCTCGCCCCGCCACGACCGCGGTCCGCGGCGGACGACGCCCAGGCGCGTATAGAATTAGTCGGCTGAGCCGGGCCGGCTATCGGACGCGGCGCCACGGGCGGTAGAATCGCTCCGTCGCAGCCGGCCGATGAGTCTTCGGGACCGTCGCGAAGAGGAGTTGTCCGCGTGATGTCGATGCAGCGATCACGTCACTTCCCCCAGCCGGGACTTGCCCTTGTGCTCCTGGCCGGACTTGGCCTGCTCGGTAGTGCCGCGCTCTTGCCGCGTGTGATGGCCTCCCAAAAGGGCGCCAATCCCCCGGCCAGCGACGAGCTCGCGGCGCTCGAGCAGCAGCTCGCCGACGTCCGCGCCGTCTCCCGGGCGTTCAACCTCGTTTCCAAGGTCGCCCGGCCTGGCGTCGTGCATCTCCGCGTCTCGGGTGGCGAGGTGGCGACCGACACCTCCGGCGAAGACGACTCGGAAATGGAGCAGCTTCGGCGGTTCCTTCGCCGCATGCCTCCCGCGGCCGGGAGTGGCATCATCTTCGACCGCGAGGGCTACATCCTGACGAACAACCACGTCGTGGAGAACCGTTCCCAGGTCACCGTCGTCCTGCATGACCAGCGCGAGTTCCCGGCGACGATCGTCGGCACGGACCCCAAGACCGACCTGGCCGTGATCAAGATCGATGCGCCCGAGCTTCAGCCGCTCAAGTTCGGTGACCCGGACCAGCTCGAGGTCGGCGACTGGGTGATCGCCGTGGGGTCGCCGTTCGGCCTCCAGCAGACCGTCACGCACGGGATCGTCAGCGCGAAGGGCCGCAGCCGCATCCCCGGCGTCGACATCGATTACCAGGACTTCATCCAGACCGACGCCTCGATCAACCCGGGCAACTCCGGCGGGCCGCTGCTGAACCTGCGCGGCGAGGTGGTCGGCGTGAACACGGCCATTGCGACGCGCGGCGACGGGTTCAACGCGGGCGTCGCCTTCACGATCCCCTCGCGCATGGCCATGAGGATCGCCAACGAGCTCAAGACGAGCGGCGTCGTGCAGCGCGGCTGGATCGGAATCAGCTACGTGCCAGTGGACGTCGGCTTCGCCGAGCTCTTCGACCTCGGCCCGCAGAAGGGCGTCGTCGTCCAGGCCGTGCAGCGCCGCTCGCCCGCGGACCGCGCCGGCTTGCAGGTCGACGACGTCGTGGTCTCGATCAACGGCAAACCCATCGACGGCACGGAGCAGTTCCGGTCCATGGTCGCCGACATGCGACCGGACGAGCGGGTCAAGCTCCGAGTCCTGCGCGACGGCCAGGCGCGCAACATCGACCTGCGTCTTGGCGTGCAGGCGGAAGTCGTCAGCGAGCCCACCTCCGCGACCTGGATCATGGGCCGCACAATCGCCCGACTCGGGATCGAGGGCCGCACCGTGCCGATGGCACCCGAGGCACGCGGCTCAGAGGGTGTGATCGGCGGTGTGCGCATCACGCGCATCGAGGACTCCAGGACGCGCGTTGGTGACCTGCGCCCCAACGAGATCATTCTCTCCTGCAACGGCACCCCGGTGCGCGGCGTCCGCGAGTTTAACGAGCTGCTTCAGGAGACGCGCCGTACGGACCGCCTCGTGTTGGAGGTCATCGGTAGCGGCGGCGTGAGACGGACGATCACGATCCCTCCGGAGGGCGACAAGTAGCCCGCCGACGGTCCCGCGCGCCTGCGATTGGTTCGACGGGGCATTCCGCGTACGATCCGCCCCCATGTCGCCCGTGCTTGCCGCCGCCCTCGTGGTGTTCTGCGAGGGCTTCGTGCTCTGGTCCGTCTTCCCGGTTCTCAATTACTACTGCGCCGCGCTGGGCGTCTCCGAGCGGTACGTGCTCCTCTGGGTCGGCACGCTGCTGTTCCTGCAAAGTGCGCCGCGCATCGTCTTCAGCCCGCTCTTCGGCCGGCTGTCAGACCGCTTCGGCCGCGGGCGGATGATGGCCGTGGCCAGCTTCGGCACAATGCTCGGCTCGGTGCTGTTCGCACTGGCGGGCAACGTGTGGTGGCTGGTTGCCTCGCGCTTGCTGGCCGGAGTATTCGGCGCCCAGGCGACGCTCTCGGCCGCCCTCGTCGCCGACGCCACGCCGCCCGAACGCCGCGCAGGCGCCATGGGCGTACTCGGGGCGGCGTTCGGCCTCTCGATGGTGCTGGGCCCCCTTGTCGCGGGTCTGTTGGCCTACGCCTACTCGCACAGCGCCATCGGCTGGGCCGCCGCCGGCATCCAGGCCATGTCGGTGCTGACGGCCCTGCTCCTGATCATGCCGCGCGAGCCCGCCAGCCACGCCGCGCAAGCGGCGCCCCGCAAGTCGTGGGGTGAGCTGCTGCGGCTGCCTGGAGTCGGGCTCCTGCTCGCGGCCGCGCTGGTCATGACGATCGCCCAGCTCCAGGCGCTGTCCACCTTCGCCGAGTTCGCCCGGAACGTCTACGCGTTCACCGAGCGCGCCAACGGCTACGCCTTCGCGCTGCTCGGTGTCGTCGGCATCCTCACCCAGGGCGGCCTGGTGCGCACGCTGGCGCCGCGCATGGGCGACCGCAATCTCGGCGTGCTCGGGCTCGGCTTGCTCGTGATCGGCGGCGTGCTGCTGGCGCTAGCGCCTCCGCTGCCCGTGCTCATTGCCGCCGTGGCCCTGCTGGGGGCGGGCGGTGCACTGTCGATGCCGGCGCTGAGCGCGCTGGCCGCGGGCTGCGTCGACTCCAGGGACCAGGGAGCCATGCAAGGCGCCTTGCAGGGGGTCTTCTCGCTCGGGCGGAGCATCGGATCACCGGTCGCCGGCGCGCTCGTCACGTGGCTTGGGTTCGGAGCGCCCTACGCCCTGGCCGCCGGGCTCGCGCTGCTGGGCGCCGCGTTCCTGCTCGGCCTGCAAGCGGCGCGACGGACAGCGTCCCACGCCAAGTCCGGCGTCGAGGCCGTGGATGTCTGACCCCCGCCCTCGGAACCCGCTTGCACCGCCTGCCCTCCTACCCTCCGCCCCTTCCCCTCCCCGTTCCCTCTCTCCCCTCCGTGCCTTCGTGCCTCCGTGCCTCCGTGCCTTCGTGCCTTCGTGCCTCCGTGCCTTCGTGCCTCCGTGCCTTCGTGCCTCAGAAGTAGAGATCCCGCTTCTCCGTCGTCCGGATCGTCTCGATCCGCTTCACCAGCTCGCGCTTCAAGCTGTCGTCCGGCATCGCCGCCAATTCCTGCTCGATGAGCCGGAGGCCCGCCTCGCGCGTCTCCGGGCTGGCGTAGTCGCACAGGTACTCCGTGACCGTCGTCAGGCCATTGGGCGTGCAGAAGCGCTTGATGAAGCCAGGGATCGCGAACTCCATGAAGTGCTCGCCCGTGCGGCCGAGGCGATAGCACGCCGTGCAGAAGCTCGGCAGGTAGCCGTCGATGATCAGCTCGCGCATCACCTCGTCCAGCGAGCGCTCGTCGCCAAGCTGGAATTGCTCCAGTTCGAGGTGCTGTGGCCCCTCGCGGCGCGTGTAGCCGCCCAGCTCCAGCCGCGTGCCGGCGTCGATCTGCGAGACGCCGAAGGCCAGCAGCTCTCGGCGCAGGTCCGGGCTCTCGCGGGCAGTGAGGATCATGCCGGTGTACGGGACGGCCAGGCGGAGCGTCGCCACGACGCGCTTGAAGTCGTCGTCGCTGACCAGCCACGTGTCCGGCAGCGTGACGCCCTGGGCGGGCTGCACGCGCGGGAAGCTGATGGTGTGCGGCCCGACACCGTACTTCTGCTGGAGGTGCAGCGCGTGTGCGACCAGCCCGAGCACCTCGAAGCGCCAGTCGTAGAGCCCGAACAGGGCGCCGATGCCCACGTCGTCGATGCCGGCTTCCTGCGCACGGTCGAGCGCATCGAGTCGGTACAGGTAATCGCCCTTGCGGGTGTTGTGCGGGTGATACTGCGCGTAGGTCGCGTGGCTGTAGGTCTCCTGGAAGACCTGGTAGGTGCCGATGCCGGCCTCCTTGATCCGCCGGTATCCGTCCACGTCCTGCGGCGCCGCGTTGATGTTGACCCGGCGAATCTCTCCTTTGCCCACGCGGATCTCGTACACCGTCCGCACGCAATCGTGAATGAACTCGGCGTCGTAGCGCGGGTGCTCGCCGAAGACCAGGATCAGCCGCTTGTGTCCCTCCTGCTCGAGCGCCGCGACCTGCTCGCGAAGCTGCTCGCGATCGAGCGTCAAGCGAATCTGCTCGTGATTCGAGCGGCGAAACGCGCAGTAGAGGCAGTCGTTAACGCAATCGTTCCCGATGTAGAGCGGGGCGAACAGCACGATCCGGTTGCCGTACACCGTCTCCTTGAGTTGGCGGGCGGCCGCGAAGATCTCCTCGATGACCTCCGGGTCGCGGGCGGTCAGCAGCCGCGCGGTCTCCTCGACCGACAGACAGTTCTTGGCCAGGCTCCGGGCGACGATGTCGCGCACCTCGGCCGGCTCCGGCGGCCGCGCCGCGAGCAGCTCGTGCAGCCGCCCGTCGTCGATGAAGTCCGATGCTCCGGCGCTGAGCTCTAGCTTCGGAAGTCGCGCCGGCGCGCGCGGCTCAGTGGTCACGATTCACCTCCCATGCGGGCACGCCAGTTCGGCGACCCGCCCGGCCCTTGCCCGACTACCCGATCGATCGACTCAATCCGCCGCGACAGACAGTGGTTACAGGCGGCGGCGTCCTCGGTGATACAAGCCTTGCCGGGATAGATTTCGTACTTCGTGCGGTAGCGCGTCGGTGTCAGATTCGGCATGACGATGTTCGCGCCGCGCGATAGGCCCAGCTCTCGACCGCGCGTCGGATTGATCGTGGCCAGGGCGGTGGTGCTGGGGATGTTCGCCCGCGGGCACACCAGGCGGGCCAGCGCGATCACCTTGTACGCCATCAGCTCGCTGCCCGGAACCTGGTCATCCGGCGCTGGGCGTCCCTTGCTCGGCTCACTTGCGTGCTCGTCTGCCAGCGCCTCGCGCCCCAGCGGCGTGGCCGGGTGCGGCAGGAATGGACCGCAGCCGATCATGTCGAGGTCGAGTTCGCGAAACAGCGCGATGTCGCGGGCCAGGTCGGCGTACGTCTGCCCGGGGATCCCGATCATCACGCCGCTGCCTACCTCGTAGCCCAGCTCGCGCAGCGCGCGGAGCTGATCGAGTCGAGTCGCCAGGCCCGCCCCATTGCGGCTCGCATCGCGCGGCTCGCCCTCGCGGGCACCGCGTGGCGGATGAATCGCGTCGAACAGCGGCCCGTTGGAGGTCTCGAAGCGCAGCAGGTAGCGATCGGCCCCGGCCTCACGCCACGCGGCCAGCTCTTCACGCGGGCGCTCGCCGAGGCTGAGCGTGACGGCCAGGCCCGTCTCCCGTTTGATCCGCCGAACCACCTCCGCGACGAACTCGCACGTTAGAGCGGGGTCTTCGCCCGCCTGAAGCACGACCGTTCCGTAGCCGAAGTCCCGCGCCTGCCGCGCGCAGGCCAGAATCTCGTCGCTGCTCATGCGGTAGCGCTCGACGGCGCGGTTCGGAGCCCGCAGACCGCAGTAGCCGCACAGCCGCACGCAGACATTCGAGATCTCGATCAGCCCGCGCAGGTGGACCGCGTCGCCTACGTGCGCGCGGCGGACCGCGTCGGCCAGCCGCCAGAGCACCTCGAGCCGGGCAGGCTCAGTGGCGCGCAGCCAGTTCAGGATTCGTGCTTGCGTCAGCATGCGAAATCGTAGGCGCCGCGCCGGCCGCTTCCTCGCCGCGACCGTCGCGCCGCAGCCGCACAGTGAACGTGCTCCCGACGTCGGGCGTGCTCTCGACGGTCGCGTCGCCGCCATACATCCTGGCCAGCTTACGCACCACGGAGAGCCCCAGACCACTGCCGAGGATGTGGCGCGTCTTGTCGTTCTTGATGCGGACGAAGTCGCCGAAGAGCCGGTCCGCCTCTTCGCGCGTGAGCCCGATGCCGGTGTCGCTGACGCGAATCTCCACGTACGTGTCGTCGGCGCTGACGCGCAGCTCGACACGCCCCTGGTCGCGGTTGTACTTGACCGCATTCGACACCAGGTTGTTCAGAATGATTTCCAACTCGCTGCGGTCGGCCGTCGTGACCAGCTCCGCCGGGCACTCGACGGCGATCGTGATCTGCCGCCCATCGGCATCGGGCCGGACCGTGTCGACGCAGGCATCCACGGCCTCGCGCACGCGGACGGGCGCCAGCTCTCGCCGTCGGGCGCCGGACTCGATACGGGTCATGTCGAGCAGGTCCATGATCAGCTTGCGCATGCCGCCCGCGCGCACCAGGCAGCGCTCCACCACCGGCCGGTACGCGGTCACGTCGCTGCCCATGGCCTGGTCGCGGATGATGTTCAGGTACCCCTCGATCGCACCCAGCGGCGCCTTGAGCTCGTGCGCCAGGATCGAGATGAACTCGAAGCGCACCCGGCGCCGCTCGGCGGCCAGCCGGCGGGCCTCGCGCTGCACCACCAGGTGGCCGGCAGCCTTGCGGACCGTCTCGCGCAGTTCCTCGGGCGTGAACGGCTTGGCCAGGAAATCAAACGCTCCGCTGCGCGTCGCCCGGATGGCGGTCTCCAGCGTCGCGAACGCGGTGATCATGATCGCGAGCACGTCGGATTCGCGCTGTCGAAGGGCGTCGAGTACCTCCACGCCCGTCATGCCGCCCATCTTGTGATCGACGAGCAGGATGTCCACTCGCGGCGGCTCGGCCAGCCGCGACAGGGCCGCTTCGCCGCTCTCGGCCTGCTCGATCTCGAAGCCGATCTCCCCCTCCACGTCCGGCAGTCGGAGCCGGAACGAGCGCAGCGCGCGGGCCACCGCATGGCGCATCCCGGCCTCGTCGTCAGCCACCAGCACTCGCAGCGTTTCCGCCATCACGTCACCATTCCACGCACGCGCTCGCGCCTCTCCCGCAGCGACTCGGCCTCCCGCGCGACCGCCGACACTCAAGTTGCGTCCGCGGCCCGCGGCGCGCCGAGCAGTCGCGTAATCTCGCGCTGAAGCTGCTCGAAGCGCACCGGCTTGGCCAGCAGCGCGTCCGCCTTGATCCACGCCTTGTCGCCCGGGTCGGAGCTGCCGAAGTCAATGCCCGTCTCACTGGCCACCGCGGTCACGATGATCACCGGAATGCCGGGATCGAGCCGCTTGACGTGGTGGCACAACTGGAAGCCGCCGTCCGCGTTCTCGAGCATCAGGTCGACGATGGCCATATCCGGCCGGGCCGTGGCGAGCCAGTCCTTCGCCGCCTTCACGCTGTCGGCGGTGACCACCGTGTGTCCGGCTGACTCCAGCAGCATCCGGGTCTGCTCCAGGTAATCGGCGTCGTCGTCAACAACGAGTATGGTCGGCATCGTCTCAGGCTCCTCGCGCCGCGCGCGGCGCGCACCACTCACTCCGCTCGCATCCGCCACCGTGGCAGCGTCACCGTGAACGTCGTACCGGTCGGTCCCTTGGCAGGGTCCGCGTTGGATTCCACACGCAAGTCGCCGTGGTGCATCTTCACAATCCCGTACGTCACCGAGAGCCCCAGGCCGGTACCCTTGCCGGGCGGCTTGGTCGTGAAGAACGGCTCGAAGATCCGCTTGTGGAGCTCGGGCGGAATGCCGGTCCCCGTGTCCGCGACCTCGATCTGCACACGCTCGGCATCGCCCCGCGTCCGCAGCGTCAGTAGCCCACCTCGCGGCATGGCGTCCAGGGCGTTGTTGACCAGGTTCGTCAGCACCTGCGCCACCTGGTCGCGGTCGATTTCCGCGTCGGGGTCGCCATCCGCGTGCTCGATGTCCATCCGCACGCCGGGCGGCAGCCGCAGCGACCGGGCCACGCCGTCCACCAGCGCGCGTACGTCGGTCGCCCGCGCCTCGACCTTGTTCTTGCGGGCGAACTGAAGCAGCCCGCTGACGATCTTCTTGCAGCGGTCCGCCTCGCTCGCCATCAGGGCCAGATCCTCGCGTGCCGGGCTTTCCGTCGGCGTCTCCTCCAGGAGCGTGTGCGCCAGCATCAGCACCGTGCCGAGTGGGTTGTTCACCTCGTGGGCGATCCCGGCGGCGAGCTGGCCCATGCTGGCCAGCTTCTCCGCGTGCATCAGCGCCTCCTGGGCGCTGGCAAGCTGCTCGTTCGTCACGGCCAGGTCACGGTTCGTCTGCTTGAGCTGCTCGATCGCGTACGGCAGGCACATCTCCGACTCGGCCAGCCCCTTCAGAATCGCAGTGGCGTGCTCCCGGCACGTCGCGTAGCCGCACGCGCCGCAGTTGAGCTCGTCCATCGGCTCGCGCTTGCCCATTCGCAGCAGGACTTCGGCGATCTGCTCCTCCGTGGGCGCGTCCTCGCGCATGTCGTGGGCGGCGAACTTCCTCGTCAGGTCCAGGTCCGCCAGCCGCGCCCAGTAATCATGCCAGCGCTCGCTGTCGATGTTCTGCGTGCGCTGTCGCACGTACTGGCTGACCATCGCCCGACGCTTGAACAGTGGGTAGTGCTGGCTGACGCCCGGGCCCATGATGCAGCCGTTGCAGCACAGCACCTCCAGGAGCCGCGCGCGGAGCGTGCCCGCCGCGAACTCCTTCAGCGCCAGGCCGAACTCGTGGCTCCCGTCCGCGGAGAAGACCTCCGACTTGATCAGGTCCTCCTCGATCTGCGCCGCCTGCAGCATCCCGCGGGTGATTGGGAAGAGCGCGCCGGTGCCGGCGTGCGGCGGGTCGAAATCGCTGGGCACGGCCGACTCCGGCCGCAGTGCCCGCCGCCCGAGCAACTGCCGCAACTCGATGAACGTGATGACCGCGTCGACCTCGTTGGCCACGTGCCTGGCGTCGGCCTCGGCCTTCTTGGCGATGCAGGGTCCGATGAAGACGATCCGCAGCCCATCGCCGTGGAGCCTGCGCAGCGCGCGGGCCGTGGCGATCATCGGCGAGACGATCGGGGCGAGAGCCGGCACGAGCTCCGGGTGATAGCGCTCGACGTAACCGACGATCGCGGGACACGTCGTCGCGATGTACTGCCGGTCGGTGCTGGTGGCGAGCAGCTTGCGGTACGCGCTGGCCACCAGGTCGGCGCCGAATCCGACCTCGTGGACGAACCGGAAGCCCAGCTCCCGGATCATCCCGACCAGGTAGACGTACTCCGTCTCGCCGAACTCGGCGGGGAACGAGGGGGCGACGATGGCCGCGACCGGGTCCGGCCCCCGCAGCAGCTCCTCCACCAGCTCGAGCTCGCTGTGGACGCGCTTGGCCTCCTGGCTGCACACCTGCACGCAGTTGCCGCAGGCGATGCAGCGCTGCGGCAGTACCTCGGCCTGGCCGCCCGCGATGCGGATGGCCTTGGCCGGACACTCCCGCACGCACGTGTAGCACACGCGGCAGCGTTCCTTGATCGTCGAGATCAGGGCTGTGCGTCCGATGTCCACGCTAGCTCCGGGCTCCGTTCACGCGGCCGGCCACCTACTTCACCACGTCGCGCTCGTGATAGTGCGTGTGCAACAGCCGATGACTGCGCTCGCCCAGCGGCTGCCCGAGAAACTCGGCGTAGAGCCGACGAATACCCGGGTTCTCGTGGCTCGTGCGCAGCTTCTCGGTCCGGTCGATCCGGTGAAGGCTCTTCATCCGCTCGCGCACGGCTTCCTCGTCCATGGCCAGCGGTTGCCCGCCGCCGCCAACGCACCCGCCTCGGCAGGTCATGACCTCGATGAAGTGCAGGTCGTCGCGACCGTCGCGGACGGCGTCGAGCAGCTTGCCGGCGTTGGCCAGCCCGCTGGCCACGGCCACGCCCAGACGCAGTTCGCCGATCTGCACCGTGGCTTCCTTGATTCCCTCCATGCCGCGGACTGCCTTGAATTCGAGGTCCTCGAGATCTGAACCGGTGAGCAGGTAGTTGGCCGTGCGGAGGGCCGCCTCCATCACGCCGCCGCTGGCGCCGAAGAGCTTGCCCGCCGTGCTGCGCTCGCCGAAGGGCGTGTCCGGGCTCTCCGGGTCGAGCGAGGCGAGGTTGAGGTTTCGCAAGCGGAAGAGGTCAGCCAGCTCGCGCGTGGTGAGGACGGCGTCGATGTCGGGCAGGCCGCCCTGGCTCATCTCAGGCCGCTGGGCCTCGAACTTCTTGGCCGTGCACGGCATGACCGCGACGCTGTAGATGCGCGCCGGGTCCAGGCCGGCCTTCTCGGCGAAGAAGCTCTTGATCAGCGCGCCGAGCATCTGCTGCGGGCTCTTGCAGGTCGAGAGATTCGGAAGGAAGTCGGGGTAGAACTGCTCGACGAACTTGACCCACCCGGGCGAGCAGCTCGTCAGCATGGGCAGAGCCGGACTCCCGCCGCTCAGCTTTTCGCGAATGCGCTGCGCCAGCTCGGAGGCTTCCTCCATGATCGTGAGGTCGGCCGAGAAGGACGTCTCGAAGACGCGCTTGAAGCCGAGCTCACGCAGCGCGGTGGTCAGCACGCCGTTGACGTCCGTGCCGCGCTTGAGGCCGAACTCCTCGGCCAGCGAGACGGAGATGGCGGGCGCGTGCTGGACCACGACGTACTTCTCGGGGTCGTCCAGCGCGGCCAGGACCTGCGGGATGTGGCACTGCTCACGCAGGGCCGCCGTCGGGCAGACCAGGATGCACTGCCCGCAGTTGATGCAGCTCGATACGTTCAGCCCCTGGCCGAAGGCGGTCCCGACCACGGCCTGGCTGCCGCGGCCGATGAAGTCAATCGCTCCGACAGCCTGGATCTCCTCGCAGACGCGTACACAGCGGCCGCACAGGATGCACTTGGCCGGGTCGCGCACCAGCGATGGGCTCGACAGGTCGACGTGGAACGTGTTGCGCGGGGCGTGGTATACGCGCTCCCGTACGCCCAGCTCCTGGGCGATCGACTGGAGCTGGCAGCGGCCGTTCTTCGGGCAGTAGAGACAATCGTCAGGGTGGCTCGCCAGGAGCAGCTCGACGATCGTCTTGCGCGCCCGAACCGCCCGCGGCGAGTGCGTGCGGACGCTCAGGCCATCGGCGACCGGGTACGCGCAGCTCGGCACCAGCCCCCGCTGCCCTTCCACCTCGACGGAGCACAGCCGGCACGCGCCCGTCGGCGTGAGCCCCGAGACGTTGCACAGCGTCGGCACATCGACACCCGACCGCCGGATGACGTCCAGCAGCATCTCGCCCGGCCGCGCCTCGACCGGCTTGCCGTTAATCGTAATTGCGATTGTCGTCGCGACCATTCCGCTCACTCCGATCCTGCCCGGACTCGTCCGGGCGAGTCTCCCTCAATCACTCGGCGATCACCGCGCCCAGGCGGCAGGCCTCGTGGCACGCGCCGCAGGCGATGCACTTCTCCTCGACGATGTAGTGCGGAGCCTTCGGGGCGCCGAGGATGGCCCCGGTTGGGCACTTCTTGCCGCAGATCGTGCAGCCCTTGCACAGGTCCGGATCGATACGGTAGCTGAGCAGCTCGCGGCACACGCCGGCCGGACACTTGCGGTCGTACACGTGTGTCTCGTACTCGTCACGGAAGAAGCGCAGCGTGCTGAGCACCGGGTTGGCCGCGGTCTGGCCCAGCCCGCACAGGCTCGTATCGCCGATGACCTGGGCGAGCTTCTGGAGCGTGAGGATGCCCTTGAAGCGCTCCAGGGTCTGCGCCTGGGTCTCGCTTCGCCGCGAGCGCGTGATGCTGTTGAGAATGTCCAGCATCTGCTTGGTGCCCTCGCGGCAAGGGATGCACTTGCCGCAGCTCTCGCGCTGAATGAAGTCCATGAAGAACTTGGCCACGTCGACCATGCAGTTGTCTTCATCCATGACGACGAGGCCGCCGGAGCCCATCATCGCGCCGACGCTCTTCAGCGACTCGTAGTCGATCTCGATGTCCAGGTGCTGAGCGGGAATGCATCCGCCCGACGGCCCGCCGATCTGGGCCGCCTTGTAAGCCTTGCCCGCCGGGGGCCCGCCGCCGATCTCGAAGATGATCTTGCGGATACTCGTGCCCATCGCGACCTCGATGAGCCCAGTCCGCTGGACCTTGCCCGACAGCGCGAACACCTTCGTGCCCTTGCTGCTCGGCGTTCCCAGCGACGCGAACCACTCCCACCCGTTCCGCACCAGCAGTGGCAGGTTCGCCAGCGTCTCCACGTTGTTGATCACGGTCGGTTGGCCGAAGACGCCCCGGACCGCGGGAAACGGCGGCCTCGGACGCGGCATGCCGCGCTTGCCCTCGACGCTGTGAATCAGCGCGGTCTCCTCGCCGCACACGAACGCCCCGGCGCCCTTCTTGATGTGGATGTCAAAGCTGAAGCCCGAACCGAGGATGTCAGGGCCCAGCAGCCCCACTGCTCGAGCCTGCTCCAGCGCCCGCGTCAGGTTGCGAATCGCCAGCGGGTACTCGGCGCGGATGTAGACGATGCCCTTGCTCGCGCCGACCGCGTACGCCGCCAGCGCCAGACCCTCCACCACGCGGTGCGGATCGCCCTCGATCACCGCCCGGTCCATAAACGCGCCCGGGTCGCCCTCGTCGGCATTGCAGATCACGTACTTCTGCTCCGCCGGCGTCGCCCGCGCGAACTTCCACTTCCGACCCGTCAGGAACCCTCCGCCGCCCCGCCCGCGCAGGCCGCTGCGCTCCACCTGCTCGCACAGCTCGTCCGGCGTGATGAACCGCAGCGCCTTCGACAGCGCCTGGTATCCGCCGCGGGCAACGTATTCGTCGATGCTGTTCGGATCGATCAGGCCGCAGTTGGCCAGCACCCAGCGCGTCTGCGGCGAGAAGAACGGATGCTCCTCAAGGTAAGGCACGTCGGGCCAGATCTGGACCGGCAGCTCGCCGCTCGAACCGCTGCTCCCCCGCCGCGCCTCGCGAGCGGCGTCGGCTGCACTGGCGGCACACTCGGCTCCATTGCAGCAGGGCGCCTGCCCCGACCGAATCCCGCCGCCCGGCCGGAGCTGCCCCAGCATCCAGTCAGTCGGCACCCCCCCCGCCAGCACGGCGTCCAGCAGCGCCGGCACGCGATCGGCCGTAATGCGCTGGAAGCTGATCCGCGTCCGCCCCGGCGATTGGACGTCGACCAATGGCTCCGCCGAGCACAGCCCCACGCAACCCA
>CAADGM010000063.1 GCA_900696535.1 uncultured Planctomycetota bacterium
GCGCGCAGGCGCACTGGGAGGCAGCCGGCATCCGGTCGATGCCGGCGCTGCTCGCCGACGCGCGCTTCGACGAGACACCTGCCCGGCTGCCCGCGCTGCCCGAGGGTCGCGAGATCATCGCCGACTATCGCGGCCTGGGCATCCCGATGGGCCGCCATCCGCTGGAGCTGCTGCGGCCGCGGCTCGAGCGCCTGCGCATCGCCACGGCCGCGGCGCTGCGCGCCTTCCCGAACGGCCGGCCGGCACGCGCCAGCGGCCTGGTCACGCATCGGCAACGCCCCGAAACGGCGAAGGGCACGATCTTCGTCACGCTCGAAGACGAGACCGGAGCCGTCAACGTGATCGTCTGGCCGCGCGTGTTCGAGCGCCAGCGTCGCGAAGTGCTCGGCGCGCAGTTGATGACGGTCTACGGCACCTGGCAGTGCGACGCCGACTCCGGCGGCGAAGTGCGCCACCTGGTCGCGCAGCGCATCGTCGATCACAGCGCGCTGCTGGGCGACCTGGTGGTCGGCAGCCGCGATTTCCGCTAGATCAGCCTTGCTCCCGTTCGCTGTGTTCGCACCAGCCGTGATGGCCAACCGGGTCTGCGCCCACCCCGCCACTCCGGAGTACAGTCACCCGCACGCTGCCAGCAGCCTGGCTCGTGCACTGCACCGCCCAATCAAGCAGGAGGACCGAACGGATGAAGAAACACGCTCACTACGTCGCAGGCGAATGGGTCGACAGCGGCGACTGGGCCCCCAACGTCAATCCTTCCGACACCAGGGACGTCATCGGCGAATACGCGCGTGCCGACGAGGCACTCACACGCCGGGCGATCGAAGCGGCGCGCACGGCGTTTGCGGCCTGGTCGCTCGCCACGCCGCAGGCTCGCGCCGACGCGCTCGACCACGTCGGCTCGGAGATCCTGGCGCGCAAGGAAGAACTGGGCAACCTGCTCGCGCGCGAAGAGGGGAAAACCCTTCCCGAGGCCATCGGCGAAGTCGCGCGCGCCGGCCAGATCTTCAAGTTCTTCGCGGGCGAAGCGCTGCGCGTGGTGGGCGACAAGCAGATGTCGGTGCGTCCAGGCATGGAGATCGAGGTCACCCGCGAGCCGGTGGGTGTGGTCGGCATCATCGCCCCGTGGAACTTCCCGATCGCGATCCCGGCATGGAAAATCGCACCGGCACTCGCCTACGGCAACTGCGTCGTGTTCAAACCGGCCGATCTCGTGCCCGGCTCGGCGTGGGCGCTCACCGAGATCATCAGCCGCAGTGGCCTGCCCGCCGGCGTGTTCAATCTGGTCATGGGCCGGGGCCGGGTGGTCGGCGAGGTGTTGCTGAACCACCGCGACGTGAACGCCATCACCTTCACCGGCTCCGCCTCGACCGGCGCCCGCGTAGCCGCGGCCTGCGTGGCACGCCAGGCGAAGTTCCAGCTGGAAATGGGCGGCAAGAACCCGCTGGTGATCCTGAACGACGCCGACCTCGACGCGGCAGTGCACTGCGCGATCCAGGGGGCGTTCTTCTCCACCGGACAACGCTGCACGGCGTCGAGCCGACTCGTGGTCGAGGCAGGCATTCACGACCGCTTCGTCGAGGCGCTCACAAGGCGAACGGGCGCCCTCGAGGTCGGCGATGCGCGCGCAGCCGGAGTCGACATCGGGCCGGTCGTCGATCAGGCACAGCTCGATCAGGACCTCGGCTACATCGAGATCGGCAGGAGCGAGGGCGCCACGCTCGCGTGTGGCGGCGAGCGGATCAGCGCTTCGACGCCTGGCTTCTACCTGGCTCCGACCGTTTTCGTGGACACGCACAACGGGATGCGCATCAACCGCGAGGAGATCTTCGGCCCGGTCGCGAGCGTGATTCGCGTTGCCGACTACGAGGAGGCGCTCGCGGTAGCGAACGACACCGAGTTCGGCCTGACCAGCGGCATCTGCACCAACTCGCTGCGCCACGCGTCACACTTCAAGCGGCACGCGCAGGCAGGCATGGTCATGGTAAACGCGCCGACCGCAGGCGTCGACTTTCACGTGCCGTTCGGCGGGCGCAAGGGCTCCAGCTTCGGTCCGCGCGAGCAGGGAAGCTACGCGGCCGAGTTCTACACGACGGTGAAAACCGCGTACATCCAGACGTAACCGCCCGGGCAGCCCGGTTCAGCGCGCCACGGACGGCCCCGGACGTCGCCGAGCGCTTGCACGGCGGCGTGCGGGCAGCCTCAGCCGCCCAGCCCGCGCGCCAGGTCGGCACAGATGTCGGCCGGGTCTTCCAGGCCCACCGCCACGCGCAGCATGCCTTCGCCGATCCCGGCCTCGCGGCGCGCCTCGATCGGCATGCGCCCGTGCGTCGTGCTCGCCGGATGCGTGATCGTCGACTTCACGTCGCCGAGGTTCGCGGTGATCGACAGCAGCCGGCAGGCGTCGACCACGCGCCAGGCCGCGGCCTTGCGCGCCACGTCGTCGGCGCCCTTCAGTTCGAACGCGAGCACCGCACCGCCGGCACGCTGCTGCGCGCGCGCCAGCGCGTGCTGCGGATGCGACTCGAGCCACGGATAGCGCACCCGCTGCACCTCGGGGCGCGC
>CAADGM010000064.1 GCA_900696535.1 uncultured Planctomycetota bacterium
CCGACGGCCAGGTCGTCGGGCGGTTCCACGCGACGGGGGTACGCCCGAAGTTCCTGGAACGGCTCACGGTGCGCGGCATCAGGCTGCCGGACGACATGTTCGATCCGGGCAGGACCTACGACTGAACGCCCGAGGGGCGGCAACGGGAGCAACGATGGACTGGGGTTTGACGATCTTCCTGCTGGTCTGCTTCCTGGCGGTCGTGCTGCTGCTCGAGGGCGGGTTCATGCTGTGGCACGACACCAGCAGCGCCGAAGTGCGCCAGCTCGAGCGCCGCTTGCGTGCACTTCACGCGGGGGGGCACGGGATCGAGGCTTCGTCGTTGATCAAGGCCCGCGAGGCCGATCGCCTTGGCGGCCTCGGCAAGCTGCTGCTGGCGTTGCCGCGCGTCGCGACGCTCGAGAAGACGCTGCAGCAGGCCGGCATCGTGATGAGGACTTCGCGGTTTCTGGCCACGACCGCGATGCTGATGGTGGCGGTGTTCCTGGTTCTGCTGGTATTGCGCCAGCCGTTGTGGCTGGCGGGCCTCCTCGGGCTCGGCTCGGTGCTGCTGCCCTTCCTGTGGCTGAGCATGGCGCGCAACAAGCGGCTCAAGCGGCTCGAGGCGCAGCTGCCCGATGCGGTCGAGTTGATCGCACGCGCGCTGCGCGCGGGCCACGCGTTTCCGACCGCGCTGCAGATGGTGTCCGAGGAACTGCCCGATCCGATCGGCGGCGAGTTCGCCTCAGCGTTCGAGGAAGTCAACTACGGCCTGCCGGTGTCCGACGCGATGATGAACCTCGCGGCGCGCGTGCCTGTGGAAGACCTGCGCTTCTTCGCGGTGGCCGTGGTATTGCAGCGCGAGACCGGCGGCAACCTGGCCGAGATCCTCGACAACATCAGCAGGCTCATCCGCGAGCGCTTCAAGCTCTACGGCACGATTCGCGTGCTCAGCGCCGAGGGGCGCATGTCGGCCTGGGTGCTGACGCTGCTGCCGTTCGCCGCTGCGCTGGTGCTGAACCTGGTCAGCCCCGGCTTCATGGAAGTGCTCTGGAAGGATCCGGCAGGCCTGAAGTTGGTCGTTCTCGCGTTGGTCGCGATGGCGTCCGGCGTGTTCTGGATGTGGCGCATCGTGAAGATCAGGGTCTAGGAGCCGGCGATGGAAGCGAACACGACTTATCTGATCCTCGGCGCCCTTTTCGTCGCAGTCTCCGGTTTCGTCTATGGGCTTGGCGGGCTGCTGACTCGCAGGCGCGGAGTGCGCAGCCGCCTGCAGGAGGTAGTCGGCGCGAGTGCGCTCGACGATGTGCGCGAGCCGTCGGAGTGGCAGGCACGCATGGCCCGGGTTGCCGGGCCCATGGCGAGGCTCGCAGCCCCGAAGAAGGACGAGGAGATCGGCCGGATTCGCGCGAAGTTCATGAACGCCGGTTTCCGTAACGAATCCGCACCGGTCATCTACTTCGCGGCGAAGACGCTGCTGGCGATCGCACTGCCGGTGGTCTTGCTGCTTTTCACCGAGGTGCGTGAGTGGGAGGGCAACCAGCCCATGCTGGCGCTGCTCGCCGCGGCCGCCTTCGGCTATTACCTGCCCAACGGCGTGCTGGCGAGGCTCACCGAGATGCGCCAGCGCGAGCTTTTCGAGGCGTTTCCCGACGCGCTCGACCTGATGATCGTGTGCGTCGAGTCGGGAATCTCGCTCGATGCAGCGATCGCCCGTACCGCCTCCGAGATCAGCCTGCGCAGCCCGAAGCTGGCCGAGGAACTCACGCTGGTCGGTCTCGAACTGCGTCTCGGGGCCACGCGCGAGCGCGCGCTGCGCAACCTGGCCACGCGCACCGGACTCGACGAGATCTCGAGCTTCGTTGCGATGATGCTTCAGGCTGACCGTTTCGGCACCAGCATCGGCGACTCGATGCGCGTGCAAGCGGATGCCCTGCGCGTGCGGCGCCGCCAGCGCGCCGAGGAGCAGGCCGCGAAGATTCCGCTGAAGATGTTGTTTCCGCTCATCTTCTGCGTTTTCCCCTCGCTGCTGCTGGTGCTGATGGGGCCGGCCTTGATCCAGATCTACCGGATCCTGCTGCCGACGATGGGCGGGGGCGGTTGAGTGGCGGCGGCACGGCCGCGAGCGACACAGAGAGGGGCGATATGGAGAACCGGCGCCTGCCGGCTTCGTTGACCGCCTGCGCGGTCGCGCTGGTCACCGGTTGTGCGAGCACGCCGGGCACGGTCGAACTGAACGCACGCAACACGCGGATCGAGCCGCTGTACCGCGTGCAGCAACCCGCCGGCACGGCGGCCGGGCAGTATGCGGTCGGCCGCCTGCACCTGGCCGAAGGTCGCACCGATGCCGCGATCCTGCGCTTTCGCAATGCGCTGATCCTCGAGCCGGAAAACGGCGAAGCGCTCAACGGCCTGGGCGTCGCCTACGGGCAACAGGGACGCTACGAGCTGGCGGTCGAGGCGTTCCGGGCGGCGCTCGCAACCATGCCCGATTCGGCGCATCTGCTGAACAACCTGGGATTCGCGCAAATGAAGGCGGGACGCCTTCAGGAAGCTGCGGCGTCGCTGAAGCGCGCTCTCGCGCTCGATCCGCGCGACGCGCGTGCGCGCGAGAACCTGCGCCAGCTGATCGAGGCGCGTCAACACGCCCCGCAGGAAACGATCATCGGCGTGACGGCGCCGCTCTCGCCTGCGGGTGCCGCGGCACCCACTGGCGCCGCCATGAGGTCGATCGGATCGAGGGCGGTTGCGCAGGCGGCCTCCGTTGCTTCGACGCAGATCGGCGAGTTGTCGATGAAGCCACAGGCGGCAGTGCCGGTTCCGGAACGGTTGGCGGTCGTGCAGGATCGGCCGGTGCCGGCCGCGGAAGCGACGGTTGCCGCCGTGGCTGCGCCTGCTCCCGTTCGCTCGACACAGCACGCCGCCGGCCCGAGCTTCGAGATCGTGCTGGCGAAGGCCAACGACGGTGTGCTGGTGCAGGTTGCGCCCAGCGTGTACGAAATCAGGCTGAATTCCGCGATACCGGAGACCGTGGCAGAACGCGCGCCGCTGCCGGCAGCGGCTACGGAGCCGAAACCGGCGCCGCTGCGCACGTCGCTCGCCGCGATCGACCGCCTCGAGGTGAGCAATGGCGCGGGCACGAACCGGCTGGCCGCGCGTACCGCGCAAAGGCTTTCGCGCATGGGTGCAGCAGTCACGCACGTGACGAACTATCGCAGCTTCGGGCACCAGCGCACCGAGATTCACTATCGCGAAGGGCATGCCGAAGACGCGAAGCGGCTCGGCGAACGGCTGCCGGTCGATGCGAAACTGGTCAGTGTCGGGCAGTTGCGGGCCGGCGTCGACATTCGCCTGGTGCTGGGGCGCGACATGGCGGCGGACGACGTGGCTGCCTGGTGGGAGGCGACACCCGAAGTCGCCCGCAGTGACGGCGCGAGCGGCTCGCGTCACCTGTAACGAGATCTGGTTCGCTCCACGACGGCCGCCTTCGGCGGCCGTATCGATTGGGGCCTTGGGGAGCGCCGGGCTTCGGCGGGTCGGCCGCGGCGGGCGTTGCATGGCAGAATTCGCGCCTTTCCGACCGCCCGGAACGCGCGCAATGCAGTCTCCCACGTCCGACGCCGCCGCCCGCATCATCGCCCGCATCGCCGAAGAACTGCAGGCCCGCACGTCCCGGGTCAGCGCCGCCGTCGACCTCCTCGACGCCGGCGCCACCGTCCCGTTCATCGCGCGTTACCGCAAGGAAGCGACCGGCGGCCTCGACGATACGCAGTTGCGCACGCTCGCCGAGCGCCTGGGCCACCTGCGCGAGCTCGAAGACCGCCGCGCGACGATCCTCGCGAGCATCGCGGAGCAGGGCAAGCTCACCGACACGCTCGCCGCGCAGATCGCCGCGGCCGACACGCGCCAGCGGTTGGAAGACCTCTACCTGCCATACCGCCCGAAGCGCCGCACCCGTGCGCAGATCGCCAGGGAGGCCGGCCTCGAGCCGCTCGCCGACGCGCTGCTCGCCGACCCGATGCTCGATCCGCAGGCGGA
>CAADGM010000065.1 GCA_900696535.1 uncultured Planctomycetota bacterium
GCCACCGAGGTCGCCGCCAGCCGCCGCGGCTGCGTGTGGCCGATCAGCCCGGCACGGCCGCCGCCGGCCATCGCGCAGATCTTGGGAAGCTGGGTCGTCTTGCCCGATCCGGTCTCGCCGCAGACGATGACCACCGGATGGCGCCGGATCGCCTCGGCGATCTCGTCGCGGCGCGCCGAGACCGGCAGCGACTCGGGAAAGCGCAGCGCAGGCAGCGCCCGCAGCGGCGCCGCGGGCCGCTGCACGGTGCGCTGCCGGGAAGACATGGGCCGAAATTATAATGACGCGATGAATGCCCCCGCACAGCCTGCCGCCCAGGCCTCCGCTGCCGCCGAGCCCAGCGCCGCCGGCAACCCCGGCGACCCCGCCGCCGCCGCCGGCACGACGCCCGGCGCCTCGCCGGAGGAGGCGCAATTCGTCGCCTGGCTGCGCCGGGTCGCGCCCTACATCCACGCGTTCCGCGGCAAGACTTTCGTGGTCGCGGTGCCCGGCGAGCTGATCCAGGCGGGCTGGCTCAATGCGCTGGTGCAAGACCTCAGCCTGCTGCACGCGATGGGCATGCGCATCGTGCTGGTGCACGGCTCGCGGCCGCAGGTCAACGAGCAGCTGAGGCTGCGCGGCGTGCAGGCGCACTACGCCGAAGGGCTGCGCATCACCGACCCGGTGGCGCTCGAGTGCGCCAAGGAAGCGTCGGGCGAAATCCGCCTCGACCTCGAAGCCGCGTTCTCGCAGGGGCTGCCGAACACGCCGATGGCGCACTCCGCGGTGCGGGTGGTTTCGGGCAACCTGGTCACGGCGCGGCCGGTCGGCATCGTCGACGGCGTCGACTACCAGCAGACCGGGCTGGTGCGCAAGATCGACGTGCAGACGATCCGTTTCGCGCTCAACAGCGGCGCGATGGTGCTGCTGTCGCCGCTGGGCTATTCGCCCACCGGCGAGGCGTTCAACCTGAGCATGGAAGACGTCGCCGCCAGCACCGCGATCGCGCTCGACGCCGACAAGCTGATCGTGCTGGCCGAAACCGGCGGCGTCTTCGATGCCGACGGCAGCCTGCGCCGCGAAGTCTCCGAAGCCGAAACCAAGGCGCTGCTCGCGGCCGGCACGCTGCCCGAAGACACCGCCTTCACGCTGCGCCACGCGCTGCGCGCCTGCGAGGGGGGCGTCGCACGCGCGCACATCATTCCGTACGGGCTCGACGGCAGCGTGCTGCTCGAGCTCTTCCAGCACGACGGCGTGGGCACGATGCTCGTCGAGGAAACCCTGGAAGCGCTGCGCGAGGCCGGCCCCGACGACGTCGGCGGACTGCTCGCGCTGCTGCGCCCGCTCGAGGAAGACGGCACGCTGGTGCGCCGCGACCGCGGCCTGATCGAGCGCGAGATCGCCAACTTCACCGTGATCGAGCACGACGGCGTGATCTTCGGCTGCGCCGCGCTGTACGCGTTTCCCGAAGAAGGCATCGGCGAGATGGCGGCGCTCGCGGTCAACCCGCAGGTGCAGGGACGCGGCGACGGCGAGCGGCTGCTGCAGCGCATCGAGCAGCGCGCGCGCGCCGCAGGGTTGAAGAGGGTATTCGTGCTCACCACGCGTACCATGCACTGGTTCCTCAAGCGCGGCTTCGTGCTCGCTTCGGTCGACCAGCTGCCGAAGCAACGCCGCGGCCTGTACAACTGGCAACGCAAGTCACTGGTGCTGATCAAGCAACTTTAGGAGTCCGAATGTCGAGAACGGTGTTCTGCATCAAGCTGCAGCGCGAGGCCGAAGGCCTCGATTTCCCGCCCTATCCGGGCGAGCTCGGCAAGCGGCTCTACGAAAACGTCTCGAAGGAGGCCTGGCAGGGCTGGATCAGGCACCAGACGATGCTGGTCAACGAGAACCGGCTGAACCTGGCCGACGCGCGCGCCCGCAAGTACCTGGCCACGCAGCTCGAAGCGTATTTCTTCGGCGAAGGCTCGGAGATGCCGCCGGGCTACGTTCCGCCGAAATCCTGAGAGTGAAACGATGCGCGGCGCGCGTTCGCGCCGCCGCGCACGAGCCTCAGCGCTTGCGCCAGCGATAGACCCGCATCGGCGGAATGTTCAGGAACTCGGCCGACACCTCGGGCTCGCCGAGGATCGGCTTCGCGCGCTCGGCCACCGCGGCCCGGAACTGGTAGGCGACGAAGCGCCCGCCCGGCGCGAGCACGTCGCGGATCGCCTCGATGATGCGCGTGCCCACCTCGTGCGGCATCGTCGAGAACGGAATGCCCGACAGGATCGCATCGGGCGGACGCAGCCGGTGCGCCACGATCACCTCGGCCAGCTGTTCGGCACTGCCTTGGTGCACGATCAGCCGCCGGTCGTCGATCTCGCGAATGTGGTCGGCGAAGGCCGGATCGAGTTCGATCGCCAGCAGCGTGGCCGACTCCGGCATCGCGGCCAGGATCGCCCGCGTGGTGCCGCCGGTGCCCGGGCCGAGCTCGATCACCGACTGCGCCTGCGCCACGCCGGCCATGCGCACCATCTTTCGCTCGAGGAAGCGTGAACTCGGGATCACCGAGCCGACGTCGCGCGGCTGGCGCAGGAAACCCTTCAGGAACGCAAGCCGGTCGTCTTGCTGCGGCCGCAGCGTCTCGAAACGAAACATCGCGCAATCTCCCCCCGGACGTGATGGGTCTTGTCGTATCGGTCTTGTGGAATCGCCCGGTTCGAGCCGCCCCGGACCGACCGACGGGCCTCAACCCCTCGCCCCGGACGCCGTGCGACGTTCGATGCCTGTCGGCGATGCAATGATAACCATGTCGGCCCCCGACCTTGCAAACAGGCCGACCGTGACCACGCCGGGCCACTGGTTCACTTCGGACTCGAAGCCGGCGGGGTCGTCGAGTTCGAGCCCCGCCACGTCGAGGATCTGGTTGCCGTTGTCGGTGACGAAGCCGGCGCGCGGCACGGGCCGCCCGCCGAGGCCGCGCAGCCGCGAGGCGACCAGCTCGCGCGCCATCGGGATCACTTCGACCGGCAGCGGAAAGCGCCCGAGGCGCTCGACGCATTTCGACGCGTCGACGATGCAGACGAAGCGGCGGCAGGCGGCCGCAACGATTTTCTCGCGGGTGAGCGCGCCCCCGCCGCCCTTGATCATGCACAGGTGCCGATCGATCTCGTCGGCGCCATCGACGTAGACCGGGATGCTGCGGCCCTCGGC
>CAADGM010000066.1 GCA_900696535.1 uncultured Planctomycetota bacterium
AGCATCAGCGGCACCGGCGACATCCGCGCCGGCACGACCTGGAGCGCGACGTACAGCGGCGCGCCGGACTACAGCAACCCGGCCATGGTCGGTAGCTGGGTCAAGCTCGACCTCCGCTACGACGGCGTCGGCGGCAGCGTCGCGGTCTACGACAGCAGCAACGCCCTGCTGCACAGCGAGAACTTCGCCGCCGTGACGCTGGGCAACGCCAACGGCGCCGGCGTCAACTCGTGGAACGTCAACCTGGGCACCGACTACAACGGGACGGCAGCCCGGCTGGGTCGGGGCTATCACGATGACCTGGTTGTTCAGGTCATTCCGGAGCCGGCCAGCCTGCTCGCGCTCGGCAGCCTCGCGCTGCTGGCGCTGCGCCGCCGGTAAGCACGACTCTGGCGCTCGTGGCTTGCTGAGCCCGGGCGCAACGGAGGACTCGCCGCCCCTGTCGGCCCGCTTGAGGGTCGACGGGGGCGGTGCCTTTTTGCTCATGCGAAGGGCTGGCGTCCCGGCCTGCCGGCGGCCACGGACGCCCGCCCCACTGCGCGCTCCCTCACGGCCGCGGCTCGACCCGCGGCCCCGGTCTATCGTCATCGCTGGGCAGGCAGCGGCACACTGATCCAACCGTCCTCGCGCGCCGGCGGCCCATGCCGCGCTTCACAGGGCACGTTCCGCCGGGCGTCCAAGTCATACAGGGCGAGCTCCAGTCCCGCCGCGCGCTCGCTCCACTCCCCGCGTGCGAGCGTGTGATATCCGACCGCAGATTGGCCAACCGCCAGCGTTGCCAAGGCCGCGGGGCCCCCGACCAGGTGATGATCCGCGTTGAAGCGCTCGCCGCGCGACGGGCCGAGCACGTGTGCCGCTACGGCGTAGTTCCCGCGATCCGCCCGCAGCTTGACCCACACCGTCGCGATCGTCAGCCCGCGCTCGTCGATCGCCAGGCTCCACGCGACCAGCGCGTAGCTGCCGCCGCCGAAGAGCACGAGACACGGCGTCAGCGGCGGCCGCTCGCCGGAGCCGGCGAGCGGCGCGCGGCGGATGAAGCGCACCATTCCGCCGTCGGGCAGCGGGATGACGGGCTGACTCAGCGGCTGCCAGCCGGCAAGCTCTCCCGCGAGAATCTCGCCCAGGAGGGTTGGACCGTGCTGGTTCGTGAATTCGGGGTAGTCGCGTCCGCCGTCCTGGTAAAGCAGGAAATCGGCGCGGGCGAGGTCGCCGCGCGCGTACTCGAGCGACACGCCATACGGCACGAGGCCGAACAACATCGGTGCGCCGGCCTTCACTGCGGCGTAGGAAAGCGTGTTCTGGTTCACGTGGATCGTGTCGGTCAGGAGCATGCCGAGCGCATCGCGGCCGAGGTCACGCGGGGCTACCTGCGCCGCTGCCGCGACGATTTCGCCGAGCGGGTAAGACAGTCGCGTGAGGGGGCCGCGCTCGGTCATGCGGGGTGAGCAGAGCACGAGTTCGCTGCGGGGCCCGGCGCGCAGCTCCGGACCGCCGGCGGAGAAGACCGCCCAGGCAAACGCCGCCGCGACGAGCTGGAGCGTGATGAGCGCCACACCGACGGGTCTCACGCGCCGAAGGAGCGTCTCGAACAGAAGCGCGGAGAAGATCGCCAGGGCCGGCAGCAGCGGCATGATGAACCGGGTGGTCCGGTTGCGGCCGAGGGTGAACGCGATGACGGCGGGAAGAATCCAGGCCAGTGCGGTGATCGCGATCCGGCCGGCGGTGGCGGGAGGTCGTGACCCCCCTGCCCCCTCCCTGTGAGGGTGGGGGGTCGAGAACCCGCCTGAAGGGAGGGAAGAGGCGAGCCCGCCTCCAGGGCTGACCAGTGGGGGGGCGGTCTGCCGCACCCGACGGCCGCGCTCGGTGGCCAGGGAAGTCAGTCCCGCCATGACGAGGCAGAGAAGCGTCCCGCCGAGCCACACCACGCCGAACCCGACGTTGATGTTGGCGAGCCAGAAGTTGGCCATCGCCGCGGCCGACAGCAATTCCGCCGCGCCGTAGTAGCGGCTGATCTCACCCACGCTGTTGGAGACGGCGTACTCGGTGATCGTGTTCCAGTTGTGCAGGTACCAAGGCAGCGGCACCCAGGCCGCCAAAGCAGTCATGCTGGCCACGTTTGAGACAGGGCCCGGGCGCAGCGCCAACCGCCACGCGAGCAGCAGAGCCGTCACGGCCAGCGCGATCGGCAGCGCGTGTGGTATGCGGAATACCGCCAGCACGACGCCCAGCGCCGGCGCGGCCAACCCGATCGCCACGCCGGCCAGCGGCGGCAGCCAGCCCGCATCGCGCCGCGCCAGTCGGACGTACTCGAGGAACAGGATGCCGACCAGGAACACCGGCGTCGTCACCTTGGCCAGCACCGCCAGACCGATGGCCAGCCCCGCCAGCGCCGCGTGTCCGGCGCGCGTGAACTGCTCGCTGCGGTCCAGGTGATACACGGCCATCACGAGAAGCGCCGCGAGCGGAATCTCGACGAAGAATTGGCGGATCGTGAGGTTCGTCAGCGGCATCAGTCCCAGGGCCAGCACCGCCGCGGCTGTGGCGAGCGGGCCGACGTATCGCCGCAGCAGGGCCGCCAGGTACGCCGCCGCGACGGCGAAGCAGAGCAGGTTCGTCAGCGGGAACACGTAGTCATGCCGGCCGAGAACCAACAGCAGCGGCAGGGGGAGCGCGACAACAAGCGGGGCCTTGATCCCGCCCAGGCTGCGCTCGATGAACTGCATCCAGGCCTCCGGCACGCCGCCGCGCGCGAGCGCGTCGAGAAGCCGCAGGGACGTCTCGGCGTACCAGGAGTCGTCGTAGCTGAACGTGCGTCGGTCGAGGGCAAGAAAGGCAACCTGCGCAAGGACGAGCAGCGCGATCGCGGCCGCGGGCCAGTATTCGGCCCGATCACCACGGCCCCGTAACGCGGGGCGTGGCGCGGTCGGGGTCGAGGATTGTGGCGGCCAGCCCATGCGTCCCTCCCGCGGTGTCACGGCCGAAACTCGCGCACCGCGGCGATGACCCGCTCCTGGTCGGCGGGCGCCAGGTCATTGAAGAACGGCAGGCGCACGAGCCGGTCGCTGACGGCCTCCGTAACGGGGCAGTCGCCGGCGCGGCCGCCGAAGCGCAGGCCGAACTCAGAGAGATGCAGCGGGAGATAGTGGAAGACGGCCATGATCTGCCGCTCGCGCAGGTGCGCGATGAGCCGCTGGCGCACGTCGAGCGATGGCATGAGCATGTAGAACATGTGATACGCCTGCTCGCAGTGCGCAGGCACAACGGGTAGACGCACGTCGCAGGCCGCGGCCCAGCCGCGCAGGCCAGCCTCGTACGCCTCCCAGATGCGCCGCCGCGCCGCCTGGATCTCACCCGCCCGCTCGAGCTGCGCGCAGAGCATCGCCGCCAGTGGCTCGGCCGGCAGATAGCTGGAGCCGAGGTCAACCCAGGTGTACTTGTCGACCTGTCCGCGGAAGAAGCGGCTGCGGTTGGTGCCCTTCTCGCGGATGATCTCGGCCCGCTCCACGAAGCGCTCATCGTTGATCAGTAGCGCGCCGCCCTCGCCGCACGAGACGTTCTTCGTCTCGTGGAAGCTCTGTGTCGCGAGGCAGCCGAAGGTTCCCAGCGATCGACTGTTGTATCGCCCGTACAGGCCGTGGGCGTTGTCCTCGACGACCGCGAGGGCACGTTCGCGCGCGATCTCGAGGATGGCGTCCATCTCGCACGCGACGCCGGCGTAGTGCACGGGAACGATCGCCTTTGTTCGCGGCGTGATGGCCGGCTCGATCAGTCGCTCGTCCAGGTTAAGCGTGTCGGGGCGAATATCGACGAACACGGGCCGGGCGCCGCGCAGGGCGAATGCGTTGGCCGTCGAGACGAACGTGAATGAAGGCACGATGAACTCGTCACCGGGGCCCAGGTCGAGCAGCAGCGCGGCCATCTCCAGTGCGTGGGTGCAGGACGTGGTCAGCAGCGCCTTGCGGCAGCCGGTCACCTGCTCCAGGAGCGTGTGGCAGCGCTTCGTGAACGGCCCGTCCCCGGAGAGGTGCCCGCCGACGAGGGCCTGGGAGACGTAGTCGCGCTCCATCGCCGTCACCTGCGCGCGGTTGAACGGAACGGGCGACATCAGGCGTACTCCGACGGATCGAAAGGCGGAACGGCGTCTTGTGGCGTGATGAAGGGCGGCTCGCCGTCGGGGACGAACTTCACCAGAGGCGTGTGCTGCTTCAGGAAAGCGACTTCAGCGGGGCGATACCCTTTGTTGTACGTGCGGCGCGACACGTCGAAGCAGCACACGTCGGGTCGGCGCTCGTCCGGTGAGCCGACGACGCGGAGCTGTCCGGCGAACTCGGGCCGGGCGGCGACGAACTCGGCGATCAGTTTCTCCAGCACAGCGGCCTTCTGCTCGATGGTGCGCCGCTCGAACTGCGGGCCCAGCTTGTCGGTCATGTCCTTGGCGGGCACGCCCGCGTAGACGTGGTTGGGGAGCATGTCGCGCGTCACCACTGAGCCGAGCATCGCCATACTGCGCTCGCCGATGCGCACCGGCGAGACCAGGCAGTGCCCGACCAGCCAGGCATCCTTGCCGACGAGCATGTAGCGGCTCGAGTGGAAGCGGCTGCCCTCGACCACGTCGCCGAACTGGATGTGGGTCCAGACCTGGCTGTGAGCGCCGATGCCGACGTTGTCGTCGATGTCCAGCCCGCCGATCGAATCGAGCACGACGTTCCCGCCGAACCAGCAGTTGCGCCCGATCTGGAGGGGGCGGTAGCCGTGGCAGAAGGCATAGGCGTTGAGCTTGCTGTAGTCGCCGAGGCGGAACTCGGGCACGATGATCTTGCACTGCTCGCCGATGTAGCAGAAATCGCCGAGCACGACGCGGCGGGCGGGCCCGCCCTTGCCGGTGATGACCGTGCCCTTCTCGACCACGACGCCACGGCCGATCTTCAGCTCGTCGGCCTCGATGACGCCGTCAATGCGGGGCTCGAACATGCTTTGGGATCCTCGCTGGAATCAGGTTCCGCGTCCGGTGTGGCAGCAGAAGTAAGCGATCGCACGGCGTAGGGCGGGCGCTCCATCATGCGGAAGTGCATCCGTGCGAGATACTCGCCGATGATGCCCAGGCAGAAGAGCTGCGCACCCGAGAAGATGGTGATCGCGGAGGCCAGGAATGGAAAGCCGGGGACGCTGGTAAAGCCCTCGTAGACCCAGCGGCCAAGCACGTACGCCAGCAGCAGCACGCCGAAAGCGGTCAGCGCGAAGCCCAGGATGCTGGCGATCTGCAAGGGCAGGGTGGAGAAGCCGGTGATCATGTTGCCGGCGTGGGTGAGGAGCTTTCGGAGCGTGTAGCTGGACGTGCCGATGGTTCGCGGGTCGTGTCGGACAGGCACATGCGTGAACCGGGTCGAGCCCCAGGTCAGCAGGACGTCGATCGAGACGAACGAGCCGCGGTAGTCGGCGAACGCGTCACGCAGCCGCGTGCGGAAGGCGCGGAACGCGCTCGCGTGTCGGGCAGTCTCGGCGCCCATCGCCGCCTGGAGGGCGAGCTTCGTGACCTGCGAGGCCAGCCCGCGCCAGAGCCCGTGCGGCTCGGCCAGCGGCGTCCCGTAGACCACGTCGACATCATCGGTGAGGCGCTCCAGAAGTCGGGGGACTTCCTCCGGGGGGTGCTGGAGGTCGTCGTCGAGCGTCACGACTATGTCGTAGCGCGCGGCCCGGATACCGCAGAGCAGCGCCCCGTGCTGCCCGTAGTTCTTCATCAGGTCGATGCCGCGGACCTGCGGATAGCGCGCGGCGAGCTGCTCGATGACGCGCCAGGTGCCGTCCGGGCCGGCATCATGCACGCACACGATCTCGAAAGCGCGGGTGCACGCGCGAAGGACGGGCAGCAGTCGCTCCACGAGCGGCCCGAGCGAGCCCTCGCTGCGGTAGCAGGGGATGACAACGGAGACGGACGCTGGCACGCTGCTCTCTCGTCAGCCGCCGGACGGCCCGGCTGGGTGCGGTAGTTTACCACCAAGCCCGCGGCGCGCCGCCCGGCACGCGCGTCGCCGCGGCGCTACCACCACGACATGTAGGGCGTGCTAAGGTGCACGAAGTACCAGACGAGCCCACTGCCGACGTGCAGGGCGAGTGCCACGCCGACGGCGGACAGCCGGAGAATCTCCCCCCTTGTCCACGCGGCGATCGGTTGCGCGAGGTAGCGGCGGGCGACGAAGGCGGCGGAGGCGACGAAGAGGAGGAAGAGGGAGATCTGCGCCGACCAGCCCAGGTTGCCGTGCTCCCAGCGCGGCCCGCGCTCGATGAAGAGGTACCACCAGCCGGCCCCGGCCAGAAAGCCGAGCCAGCCCAGGCCGAGGTGAACATCGCGCACCGCGCCGCGCGGATAGAGAAGGAGCACGAGCAAGGGAAAGAGGATCGAGCCGAGCTGCTTGATCACGAACACCCCGACGCCCGGCGCCTTGAGCTGAGAGTGGTGGTACGCGACGGCGAGCGGTGCCCAAGCCAGACTCGAGCGCCCGTCACCCCCGTACGCCGACACGTACATCCAGACAAGGACAGCCAGCGTCGGAAGCAGCACGCCGGCGAGCAGAAGCCCCCACGCAACGGGCCGCCGCCAGATCAGCCGCGCGACTGCGAAGAATCCGGCCGCCGGCAACACGCAGAGTGCGTAGCTCGGCTTGGCCAGGCACCCTGCGACTGCCGCCAGCGCCGTGGGAAACACAAACGACCACCCGCCGCGCGGCAGGCGGCCGGCCAGGGCGGCAGCGGTGGCGGCGAAGAGCGCGATGGCAAGCGGCTTGATGAGGCTCTGCGTCGGGTTGTGGTACACGTTGGGCGCGATGTAGCCGAGATAGACGTTCTTGTGCGGCAGCGTTAGGAAAGTGAGCGGGCCGACGAGCATCAGGCCTGCGGTCAGCGTGGCCGCCGCCAGCGCGCGGGCGAGCCCCGGGGCGGTCGCCAGGCGCGCAACCAAGTAGAAGTAGAGGGCCCCGGCTGTTGCGGCGTAGGTGGCGATCCAAACATCGAGCCCAGTGGTAGACGGCGGCAGGCCGGTGGCCCGACTCGCCAGCACAACGAGTCGGTGGAAGAACTGGTGCGTCAGGTCGGGCGGGACGGGCTGTCCAGATAGCAGTTGTCTGGCCCAGCCGACGTGCGCCTTCACATCGCCCACCAACTGCACGGTCGGTGCGAAGAAGAGTGTCAGCAGGCTGATCGCGGCGACGCCGACCAGCGCGTCGAGAGCGTAGCGGGCGGAAGGCGCGTCGCGGTTCGAGGCGGTCGGCTCTCGCATGACGCACTCAGGGCTGGTCAGAGGACGGGAACTGGACGGTGCCGACCGCGCCCTCCGCGTACCGCCGACCGGATCCCAGCTCGAAGAGGCCGCAGTGCACGTCGTATGCGCCGGCCGGCGTCCACAACGTCGTCTGCGCGGCGATGTCGCGACCGGGCGGCCAGTATGAGGTAATGTAGCTGGGGAAGAAGTTCCGGCCGCCGCCCCCGACGATCGCCCCGGTTTCGTCCCTTCGATGCACGTGGAGGAAGACCTGGAGGTTGTGCGGCAAGGGCGCCCGCGGGCGAAAGACGAGGTCGACCGTGTAGTGCTCCGGTCCCGTTCGGCGGATACGGTGTCCGACCAGCGACATGCTCTCGCTCAGCGCGACCGGCTGGGCGAGCCAGGTGGCCTCGCGGCGAAGGTCCTGTGCCAGGCGCAGCAGCCACGCCCGGTACCCGACGAGGCCGAGGACGATGATCAGCACGCTCGCTGTGGCGGCCAGCAGCATGGTGAGCCGTCGGCGCAGGCTGCGCGCGCCGGCTTGAGCCTCGTGAGGCGCCGATCGAGCCACTCGCGCGTCCAGCGCGTAGAGCAGCAGCAGGTACCCAAGCACGAAGACGAGCGCGACTGCGACCTTGCGATCGGTCAGGAACGGATCGAGCGGGTTCGAGGGGATCACGTTTCCGGGCAGCCCCGCCGCCGCGAGCGAGAACGGCAGGCGCGTCACGTACTCGCTGAAGAACGGCACCATCGCGACAAGGGCCGCCAGGAGGGGGGCCGCGGCCAACAGCGGTCGTCGTCGGCTGATCTCCAGCTTGAGTACGGCAAAGGGCGCCAGGAACACGAAGACCAGGGCGACAAGCTTGTAGTTGACCGAGTACGGCGGGGCGAACTCGAACAGAATTGACAGAATTGCCAGATCGAGCAGCCCGAGTCGGTCGCGCTGGGGGTGCCACCAGCGAACGAGCAGGAATGTGCCCAGCATGACGAACCACGTCACGCGGGCCCAGCCGAGCGCTGCCGACAGGTCGGGCACGAAGCCCTCGATCAGGTACGCGAGCGAATGATCGATGTTGCTGCCGTAGACGATGGCCGTGTGGTGGGGAATGATCTCGGTCAGCCAGTAGTACCAGTGCTGCGGTCCGGTCGCGAGCATGATCGCGGCGGCGCCTGCCGCGGTGGCCGCCACTCCCCTCCAGTCTCGCCGCAGCAGGAGCACGAGCCCCAGCAGGCCAGGGACGAGCTTGAGCAGCGTCGCCGCGGCCAGGAAGAAGCCGGCCAGCCAGATGTTGCGGTGGCCGAAGTAGAAATACGCCCAGGCGGCCAGGAAGAACAGCAGCAGCGAGTCGGTCTGGCCGCGTTCCAGATGGAACTGGAGAAAGCTGGCTGGCGCGTAGACCATCAGCCCGGCCAGAACCACGAGTAGCGGCGGCCCCGGGTAGAGCCGCGCGACGAGCAGGAGGCTGGCCGCGATGAGCCCGAGCGAGATGACGTTCCAGGTGCGCAGGCTGGCGTCGTAGTCGAGCATGCCAAGCGGCCAGAGAATGAACACCTGGAGTGGCGGGTAGCCGTAGCGGCTGCGCGGGCCGTGGGCCGTCGGGTCGGTGAAGCGCGGCCCGAGATGCCGGGGATTATCCCAGATCGGCAGGCCGCTCATCAGGGCATTCGCGGCGACGTACGTGGCCACGTAGTCGCCGCCCGGGTTGCTCATGGGGTACCAGTCGAGCGGCCACCAGGCCGCGTGGTACTTGGCGCAGATGTACCACGGGACAAGGACGGAGAAGACCAGCGTGAAAACGACGTAGCCGGCGAAGACGCGCCAGGCGGCCGCGCGGGCGGTCGGCGGCGGCGTCAGCCGCCCAGCCGGCGGGGCAGTGGGTGCACTCGTGCTGTTTGCGTCGCCGCTCATTGGGGCAGGTTTGACTCAGGGATGGTGACGGGTGGTTCGCGTTGCGACAAGTCGCCGGTCTGCCCGGTCCACAGCCAGAGTTGGTGGGCCGGCCAGCGGCCGACGCCGTGCTGAATAACCGTCTCGCCGTCCCAGGTGATGGGGTACTGCGGAAACGCGACGAGGAAGTCCAGGCGCTCGAGCTCGCGGTCCAGCATGCGCATGGCGGGATCGAGATCCCACGGGGCGCCGAAGCCACCCACGCCGCGCGAGGCGGTGGGTTGATCGAGCACGATGACAGCGGGCGGCGGCACGCGGCGAAGCGCGGCGCGCGGAGCGGCGGCGAGGACGTGCTGCTCCTGCCTCCAGACACCTGCCCAGTCGCTGGCCCGATCCGCGTACGCGTGCCCGAGACCAGCGGCCAGCGCGCAGACGGCGGCCGC
>CAADGM010000067.1 GCA_900696535.1 uncultured Planctomycetota bacterium
CGATCGTCTGCCAGAAGGTGCTGGAGTCGAAGGACCAGAACTTCGGGTGGAACGCGCTGACGGACGAGTACGGCGACCTGGTGAAGCTGGGCGTGATCGTGCCGCTGAAGGTGGAGCGTGTCGCGCTGGAGAACGCGTGCAGCGTGGCCGGCCTGCTGCTGACGACGGATGCGGTCATCAGCGAGATCAAGGAAAAGGACGAGGACAAGAAGTAGCGCCGGACTTCCGCGTCCGGCGTGGACCTCCGCGTCCGGCAGACAGTAGCGCCGGACTTCCGCGTCCGGCGTATCCCGGACCTCTGCGTCCGACGACTGGCTGGAGCGGCTTGCTGTCACACGCCGATGCGGCACCCTGGTGGGCCGCTCGAGGGTACTGTCGCGGCACGGCGTGGCTGCACGGCCGCGATCCCGCAGCCTGAAAGGCTGCACCACCGCGCTCCCGCAGCCTGAACGGCTGCACGATAGTAGCCGGGGCTGGCGAGCCGGTACTCCGGCCCGCCAGCCCCGGTCCGCTGCGCCAGCATCATCCCGACCCTGAAAGGGTCGGCGAAGCCATGGGGCACGATGCCCAACTGAACCAGGCCGCGCCCGCAAGGACGTGGCACTCCGTTCGGCGCAAGCCACTCCCTCACCGTCACTGGTTGGATCGAGAGCCGACGACGGGGCCGCTCCCCGCCGCCGCGGGCTGGCGCCCCAGGTCGCGCTGGAGGGCATACATCTGTGCGCAGGCGTGCAGAAACAGCACGGCAGCGCCGATCAGCGGCCACGTGAATGAGCCCGTGAGCTTGTAGAGCAGGATGCCGAGACACTGGAACACGATGCCGCGCAGCCCGACCAGCGTCGCGTGGATGGCCACGTATTGTGGCACGCGTTCGCGGCTACCGGCCAGGACGACCGGCCCCAGCATCCAGCCCATCTGCACCGCTGCCAAGCCCACGCCCCAGACGATGCTCGCCATCGACAGCCCCCGCATTCCCGTCGCCGCCGCCAGCAGCAGCGGGTAGAGAACCAGAACACCGAACGCCAGGCCACTGGTGCGCACGGGGCCGATGCGGTCGTGGATCCAGCCCATCGGCATCGTGGTGATGAGCATCGCGACGCGGGCCATCATCTGCGTCGAGTGGGCGTACTCCTCGTAGCGCATGCCCAGGCCCGTCGTGGCCAGGATCGGCAGCAGCGCGTCGCAGATCATGAACGCGGCCCCGTAGGTCATGAACGCGATCTCATAGCGGCGAAACGTCCGGTCGGTCTTCAGGACACTCCCAAGCCGCAGCACCGGCTCGACGACCTGCCGCCACGAGCGGCCAGCGCCCTCGCCCTGCTCCTCCGGCATCCGCGTGCGCACCACCAGGTACGCGAGGATCGCCGCCCCGGCGACCTGGACCGCCGCCGCCGCCGGCAGGAATACGCGGAACGCGTCGGGCTGGGCTTCCAACCACCGACCGACCGCGTAGACGCTGATAATGCCGGTGACAAGCGCGGCGACGTTGAGGACACCGTACGCCCGCCCATAGTGTCTGTCGGAGTAGAAGTGTCGCAGCAGCTTGCCGCTGAGCGGCGTCCAGCTTCCCGCGCCCGCGGCCGCGACGATGTGCAGCAGCAGGAGCTGCGTGTACGTCTGGGCCAACCCGAGACAGCCCAGCGGCACGACGGCGGCCAGGATGTAAGCCACGAGGTACTGCCGCGTCGTCAGCCGCCGCAGCAGCTCGTGCCAGAAGATCGAGAAGACCATGAACGTGGGGACGGCGGCGGTGACGACGAACGTCTGCCAGTCTCGGATCCCGGCGTCGGCGCTGCCGAAGCGCAGCCGCACGAGCATGGGCACGAGCCACATCGCGTTGACCGTGAGCAGCGCGTGCGAGGCCATGAAGGCGACATGCCCAGCGAGGATGTGCCAGAGCGGCACGACGGGAGGCGCGTCCGGCGCCGCGCGCGTCGGCGGCGCTGGGGGCGCTGGCGAAGCGGGCGGCGGTGCCAGGGACGTACTCACGCGGCGAGGCTCGGGGGGGCCGGTGCGAAGCGCGCGCCGCGGCGGGGCAGTCCGCGCTCCGAGGTAGCGATTGTAGCTGCCGAAAGACGGTTGGCGGTGCAGAGCAAAGCCGGGGCGGCGGCGCGCGGGCACTGCTCCCTGCTGGTCGGACTGGGGATTGTGCGGCCGACAGCGCCAGCGTCAATCGCCTGCCGCTCTCTCTCGCGACCGAGAGTCGCGAGGTCAGTGACGGGAAATGGCGGAGCGCGCCCCCGGCGATCGGGCCTCTCCGCGGCCACCTCCCCGCACGGACCGACGAGACGCGCGTTCACGAAAACACTCAGGCCAGCCGGGGTGGCGGCTGGCCTGAGATCAGAGCCGTGTCTTCAGTCTGCCTTCGACTTGCGCGGCGCGCGTTCTACTGACCGAGCAACGCCACAAAAGGATCGATGTCGTCAAACGTGACGCTGCCGTCGAGATTGCAGTCGGCGTTCCGCCAGTAGCAGTCGGGCAGCTCGGCGTTGAACGCGGCCTGTCCGCCGAGGGCGAGCACGAACGGGTCGATGTCGTCGAACGTGACGGCGCCGTCGCAGTTCGTATCGCCGGGCACGTGACCGGGGGCAAAGGCCGCTCCGCCCGTTGACTGGCTCTCCGGGAACGGGTGCGTCATGGGGACCCAGACGCCGCCGACGCCCTGAGCCAGGTCATAGACGTACATGTCGTACCCTTCGTTGCCGTAGACGGGCACGAGGTAGACCTTGTTGTATCCGCACGCCATCGCACGGGCCGCCGAGTTCGCGGTCGGGATTGGTGGAGCGATGAACGTCATCTGCATGGTGTCGATGTTGATCGCGTACAGCCCGGTCGGTGAGCCGTACTCGGTGTAGCCGTAGAGCAGGCCGTCCACCGGGTTGTAGTCCAGCGCGAAGAAGCGTCGGTCGCCCGTCGACATGGCCAGCGTCATCGATCCGTTGGACGGATTGATCTCGTAGATGCCCAGCGGACTGGCGAAGTTGCAGAAGCCGAACAGGCGTCCGCGCCCGTAGGCCAGGCCTTCGGCCGGGTATTGCAGGTTGCACAGCCAGATGGCCGGGCCCTCGACCGGCGCGAGGTACAATTTGCCGCTGAAGCCTCCATTGCTGATGAAGACGGCCCCGTCCGGGCGGGCTGCCGCGCCGTCGACCTCGAAGGGGAAGCCGGACAGCCAGTTGGTGTTCGGGAAGCCGCTCAGGTCCGTGGTGCGGGTCGGAAGGCCCCCGTACAGGACACCGGCAAACAGCGGCCGCGCGGCGCCAGGAGGTGTCGGCGGCTCCCACGGCTGGAGCGAGAGGTCATCGTAGAAGACCGTCTCCGGGTGCGGTGCAAAGAGGTCGATGTTGCCAATCGCCAACTGCCCCACGGCGCCCTGGATCCAGTTGCCGGTGTAGAGCAACTGCCCGCCGTAGTACTGCCAGACGGTTCCCAGCCATCCGGCGTCGAAATCGACCTCAACCCGGATCTCGACCCACTCGTCATAGACAATGGGCAGCGCGCTGGCGGCATTCGGATCCCGCAAGCTGTCGAAAACGACGCCGAGAGCCGGATTGAAGTGCAATTCGACGGTCCAGAAGTAGGGTCCGCCATGCTGGTAGTAGCTGTTGACGATGAAGTAGGTCGTGGCGGAGAGATTCGAGGGAATGTACTGCCAAGCCTTAATCACCCACTTCCCGCCCTGGATGCCGGTGAACGGGTGGATCGCGTCGCCCGCGCCCTTGACCGCGATCGAATGCGGCGCGGAGCGGTAGTTGGAGCCGTCGACCACACCGGCGGCGTCCGGATTGTCGTCCCAGCCCGTCCAGCCACCGACGTTATAGAGCACGGTGCCCTGCGGGTAGCTGTCGAAGTTGTCGGACCAGCCACCGCCTGGCGGCTGCTCAACGCACGGGCTTGGCCAGCACGGCACGTTGGCCCCCTGATACGCGCCGCCGTTGGCGTTGCACATGGGCTGCGTCAGTTCCAGGCACCCACCCGTGCTGAAGCAGCACGCGCCGGCGAGTGGCGGCGGGCAGGGGTTCGGCGTGCAGGTTGTGTCGTCGCCGAGGTAGTTCCCGCCCAAGGAGTTGCAGCCGGTCGCCGTCCGAACCTGACATTGCCCGTCCTCGAAGCAGCCGGCGCCGGTCGGGGGCGGGGGACCGTACTCGGCGTACGTCGCTCCGGTCAGCGCAATCACGTAACCGCCGCTGCCGCCGGCGCTGCCGCCCCAACCTGCAAGCGGCCCGGGGGCTCCCGGACCGTCCGGTGCGCGCTCAACGCCCCAGGGAGCGTCGTTCCAGATCTCCAACCCGCCGGCATTGAGCGGATCGAAATCCCACGCGGTCATGGTGAGGTAGTACAGGCCTGGTGCCGCGACGAATTGCGACGTGAGCCAGGACTGGGCCCCGCAACCGTCCTCCGACATCGAGACCCCGAAGCCGTTCTCGTCGAACAGGTACAGGCAACTGTCGATGCTCGTTCCGCCGCAGGTCCGGGCCGAGAAGTTCTGCGGGTCGTCGATGTAGATGGCGTACAGGTCTGCGTCGGTTCCGCTGGTGAGGGTTCCGTTGATGGCGGTTAGCGGACCGCTGCCGACCGTGGTCTGTCCGGGGAGCAGTGCTGCTGCGTCACCGTCCTCAGTCCAGGTTTGAGCGTTTACGGTTGCGGCGCACAGCAGGGCCGTCAGCAGAGCGACTCTGAGTCTCATGATGACCTCCGGATTCGATGGGCAGTCCGTGCCGGGCACCGGGGCCGACGGGCACCGCGCCCGTCCGAGGCATCCCGCGGTGTTTTCTCGGCAACCGGGTAGGATACGGCACCGTTCCAGCTAATAGCAAGATATTTTCTGGAAAAAAAGTGCGTTGAAGTGTGGCAGAACAGAGGTATGATCCCACAGGAACCTATCTCATTCAGGCCGTCGGACCAAAAAGCGCACCATGAGTGCCCAAGGGCCCACCGAAGATCTCGCATCCGATAACTGCGAGAGCTTCCCCGCGCATGCCGAACGGACAATCCGCACGTTGCGACAGGCGGTGGGCGAGATCGCGCGCGCGCTGCCCGGCGCACGCATCCGCCGGCCCAACGACCTGGCAAATGTCCTGGGCATCGACCCCAAGCTCGCCTGGCGGGTCTCCCGCGTGATCCAGTGCACGGACCCGTTCGGGGCGGCGTTACATGTCCCCGGTCGCGCCGGCATGCGCATCCTCATCGACGCTGCAGCCCGCCACGGCGCCCCGCCGGACGTCCTGAACGCGGCGGAGCAAGCCTACGACCAGTTCTCGGAGCTGGTTCATGTGCATGGAGGTGACCGGCGGACGTTTGACATGCTGATCTCCGGGTACGTGAAGCAAGACCGACGGCGCGGCGAGCTTCATCACCGGAAGCTGATGTTCCAGGGAATGAGCTACGTGTGGGGCGTGCAGGTGCGGGTGCAAGCGGTTACGACGATCGTTGCTCCGGCCGCGGACCCGACGCGCCTGGACGCGGCGGTACTCAAGAGCTACGTCGATCTCCGCCGGATCCGGCCTGATGTACCCTGGCGGATTACGCGGACGTATCGGGCCGACCCGCAAGGGGAGGTGGAGACGGCGCTGATCCGGGAGCCGTTGGACAAGACCGTTGCCTCAGGCGTCGAGATGCCTGGCCTGCCCTTGCTGACCGAGTTCTGCTCGCGCCCGCTGCCCGAGTGTCGCCGGGTCGTGGGGCCGCGCGGCGTGGTGGACTACGAGCTTGTCGAAGGCGCCGTGGGCAACACGGCGTGCGTGACCATCGCCACGGGTGAGGTACTGCGGGCCGTGGAGCCGCGCTATCGCGCAGCGGACCATCCCACGTTCAACGTGGATACGATTCTTCGAACGCCAGCCGAGTTGTTGATCCTGGATCTGTTGATCCGGCGCGACCTGTGGGAGCCGGCGATGCCGAGCTTCAGCCTGTACAGCGACTTGTTCGCCGAGGGATTGGAGTGGTCGCGCGTGGAGTGCGACCGACTGCCAGTCCATGAGCGAGTCGAGTACCTGGGCAGTGGCTTGGACGGACTGGAGGCGGCGGAGCATCCCGCATACGTGCCGATGCTGCGTCACGCACTGGAGCGGCTGGGGTGGGACGAGGCCCAGTTCGACGCGTACCGCGTGAAGATGAGCTACCCTCCGATTCCATCCGGCAGCGTGATGCGCTGCAGCCTGCCGACTCCGCCACAATGAGACGACTCCCGCCCAATGCCACCGGGCGCTCGCACCTGTCCGGGCTGAACATGTATTGACAGCGGCCGGCCTGGGGTCGGGGTTGGTTCGCTGCCGTGGCTCGCGGCGCGCGGGCCCGGGGCAGCGGAGTGGTGGAACGTCGAGCCGCTACGACGCGCGCTTGCCGGGGTCGGCGACCGAGTCGAGAATCCGCGGGTGGACGGCGACCTCCTGCGCCGGCGCGGCGGCCTGCCGGGCGACGCGTGCAGCGAATCCGAGGCAGACGGGCTTGATGCAAGCGCGGTAGGCGGCTGATGCAGACAGCGATGGTGGCGAGTGACGCTGATTCACGTCAGGGCGGGCCACGACCAAAGCGGAGGAGGTGGGCAGCCATCCTCAGGCTGGGCGTGTTCGCGGCGGCCGTCACGCTCGCGCTCTGGCCGGCTCTGATCGGGCCGTACCTTTACTACGACGACTACCAGTACGTTTTCAAACCGAACTCGGACTCCTCGCTTGGGTGGACACAGGGAATCTCGCAGGGCCGCCCGCTCTCAGGGCTGATGTGGTCAGCGATCCCCCGCCTCGTGCAGCGCGTTGAGGACGGCTGGCGACTGCGGGTGGTCTTCGCGGCGGGCCTGGTCGCGACTGCACTGGCCATCGACGGCTGGCTCAGGCGGTGCGGGCTGTCGGCGTTTCACGCCGGTGCCGCGAGCGTGCTGATCGTCACGCTTCCGGGCTGCACTGCGATGGCGTCGTGGCTGCTCTGCGCGCTCTTCTCCTGGTCGATGTGGCTGGCGGCGCTGGCGGCTGGCGTGGCCGGTCGGGTCATCCTGCGCCCGGCGGGGCCGCCCGTCGCCTTGGGTCGAGCGACCCTCCGACTCGCCGTCGTCGCCGCCTTGCTGCTCGTTGCGCTCCTCATTTACCAGCCGACCGCGATGCTCTACTGGCCGCTGATGATCGGCGGGATAATCGCGGCGGAGCGCACCGGCGTCGCACGCGTTCACTGGCGCGGGCTCCTGCTGGCCGCGTTCAGCGGCATGGCGGCCGTGGGCCTGTACTGGCTCGTCACGCGCGGGCTATTCCAGTGGACGGGCGTCTGGCAGGACCCTCGCGGAAGCCTGGAGACGGACCCTGTTGCGAAGGCCGCCTGGCTCATCGGCGAGGTGCTTCCACTTGCCCTGAATCTGTGGAACCTCCTGCCGACCGCCGGCGTCACCTGGGGCGTCGCGGGAGTCGTCGCCTCGGGGTTCATCATTGGCTGGGCGACCCGCGTTCGGCGCCGCGAGCGTTGGCCGGCAGCGCTGCGGACGGAAGCGGCCCTGCTGCTCACCGCTTGCGCGGGGCTACTGCTGAGCTTCCTGCCGAACCTGCTCGCCAATCACCGTTGGGCTGCCTACCGGATGCTCGTTCCGATGATGGCGCTGGTCGTGCTGCTCTTGCTGGAAACGCTGCGCGCGACGCTGAGCCTGCTCCCGCGCCGGATCGCCGTGCCGGCGACTGCGTCCGTGATGCTCGTGATCGCCGTACTGTCGGTGCGCACGGCGCGCGAGGCGTTGAATGTGTTTGTCGCGCGGCCGCAACGCGCCGAGCTGGCATTCATTCGGCGGGAGCTGGCCGCGAGCAGCAGCGCGGCCGAGCGCATCCTCGTCGTCGCGTCCGGCTACAAGTACTCGCCCACGAAGATCGTCCGCTTCGACGAGTTCGGCTGGCCGTCATCCTCCTGGACCTGGAACGGGCGCGAGCTTGTCCGCGCTGCGGCCAGCCAGCTCGGCTGGGATTGGCGGTCGCTCGAGATCGACGCCGTCGAGGCCGACGCGGCTCCGGAGTCAGTCCCCATCGGCACGCTGCTACTCGACCTCCGGCGACTCACCGAGCTGCGCCACCCAACGCGCCCGCCGCCAGCCCTTGCCGAGAACGCGCTTGGCGATTAGACGTGGCGACAGTGCGAGCACGGCCTTGGTGGATGTACGAGAGGCCAGAATCTGACGCAGAGCCGGCGCGCGACGCGGAGTACCCCCTATCCACGGCTTCTGCGGCGGGCTCCACGTGAGCGCGGGCCCTGGTGTGTGGAGGATGTGTTCGATGCGTGAGACGAAAGACCTCGCGGGCGTTGCGATCGCGTGCTTGATGTGGACGTGTGCGGCGTGCGCTTTCGCCGACGAGCCACCCCATGACGAATCGAAGTGGTTCCGGAGCGTGCGGCAGTTGACCACCCGCGAGAGGGGGCTGGATCGCTCGGGCGAGGCGTACTTCTCGCCCGACGGCAAGATGGTCTGCTTTCAGGCCTATCCGGCCGGCAAGTCGGAGTACCAGATCTACGTGATCAACGTGGACGGGAGCGGGCTCAAGATGATCAGCACGGGCGAAGGGGCGACCACGTGCTCGTACTTCCACCCTGACGGCAAGCGGGTCATCTTCGCCTCGAACCACCTGGACCAGCGACCCGCCACCCCGCCCGCGGAAGCGTCGGCGGCAAAGGAATCGGGCAGCCCGGCGACGCAGACCGCACCGACGCACGGCTCGCCGCCATCCGCGACGCAGCCGACGCACGGAGCCAGTGGCGGTCCGCCTGCCGCGGTCCGCGGGCCCAGCTACGCCTGGTCGTACTTCCCCGGCATGGACATCTTTGAGTACACGCTGGCGACGGGGCAGCTTCGCCGACTGACCGACGCGGATGGGTACGACGCCGAGTGCGCGTATTCGCCCGACGGCGAGTGGATCGTCTTCAGCTCGCTGCGCACCGGCGCGCAGGAGATCTTCATCATGGACGCGGAAGGGGGACGCGTGCGCCAGATCACGAGCAAAGGCGGGCAGAACGGCGGGCCGTTCTTCAGCCCGGACGGCAAGCGCGTCGTGTACCGCTCCGACCGCGTGGGCGACGGCAACCTCCAGATCTTCGTCAACACCGTGGAGGGCACCGACGAGAAGGCCATCACGGGGCACGACGTGCTGCACTGGTGCCCGTTCTGGCACCCGTCGGGGAAGTGGCTCATCTACACGCGCGCGGACCACAGCGGCCCCGGCCGGCCCAACTACGACCTGTACCTCATTCGCGACGACGGCTCCGAGCAGCATCGCGTCACGTCGGACTCCGGCTTCGACGGATTGCCCGTGTTCTCGCCGGACGGACGTTACCTGATGTGGACCTCCCGCCGCGGCGGCATCGATTCCCCGCAAGTCTTCATCGCGGACTTCATCGGGCTGACTCCGGAGGGCGAGCTGCGCCGCTGAGGGATGAGCGGGATCGCGCTTGTGAGACGCGACCGCACGGCTCCGGGAGCCTGCCCGGCGACCCGAGGGGCTGCGTAACCGCAGCCAGCCGGGCAGCCCGAAACGCTCCACGATCGCGGCCTGCCCGCCAGCTCAAA
>CAADGM010000068.1 GCA_900696535.1 uncultured Planctomycetota bacterium
AGCGGCGCTGGTTCGCGCAGCACGGCGTGCAGCTCACGCTGTCCGACGATGCGCTGGAGGCCATCGCCGACATCGCCCTGCGCAGCAAGACCAACGCGCGCGGCCTGGAGCGCATCCTCGCCAAGACACTGTCGGCGCTGGACTTCCGGCTGCCGGAGCTGGCCGCGGGCGGCGTGCGCTCGATCGCGCTGAATCGCCAGGCCGTGCTCGGTGAGGCTGAGCCGATCGTCGAGCGCGAGACGGGCACGCCCCGCGATCCGGCGACGATTGCCACGGGGCTTCGCAGCCGCGTGGCCGAACTGCTGACCCCCACGGCCCGCCCGGCGCCGAGCCGCCGGGGCGAGCGGCGCGGCGACCCCGCGGCCACCAGTGGGGCCGGGCCGGCAGGCGCGAGTCGCCGTAGCGCCCAGCGACTTCCCCGGGTTCGGCGCCGCGGCCGCCGGTCTCTCGCCGACGGATGCCAACTGCGATTGCCGTTCGAGTGAGGCGGTGGCGCGGATTCCGGGATTTGGGCTTGACAAAACGTTCGGATTTTGTACGGTCATGAGCTGGTGTCTCGGGCCGGCGCGACTGCGCTCGCCAGCGGTCCGCACGCGCGTGCGGGGCGGGCAGGCTGTGGCGCCGATTCAGCGGGCTCCACGGGCCGTTTCGGCCGAAGGAGAGGTCATGGGCAGCACGGTTTCGCCGATTCCGCAGGGCTTTCACACCATCACGCCCGCGCTGGTCGTCAAGGATGCCAGCGCCGCGATTGCGCTGTATCGCACGGCGTTCGGCGCCGAGGAGGTGATGTGCCTGCGCACGCCGACGGGCGACGTGATGCACGCCGAGTTGAAGATCGGCGACTCAATCCTCATGCTCGGCGGCGAGTGGCCGGACCACGGCATGAAGGCGCCGCAGCCGGGACACAGCTCGGCCAGCCTGCACCTGTACGTGACCGACGTGGACCGCGCGTTCCAGCGGGCGGTCGAGGCCGGCTGCCAGGCGATCTTCCCTCCCGGCAACATGTTCTGGGGCGATCGCTATGCGAAGGTCATTGACCCGTTCGGCCACGTCTGGGGCCTGGCGACGCACATCGAGGAGGTTTCCCCTGAGGAGTGCGCTCGCCGGGCGGCCAACTGGAAGTCCTGCGACCAGGGCTGACCGCGGCTCGCGGTCGTTCTGCGTTCCCTGCGTTGATTCAACGAGACAAGCCCCGGCGCGCCGCTGGCTGCGCTGCGGGCTTGTCCTGCCAGATGGTCGCGGCTCGGGGCTATCCCAACTTCGTCCAGTCGAAGCCGAAGAGGGCGAGGATGGACTCGATGAAGCTGTAGATCCACTGGAGCAGTGCCTGGTACAGATCGAACACGGGAGGGCTCCTTGCGTGGCACGCGCCGGCGGCGTCGGCCTCGGTCCGCGTCCCACATGGCCTGTGACGGTTTCCAGGAGCCAGTAGCGGGCCGCCGCGGCGTTCTTCGCCGATTTCGCACTTCCGAAAGTCCCGCGCGTACTCCCGTCACCCTCCCGTCATCTCCACTCGCCCTGCCGTCATTCCCGCGCACGCGGGAATCCAGCCCGCACTTTGCGCATCGCTGCCCCGTCACCGTTCCCTTCGACCCCCGCCTTCGCCAGGGTGACGACACGCGGCGCCGACTCGACCTACTCGCGCACAAGGGGATGCGGCGACGCCGCCCCCTTGCTTGCGCTCTCGTTGCCGACACGCGTGTGGCCGCGCACGTTCGTCGCGGGCTCGCCCTTCCACCCTGATTTGGCACAGCATTAGGCCGCGTCAATGGGCACGATTTTTGTCACCACACAGAAAGATCCGGTAATCGAGAGTGAGTCTAGTGTGAGGCATCGTGAGCGTTGGCGCGCCACTCGCTACTAGGCACCTCAGAAGGAGAACAGAGATGAGATCACTTCATGGTTGGACGCTGATCATCTGCGCATGCATCGCCGTCGGCTCAGCCCGTGCTGAGCTGGGCCTCGTCGGACACTGGATGTTCGAGGAAGGCTCTGGAACGGCCATCGCCGACTCGAGCGGCAACGGACACAACGGCACGGCGCTCGGGCAGTTCACGTTCTCGGCCGACGTGCCGCCCGGGATCGGCTCGCAGTACTCCGGCAACTTCGCCGGCGTTAGCTACATCCGGGTTCCGGACGCCCCGGCACTTGATCCGAGCGCGGACTTCACCCTCGCTGCGTGGGTCAAGACGTACGTGCAAGGAGGCTATAACTTCATTCTGATCAAGCACATCCACGGCGTCAACAATGACGGCAGTTGGATGTGGGGGGCCAGTCGCACCCTTTCGGGACAGGTGTGTCACTACTTCATTGCGACGCCTTGGAGCGGCGAGCAGTTCGGCGACACGAGCACATGGTTCCCCTTGAACGAGTGGCACCACATGGCCTACACGTATGTCGATGCCACTGACACGTTCACGATCTACTTGGACGGGGTGCCATTGCAAACTGGAACGCGGGTGTGGGACATCGCGGACAACGCTGCCAACCTTGGCATCGGCGGGACCGCCAACGGGACTGGCGGCAATTTCCAGGGCAAGCTCGATGATGTGCGTCTGTACAACCGCGCGCTGTCGAGCCAGGAGATTGCTCAGATCGTCAATCCTACGCCGCCCGCGCAGCCATGTTGGAGCTGGGATGGCTTGAGCGATCCGGGCTTCGCGTCTGCCCCGCAAAGCGATCCGGGGAGCTACTACGACCCGGTTGCGAACGCGCTGCATGTCGCCTACGGCGCGCGCTCAGGCATCTCGCAGCAGAACGTGTACCACAAGCAGCTCTCAACATCCTTCGACAGCTTCGTGGCGATCTTCGAAATTGGGTTGCCGGACATCGGCTACTGGATCGACGTCGGCGTAGCCGACGGGGCCGTGCCCTGGTTGCCGACGTTCCAGGTCGCGGATCTCCGCATGCATGTGTACAACGGACCTGCTGGCCCGTATTTCAATCTCGAGACCTGTGACTATGACACGAATCACAACTTGGGCTACGCCTACTCGGGACATCCCCAGCAGGGTCAGACGTATCGCATCCTGCTCTACCGGACGGGAACTCTGGTTGGTGGAAGCGTGGCTCGGTTGGCCAGCGCCGCCTGGCAGCCGTTGGGTGCCGTCGGCCCCGTGCATCGGCCTGGTCTGACCGAGCCATTCGACGTCATCAAGTTCGATCAGCCAGAGTACGGTGACTTCGGCTACGCACTGGTCTCGATGATCTCGCTCTGCGAGACGCCGACCGCCAACCCCGGTGACCTGAACTGCGACGGCGTTGTCGACTTCGACGACATCGACCCGTTCGTGGCGGCGCTGTCGGGGCCCGCGACGTACTATCCGCTGTATCCATCCTGCAACTGGCTGGCTGGAGACTGCAACGTGAGCGGCAACGTCAACTTCAATGACATCGACCCGTTCATCGCGCTGATCGGGACAACCTATCCCTAGGCCGAACCGCAGCGCTGGCCAGCCCTGACACTCGACGGGCCGGGTTAGTCGCTGCAAAGCTCGGTGTGAAGCGAGGCTCGCGGCAGTCGGACACCGTCCGACTGCCGTCAGCCGTTGTGGACGCGACTGCTCACGATGCGCGCGATCGTCATTCCCGCGCACGCGGGAATCCACGCCTCCCGCGGCCTCACGGCGCTCCGGCAATCGCCCGGCACAGCGCCTCGAAGGTCCTCGCCACGCGCGGGCCCAGCAGGAAGTGCTCCGGCCCGACGAGTACGTGGACCCGCCCGGCGCGCACGGCCCGCAGCGGGCCGACTTTCGCCCAGACACGCAGTGCGTCCGTGTCGCCCCCGGGCCGCGCGGACGCGTCCGGCGCGAGCTCGATGATCACTTCGGGATCCTGCTGCAAGACGTACTCGAGCGATACCTGGGCAAATGCACGGCCGGAACTGGCGGCCGCGTTCGCGTGCCCCGCCAGGCGCAGCAGGTCATCGTAGAACGAGCCCGGGCCGGCGCAGTCCACCTGGTTGGGCGGATCGGTCAGCGGCGCGGTCAGCACCAGCACGCGAACGCCCGGTGCGGCAGCGTGCCGCGCGGCCTCGTGCCGCTCAGCCACCTGGTCAAGCTGCTCGCGAATCGACGCGGCGAGCCGCGCCGCGGTCAGTGGCCGGCCGCAGCGCTGCCCCACCAGCGTGATCGCGGCGAAGAGGTCATCCAGCCGCGTATCCGGCGTCGAGATGAACTTCAGCCGAGCGCGCTCGAGGCGCTCGGAGATCATGCGGCTGTTGCCGGAGACGAGTATCAGCTCGGGCCGCAGTTCGACGACGCGCTCGAGGTTGAGGTCGTTCAGCGCCCCGATCGAGGGGACATTCAACACGGCTGACGGGTGCGTGCAGTAGCGCGTGCGTCCGACGAGGCGGGGCGCCAGGCCGAGCGCCGCGCAGATCTCGGTCAGGTTCGGCGCGGCCGAGATCAGCCGCGGGCACGGAGCGCCGAGTTCGGCCGGATCGACCTCGGGGTCTTGCGCGAAGTCGCGAAGCGTTAGTGCGTCAGCGCGCGAAGGCGACTGCTCAGAAACGAATTCGGGACCTGGATCGACAGCCGACTGAGAACCGTCGGACTGGTTCTGTCGAGGGATTCGACCCTCCGCCAACTCCTCCCTGGGAGGGAGGGGGGGGGAGGGCGAGCTTGCATCCGCCGTGCGCTCGGCGGCGGTGGGTGTGGGCGCGTCCGAGGGCGCGGAAGGCGCGTCGTCACGGTCACAGCCCCCGCCCACGAGCGCGAGCAGTAGCGCGAGCGCACGGGATAGCGTGCGCACTCGCGACATCGGCAGCGACCGCGGCCTCATGGCAAGCCGGCCAGGGCCTGGGGCGTCAGCCGCCGGTCGATGTACGTGGCCAGCACCGCGGCCTGCACCGTGCTCGCCCAACTGGGCGGCTGCCCGAAGACCTCAATGACGAGTCGATCGCGACGGAACGCGACGCCGACGTCGGTCCAGCAGCCCTCGTCGCCGCGATTGAACTCGCGCCCTTGCGTGGGACAGGCGGCGTGGTAGGCGAGCCGAGCCGCTTCGGCGTCGGCCAGCGCCAGGCCGCGCGCGACCAGTGCCCGCGGTTCGCTGTCGTGGCAGTACCGCGCGATCCATACGCGCCGCGGGCCCAGTGGGGCGAGGGCCGCGGCGTCGTCGCCCAGCGCGGTCGCGGCTTCGTCGAACGTGCCGCTCCAGACGGCCTCGTCCAGGATCCATGGATCGGCGGCCCGCGCTGGCGGAAAAGCGTCGTCGACGCGCGCCGGCGAGGCGCACCCGATGCACAGCACAACCAGCGACCACACGATCGGGCAGCGGCGGAGGCGTGCGACGATCATTCGAGCCACGCACCGTCGAGGAACGGATTCGTCAAGCGCTCCTGGCCGATCGCGGTCGCGGGGCCGTGCCCGGAGTAGACCACGGTGTCGTCCGGAAGCGTGAGCAGGTTCTGACGAATATTGTCCAGCAGTCGACGCCCGCTGCTGCCCGGGAAGTCGGTCCGGCCGATGCTGCCCGCGAAGAGGGCGTCGCCGGTGAGCACTACCCCGGCGACCGGGCAGTGCAGGGCGACTCCGCCAGGCGAGTGGCCGGAAACGTCGAGCACGTGCCAGGTCAGCTCGCCCAGGGCCAGCGTGTCACCGGGGCGGATCACGTCGTCTGGCTCGGACGCGACGATGGGAAAGCCCATCGGAGCGGACAGGTTGGCGGCCGCATCGGTGAGCATGTGGCGGTCGCCTTCGGGGGCGATGAGGCGCGCGTCGGGAAATCGCTCGCGCAGCACGGGAATGCCCGCGATGTGATCCGCGTGGCCGTGCGTGATGACGATTGCGCGGAGCGCGAGTTCGCGGCGGCGAATGGCGTCGGTCATGCGTTGTGGCGTGGGCGGCAGCCCGGGATCGACGGCCCAGGCGTCCGCAATCCCGTCAACCCATAGAAGGTACCCGTTCTCCTGGAAGGACGGCTCGACGAACGGCTCGATCCGCAGAGGGCCGTGAGTGTTCATAGACAGGCCATTTTATCCCCCGCGGAGCGACGCGGCGATCGCGCGGCTCGCCGGCGTCCCAGAACGCCTGTTGGCACTTGAGTCGCCCCGCGTCCGAGACGATGCACCCGTGCGGGGAGAGGTTCCGCGCCCCGGCGCGCCGCGAGGCTGGCTCATGTTCAAGGCGACGAAGACCTGTGTTCTGAATGTCCACCTGACGACCGGTGCCGCCGTAACGGGGCGCTACCACGTTGAGGCGTCGACCAGCTCGGCCGTGCGACCCTCGGATGCGCTGCGGCAGGAGAACTCGGGGTGGTTCCTGCTGACGGACGTGCGTGACGCGCGCGACCCTGAGTGTGACCCGACGCCGGTCGTGCTGATCAGCCGTGCCGCCGTGGCCATGATCGAGCTGACGCCGAACAACTGGCGGAGCTGACGGCGCGACGCCGTGGCTGGCGCAGCCGGCTCGACCGTGCCGCAGCGCGGTCTTGCGCGAGTCTCACCGTAAAGAACTCGCGGAGAGGTGAGACGGGGCGGGGGGCTCAAGTCGGCCTGCCGTGCCTGCCGATGCCGATTCCTGGTGCAGCCGATTGCGCGGCCCCGGGCCGCGTGTGCGCTGCATAGGCTGGGCCCGGCGGCGATGAATCGAGCCACGAAGAAGTGTGAGCTGCGTGTTCACCTGCTCACCGGGGAGTGCGTCGTGGGGCACTACCACGTGGACGCAATCACCAGTTCGACGGTGCGGCCCTCGGATGCGCTGCGGGCGGACGGCAGCGGTTACATCCTGCTGACCGGTGCGACGCACGCGGGGCGGCCGGTCGGCGAGAGCCCGGCCGTGGTACTCATCAACCGCAGCGCGGTCGCCATGATCGAGATCACGTCGACGGGGTGGAAGGCAGGCCACGGCGCGGCCAGCGCCGCCATGCTTACCGCGACAACGACCTGACCCGCTCGTACTTCTGCTCGAAGAACCGCGACCAGTCGCGCACCAGGCGCTTGGCCTCCATGCCGCCGGCCTCGAGTTTGCGAGCGAGTTCCATCCCCTCGTCCTCGGTGAACGGCATGCGGCGCCACTCCTCGAGCGCGGCCGGCTTGGAGCCACCGTCGATGATGGCTTTCCACGCGGTCCGCAACTCCTTGTGCCGGTCGACGAGCGCCGTGCCGATCAGCTCGGAGATGAGCACGTTTCGGGCGCGCTGCCGGGCGTCGTCGACGTGACGGAAGACCCCCGCCACGGCCTCCTTGTACGGATCCTTGATCGGAAGATCGGCCGGCAACGCGGCGAAGATGTCCGCGCGGACGGGCAAGCGATAGAGCGCGTGCTGCGTCGGGCCGCCCTCCGCGCCCGGCGGGAGCACCCAGAGCTTCTGCCCGGCCGGACTCAGCACGAAGGCGATGAACTCCTCGGCCAGGGCCCGGTGCGGGGCCTTGCGCAGCAGCGAGATCGGGTCGGGCGTCACCGCGGCGCCGCCCTGCGGGTTCACGTAGGCCAGCACGCCCGGGCCGGCCTCGGCGACGCGGCCGTAGGCGTAGAAGTCGATACACGGACCGGCCAGCACGTTGCCGGTCGCGATCTCATTGGGAATGGCGCTGGAGGAGTCGGTGACCAGGCGGCTGTTGGCGGCCATCTGCATGAGCAGGGCCCAGCCCTGCTCCCAGCCGTGCTGCTGGAGAACGAGCTCGTAACTGACGCGCACGCTGGCGCTCTTGCGCGGGTCGGCGATGACCACCCAGCTATACATCCGCGGAGCGGCCAGGTCCTCCCAAGACGCGATCTCGGGAAGACTCTGCGCCGCCAGGCCGCGCTTGTTCATGAGGATGCCAAAGGAGGAGAGCGCCGCGCCGAACCAGCGCTTCTGCGGGTCGTAGTTTGCCACGCCGGCGATCTGCGCGGGGATTCCCTTGAGGATGTCCTCCGGCAGGTTGGCCGGCTCGGTGTAGCCGCGATGCGCGGCCAGGTCGTGATCCGGCACGCCGCCGCCGAAGAACACGTCCAGCCCGAACGAGCCGCCGGGGGAGCCGCGTTCCTGGGCTTCAAGCTGCTGGATGATCTGGCCGGTGCCCTTCTTGATCCAGCGGATGCGCAGCTCGCGGCCGACGTGCCGGGCGAAGCCACGCTCGAACTCGGCCTGGATGTTCTCGTTGTGGGGGGTGATGATTTCGAGGTCGGCGGGCTGGGCTCGAACCGGTACTGCGAGCCACGCCAAGATCAGCAGTAGCCCGCTCGTCACCAGACCCACGTATCGCGAGTCACCCATGTTCTGCGCACCTCGCTCCCTTGTCCATGGAGTCGGTTGACGAACTCGTCGTTCGATCCGTGCCTGTCGGCAAGCCCGATCTTCCTGCCCAGCGGAGAGACGGCCACGCCGTCATGCGTTCAGAACAACAACATCCCGCGCGTCGATGCCGCACTGGACCGTGCCGTTGTCGGCGAGACCCGCTCCGCCCGCCCGCTCCGGCACCGTCGCTCGCAGTGTAGTCCCGCTCGCGTCGAGGGTCACCTGGACCGATTCGCCCAGGTACGTCGCCTGCACGACGCGGGCGGCAAAGCGGTTCTCTGTCGCGTCGTCGATGCCGACGACGATCGCCTCCGGCCGGACTGACAGTGTGCACGGTCCCTGGCGTGGTCCGCCTGCGTCGCCGTGGGCCCGCAGAATACCCAGGGCGGTTCGCACGGCGCGTGTCTCGCCCGACACTTCGACGATCTCCCCCGGCACGAAATTCGTCTCGCCCAGGAAATCCGCCACCGCTGGCGTTGCCGGGCGACGATACAGGGCCTGCGGCGTGCCGGCCTGGACGATCTGGCCCGCGAACATCACCGCCATGCGATCGGCGATCGACAAGGCCTCCTTCTGGTCGTGCGTGACGTAGACGGCGGTCAGGTCGGCGGCCTTGCACAGTCGGCGGATCTCGGTCCGCATGTCCAGTCGGAGTTTCGCGTCGAGGTTGCTCAGCGGCTCGTCGAGCAGCAGGCATTGCGGCCGGATGACCAGCGCGCGGGCTAGCGCGATGCGCTGCTGCTGCCCCCCCGAGAGCTGGTTCGGCTTTCGCCGCGCGTACTGGCCCATCTTGACCATGTCGAGCGCCTCGGCGACGCGCCGGCGGCGCTCGGCGCGCGGCACGCGCCGCACGCGCAGGCCAAACTCGACGTTGGCCTCGACAGTCATGTGTGGCCACAGCGCGTAGTTCTGGAAGACCATTCCCGTGTTGCGCGCCTCCGGCGGGACGTGCGTCAGGTCGCGCTCGCCGAAGCACACGCGTCCGGCGTCCGGCATGTAGAAGCCGGCGATCGTCCGCAGCAGCGTCGTCTTCCCGCAGCCGGACGGACCGAGCAGGAAGAACAGCTCGCCGCGGTCGATCTCGACCGAGACGTCGTCCAGCGCGCGGACCTTGCCGAACGCCTTGACCACGTGCTGAATCGAGATCGGCACCACGCGATACGCTCCGGGAAAAGAGGCCGGGCCGCGTATTGGACGGCACGCCGGCCCGTGGGGTCAAGCCGCGGGGTGTCGCCGCGTCAGAGCATCGCCGCGCCCGCCGGGCGGAAGTACATCATCAGCGCCAGCAGCAGCGTGAGCGTCGCGTACCAGGCCACGAGGCGACGGCGTTCGGTCGGCGTGTACGGCATGGCAAAGTCGGCGAGCACGACGGGCACGA
>CAADGM010000069.1 GCA_900696535.1 uncultured Planctomycetota bacterium
CCTCCCCGCAACCCGCTCAGGCGTTCATCGAGGCTGCGCGGATCCTCCGGCGCGGGAATGCCCGAGTCGTCCGGAAAGACCCCGCCGCCAATCTCCCAGTCGAGTCCCGCGTAGCTGCTGCCCGTGAGCTTCTGACCGTGAGTGAGATCCTCGAAGTCGACCACGACGCGCTGCCCGTGGCCGGTGCTTTCGTCGAACACGATGTACGTCAGGTCATCCAGCGCGTACCAGGCCGCGCCGTTCACCGCGGGCTGGGCGATGATCTCGATCCGGTCCACGTCGCGCAGGTCCATCGCGAAGAACGATGGCTCCACGTCGAACTTGTCCCACCAGTCGGTCTCGCCGACCACCAGCCCATCGCGGTAGCCCAGCACCCGGATCGCCGGAGCCGTCGCGCCGCGCGTCTGCTGGATAGCAAACCAGGCCCCCTCGACACGCACGGGTCGGCCAAAACCGATGCCCATCCGCGTGTCGCCCCAGTTGTTCGTGACGTGCATCTCGCCGGAGTGCGCCTTGCTCATCGCCCGCAGCGATGGGACCTGCCACTCGCCCGGCTCGTTCGTGTGCCCCTTGGGAAGGGCCCGCGGCAGCCAGCGGTCGCGAGCCAGGACAGCGCCCATGGACTCCACCAACGATGGCCCGTACGTGGACGGGTCAAGTCGCTCGCCTTCAACCGTGAGTTCGGTGGCGCTTCCGGCTTGAGCCAGGAGCAGTCCCGGGAGCGCAAACAGACAGAGAGTGACTACGGTAAGTCGCGTGGCGAGCTTCATTTGTGCCTCTTCACCGTTGGCGGCGGCAAGGGGTGCGGCGGTCGGCACGACGGTGCCGGTCCGTACGACGATAGAGCCGGACACCCGCTAATTCAAGCTTAATCTGGCTTCAGGGCGTGACACGCTCCGATAATCGATGTCGACCGGGCAGCCCGGCGGTGTCCATTAAGAGCACAACGTAGTACCCGGGCCGCTATTCCCGCGCGCCGCTGCACGCTGCTACTGCCTCACGTCGGCCGCATCCCCGCACGCCTCGACTTGGTCGCGGGCCTTCCGGCCGGGATGGCGCGGCACGCGGTCCCGCCCGACTGAACAGCCGGGACCCGCGGGTGCGGGTCCCGGTGTGAGAGACAGTAAGGAGGGGTTTGCGCACTGCTCGTATCGGCGTCAGATTCGGCGCGGCTAAGCCCGGGCGCAAATTCGGCCGGCGACCGCAGGCGTCCGGCGTCGGCGCCCCCCGTCAGTCGATCGCCAGCGTCACCGGGCAGTGGTCCGAGCCCATCACCTGCGGCTCGATCGTCGCCGATACCAGGCGCGGCCGAAGCGACTCCGACGCGCAGAAGTAGTCGATTCGCCACCCGATGTTTCGAGCCCGCGCACCCGCGAACTGCGCCCACCACGTGTAGTGCCCGCCCTCCTGGCAGAACTCCCGAAACGTGTCGACGAAACCGAGCCCCAGCGTGCGGCCGAAGCTCCGCCGCTCCTGCGGCGTGAACCCGGCGTTGTTGACATTCTCCTTCGGCCGCGCCAGGTCGATCTCCTTGTGCGCCACGTTCAAGTCGCCGCAGAAGACCACGGGCTTCGTCTCCTGGAGCTGCCTGAGATGGCGGCGAAACGCCGCGTCCCACTTCAGGCGGTACGCCAGTCGCGTCAGGCCGCGCTGCGCGTTGGGTGTGTAGCAGTTGACCAGGAAGAAGGCCCCAAGGTCGAGCGTGATCAGTCGGCCCTCCTGGTCGTGCGAGCGCACCCCCAGGCCGAGACGCACGTCGGCCGGCTCGATCCGCGCCAGGACCGCCGTGCCGGCGTAGCCAGGCTTTCGGGCCGCGTTCCAGATGATGCGGTAGCCAGCCAGCGCCAGCAGCGAGTCGAGCCCGGACTGCTCGAGCGTGGCGCGGGTTTCCTGGAGACAGATCACATCGGCCCTGGCGTCGGCCACGTAGTCGAGGAATCCCTTCCTCAGAACCGCCCGAATTCCGTTCACGTTCCACGAAACCAGCTTCATCGCGGGGCGGAGGATACCGCGCAACCCGGCGGACCGGGCTGGCGTTGTCGGGGCTTTGCGCCTCGAACGGCCCGCCCTCGTTAGGTGAATTGAGCGGCGGGCGCAGGAGAACGGGCCGACGCGTCCATCCCCGCCGATCACGAAACCGACAGAGCACGGAGAACTGACATGATGACGACTGTTCGCTCCAGCCCCCACGTCCGCACGGCCGTACTGGCACTCGCCCTCGCGGCCGCGACCCTCGCCGGGCAGCGCCAGGCGAGCGCCGCCCAGATCTACACGAACCGGGATGCGTACCTCCAGGCCATCGCCGGCAACCTCCAGCCGCTGGTCGAGACCTTCGAGACCGCGCCGCTCGGGCTGGTTCCGGCCGCAGGCATATCGCTCCCCGCGGTGCAGGTGGTGCCGGTGCTTCCCAACAACGGCCACCTGTACATCGACGTCGGCAGCGGAGCGCTGAACGTTGATGGCACGAAGTACGTCTGGGCGGACGTTCGCGGCGCGCCGCCGCGGTTCGAGTTCGAGCTGGTCTTCGCCGAGCCCGTGTGGTCCTTCGGCGCCAACTTCTTCAGCGCCCGGTCCGCGTCATCGCTCATCCTTCGTGACCAGGTCAACGACGTGTTGGCCAACATGGCCACCGACTGGTTCGGTATCGGGACTGGCTTCTTCGGCTTCACGCTGGACAGCCCGATCACGAGCGTGCGCTTCACGCCGGCCTTCCTCAACGCCCAGTCGGTCGAGAACTTCGGCATGGACAACGTGATCATCGGCGTCGTGCCGGAGCCGGCGTCCGTTGGACTCGCCTTGCTCGGCCTGGGGCTCGGGTTCCGCCGACGTTGACGTAGACAACAGCCGGATCGCCGCGACAAGCCGAGCCATGCCGACGCACACAGTGTCGGTGTGGCTCGCGGCGCGTTCGCGTTCCGCCGCGAGCGGGGAGGGCTCAAACCACGTGCCGGCCGCCGTCGACCGGGATGATTGTCCCGGTCAGGTAGTCGCCGTCTCGCAGCACGTAGTGGACCGCCGCCGCGATGTCGGCCGGCGAGCCGGCGCGCCGCAGCGGGATGCGTGCAACCAGCCTCTCGCGCAGCGACTCGTCGTAGTGCTCCGGCCACGCCGCCACGCCCACCGCGATACCGACGACATTCACCTCCGGCGCGAGCGCCCGGGCCAGCACGCGCGTGAGCGTGTCGAGCGCCCCCTTCGACACCATGTACGCCACGTGGTCCGGCCACGGCCGGAGCGTGGCCGCGTCGTGCAGGTTCACGATGCGCCCGCCGGCGGCGCGGAGTGCGTTACGAGCGGCGTGCGCCAGCACACACGGCGCCGTCGCATTTACCCGCAACATGCGGTCCCACACCGCCACCGAGAAGTCCTCCAGCGTCATCGGCGCGAACGCGCTGGCGTTGTTCACCAGCACGTCCAGCCGCCCGAACCGCCGCAGCACGGCCTCCACCAGTCCGCCGCACGCGGCCGGATCAGCCAGGTCCGCCGGCAATGCGTCGGCTTCGCGCCCCGCCGCCCGCAATTGCTCGACCAGCGCCTGCGCCTCGTCGCGCGACGTTTGATAGTGGACGGCCACGCGACACCCGGAGTCGGCCAGGCGCTCGACGATCGCGCGACCGATGCGCCGCGCGCCGCCCGTCACCAGCACCACGCGATCGACCAGGTTCATGAGGTCTCTCCTCCCGCCGGCACACGCGCCGGGCCCGCCGCCGGAGCGAGGCGCGGGTAGCGGATCCATTCCAGGCACAGCCCGTGGGCAGGCGCCGTTGGCCCGGCCAGGCGCCGATCGCGCGCCGCGATGACCTCGTCGATCCGCTCGATGGGCCAGCGCCCGCGGGCGATCTCGATGAGCGTCCCGACCATGTTCCGAACCTGGTTGTAGAGGAACCCGTCGCCGACGAAGTCGATCCGAATCTCGCGCCCCGCGCGACTGACCTCGACGGACTGGATCGTGCGCACCGTGGTCTGCTTCGGGCTGCCGGCCGTGGCGAATCCCTGGAAGTCGTGCCGACCCACCAGTCGTCGCGCGGCCTCCCGCAGCCGCTCCTCGTCGAGTACGTACCATACGTGGTACGTGAACCCGGCGGCGTGGTGCTCCACGGGACGCTCTGGGGCGGCATAGAGCCGGTAGCGGTACAGCTTGCACAGTGCGCTGCGGCTGGCGTGGAAGTCGACCGCCACGTCGCGCAGGTGGACGAGCGCCAGGTCGGGCGGCAGGTGGTGGGCCACGGCGCGGCGCAGGTTCTCTATCGGGATCGTGCAGTCAGTCGGCACGTGGGCGCACTGGCCCCGGGCGTGGACGCCGGCGTCCGTGCGACTCGCGCCGTGGGCGGTGAGCGGGTGACGCAGAATGGGGCGCAGGGTCGCCTCGACCTCGCCTTGGACACTCCGTACGCCGGGCTGCCGCTGCCAGCCGTGGAACCCCGAGCCGTCGTAGGCCAGGATCAGTTGGAGATTCCGCGGCATCATGGCGTCATGCTATCCGACCCGGCCGGCGGCAAAGGGTATCCCGGTGCGGGAGGCCAGCTGGCCGGCATGCGCCGGGGCAGGC
>CAADGM010000070.1 GCA_900696535.1 uncultured Planctomycetota bacterium
AGCGGGCCCCCGCTATTGACCGCTTCACGGCTCCGGCTTCGGCCGGGGCCGTGTCGTTTTCAGCCATGGGCGGGGCTTCCTTCCGGGCGATGTCCCCGCTCGGCTTGAGCACCATCGGCCCAACGTACTGCTCGATGAAGTCCCGCATCTCCGTCGGCGTGGCGACCGTCGCCAGCGATTCCTGAGCTTCCACCAGGGCTTGGCGGACGGCGCCGGCCAGCCGGCCGAGGGTGTCGTTCGCGCCGCTGGCCAGCTCGGCCACCGCCTGCCGAAGCCGCTCGCGCTCCGCTTCGAGTTCTCCCACCTGCCGCGATACCGCCCGCTTGGCCGTGGCGTCGATGTCGGGGTCCACCAGGAGCCGGGTCATCGAGCCGATCTTCTTGTCGATCTCGCCGATCTTCGCGCGAACGCGCTGAAGCTCGCCGCGGCTCGCCTGCGTGAGCTTGCGGGCCTCTTCGATCGCGTCCTCGATCAGCGAGTCGGCGTCGGCGAAGACCTCGCGGAAGGTCCGCGTGATCCGTTCCAGCAGCAGGTCTTCGCGGACGCTGCCGGTGTTGCGGCAAGCTTCCGGGCCGTTCCGCTGACGGCAGCCGCACTCGTAGTAGTGGTGCTCGCCCTTGCGGTTGCGGCTCGTGCGGCGGTAGCACACGCTGCCGCACGCTTCGCAGAAGATCATCCCGGTTAACGGCCGGTAGGCCGGGGCGAGAAGCTGCCCGTTGTCGTGCCGCGGCCGGGCGTGCAGCGCGAGCCGGTCCTGGGCCTCCTTGAAGGTCGCGTCGTCGATGATGCGCAGCCGTTCGTCGTTCTGCACGATGTGCTCGGAAGCGTCGCGCCACACCGGCACCCGCCGGCCGGTGCGCTTGTTGAGCTTGTACTTCCGGCGGTTGTAGACGATCCGCCCGATGCAGATGTCGTTCGTCAGAATCCGCCGGACGCTGGTGTGCGTCCACGTCGGGCAGCGTCTCGTCGGCACGCCGCGCTGGTTGAGCCGGTGGGCGATGGCTTTCAGGCCGACCGACTCGGTGGTGTAGACCTGGAACACCCACCGCAGGACCGCGGCTTCCGCCTCGTCGATCGTCAGCCGGTGCAGTCCGTCGGCGGTCTGCTCGACCCGGTAGCCGTAGGGCGGCGGTCCGCCGGTCCAGGCTTTCTGCTCGAACCGTTTGACCAGGCCGTCCTTGGTCCGTTCTGAGAGGACCCGCGAGGTTCTGTGGTACGACGACCAACGCACAGACGTGGTCCTGCCGCATCCGCGAACACACACCGCTCGGGTTCACGTACGGTATGAGCGGTCCCGGTGTGAACGTGGGCGATGAAGATCGTCTGGCGGACTTCGATGGCGACGGCGGTGTCGATCTGCACGACCTGGCTGGGTTCGCCACCGACGGACATCAGCGCGCGAATCGAACCGGCACAGCTCCAGAGCGCCGACGTGCGTTGAGCGAACCGCCCGCCCCGGGGGCGGGGCGGGTTGTCTGCCCCTGCGACGATCGCCCCCCGCAGCGCGATGCCCCTGACTCGCCAGGCGCGGCACTCCTCAATCGCCGTTTACGGCTATTCGGAACCTCTTGAACCGGAATACGCGGCTTGCTACCATGGCAAACGGATGTCTGGAGCTAATACCCCTATTTAGGGGTCGCGCATGTCTCCCGCAAGCCGGACGACCGAGCGCCGCACACCTGAAAAGGTGTTCCCTGCATCCGAGTCGCGGCTGAGCCTCCGACAAGTCCGCTCCGTGTTTCGCCTTCTGGCCGACTTGCGCGACCTCGGACCTTCGCCGCTCGCCTGGCGCCGACACCTGCTGCTCGAATCACTCCGCCTGGTCGAGGGCGGGACCGGCGTCGCGGCGGAGATCGTGCCCCGGGGACGACCGGACACACCTCGCGTGCTCGGCGCGGTAATCGTCGGGGTTCGGGAGCCGCGGCTGGTTCGTGTTTATCGGGCGTTGGTGGAGCGGAGCGGTGGTGCGCTCGGCCTGCCGACGGACACCGGCCGGGTGAGCGCGACCGTCGTGCGCACACGTCAGGCGATGTCGGTGGGGCAGTCGTGGCGGCAGCGGCCCGACCTTGACCCGTGGCGCACATTGGACTGCGAGTATTTCATCTGCTCGAGCCAGGGACTGCCCGGCGGCAACGGCGTCCACCTCATCATCCTGACGCGTCCGGCGCGGGCGCGCCCGTTCGGCGAAGCGGAGCGCCGCGTGGTGGCGCTGCTCCACGCGGAGCTCGGGCGGCTCTGGCGCGGGGCGGACGACGATCTCGCAGCCGACCTCCCGCGGCCGATGCAGCAGACGCTCGAGTTGCTGCTGGCCGGCTCGTCGGAGGGGCAGATCGTGGATGCGCTCGTCCGCAGTCCGCACACGGTCCATGACCAGGTCAAGCGGTTGTACCGTCACTTTCACGTGAACAGCCGGGCGCAGCTCCTGGTGCGGCTGGCGCACTCACCGCTGATCCGCGCGCCGCGGCTGTGCGTCCAGCTCCTCAAGAGCGACGACGACTCGCGCTTCGATGCGGTGGAGACAGAGGAAGCCGAGCGACTGACCGACGCTTCTGCGACCCGGCCCTCTCGCGCGGTTGGCCGCGTGCCGCGGGGCTGATGCGGCAGGCCGCGCCGGCGGCCCTGCCTCAAGCGATCGTGCGTCCCTGGCCCGTGAGGTGCCACGACATGTCGGCCGTTACGTCGTACGAGTTTCTCGACAAGGTGATCGAGGCGACACCGGACGGCAAGCAGATCCGTAAGTGTCTCCAGTGCGGGACGTGCAGCGGCGTCTGCCCGTACGGCTTCGCCATGGACTACCCACCGCGCTCGCTCATCGCCGCGCTGCGGGCGGACGACTGGCACGGCGTGCTCGAGAGCGACACGATCTGGCTGTGCGTGTCGTGCTTCGCGTGCGCCAGTGTCTGTCCGAGCAAGATTCCGCTGACGCGCGGCCTGCTGTCCACGCTAAAAACGGAGATGCTGGTCGGCGGGAGCATCCCGGCGGAGCTTCAGACGGCGCTGGGCAACTCACGGCGGTACGGCAACGCGCTGGGTGAGTCGCCGAAGAAGCGCGCCGACTGGGCCAAGGACTTCACCGTTCCCGTGCCGGTGATGGCCACGCACAAAGACCCGGTCGACGTACTCTGGTTCGTGGGTGACTACGGCTCGTATCACCCGCGCGTGCAGCAGGTGACCCGTGCGCTGGCCAAGGTGCTGTACGTTCTGGACGTGAAGTTCGGCATCCTCGGCCCGGAGGAAAACAGCGACGGGGACACGCAGGCGTTCACCGGCGAGTGGGGGTTGTTCGAGCTGCTGGCGCGGAAGAACGCCGTCGCCATGAAGAAGTACCGCTTCGCGGAAATCGTCACCGCGGACCCCCACGCCTACAACGCCCTGAAGCACGAGTACCCGCGGCTCGGGTTCGACCGGCCGGTGAAGCACCACACGCAGTTCCTGGCCGAGCGGCTGGAGCGCATCCGGCCACTGCTCCAGAACCGCGGCGCGCAGCGCGTCACGTACCACGACCCGTGCTACCTGGGTCGAGCGAATGACAACAACATCTACGAGGAGCCGCGGCGGCTGCTCCAGGCCATCCCGGGCCTGGAGTTTGTTGAGATGTCGCACAACCGGGCGCTGAGCATCTGCTGTGGCGGGGGCGGCGGCGGGATGTGGCTGGACGGCTTCTCCTGGGAGAAGGCCCACACGCGCACGACCGAGTGGCGGATCAAGGAGGCGCTGGCAATCGGGGCGGACGTGCTCGCGGTGGCGTGCCCCTACGAGACACCGCGGTTCGAGGACGCCATCAAGAGCACGGGGAACGAGGGCAAGCTGGCGGTGAAGGACATCGCCGAGCTGCTGGCTGAGTCGATGTTCGGATAGGCCCGCCGAGCGCTGCAGCGACCGCTCGTCGGGCGGGAGAGCTCGCGATGGACATCGTTGTCGTCATCAAGTTCGTGCCGGACCTCGTGGAGGACCTCGAGATCGACCCCGGCTCGGGCCTGCTCGACCGCACGTTCCTGCGCCTCATGCCGAACGAGCTCGACGACCACGCGCTCGAGGAGGCGCTGCTTCTCAAGGAGCGCCACGGCGGCCGGGTGACGGTTGTCGCGCTCGACTCGGGCGACGTCGACGAGACCCTCTACACGGCGCTCGCCAAGGGCGCCGATCGCGCCATCAAGCTCACGGGGGAAGGCTTCGACCAAGGGCCCGGCAACGGGCGAATCGCGGCCGTGCTCCAGCGGGCCCTCGGCGACATTCGCTTCGATCTCATTCTCACGGGCACGCAGGCCGTGGACGACCTCGACGGATTCGTTGGAGCCCTGCTGGCGGCGCGGCTCGGGCTGCCCTACGTCGGATATGTCACGCGCGTCGTGCCGGGCAGCGGCGCAATCACCGTGGACAAGGAATACCCGGGTGGGCTTACGGCCGAAATTGAAGTCCGCGGCCCCGCCGTGCTCGGGATCCAGGCAGCCGAGAAGCCGCCGCGGTACGTGGTCACGAGCAAGGTGATGGAGGCGATGAAAACCGCGCGGATCGAGGAGTTGGCAGTCGATCTGGCCGACAAGGGCGCGGGCGCGCTGGTGACCGCCATGGCGGCGCCGGAAGCGGGCCGCCGCGCCGAGATGATCGAGGGCACGGTCGAACAGGTCGCCGAGCGGCTTGCCGGCCTGCTGCGGGAGCGGGGCATCGCGAGTTGACCCGGTGAAGCACGCGGGCGCCGGCGCCCGCCAAAGGAAGAGACCATGTGCGGTGAAGTCTGCGTCGTCGTCGAGACGCTGCGCGGGAAGCTCACGGACATCACGTTCACGATGCTCGCGGCCGCTCGCCGCCTCGCGGACGGCCTGAACACCAGGGTGACCGCGCTGCTCGTCAGCAGCGACCACCGGAACTTCGTGGGTGAGCTCGGCGCGGCGGACAAGGTCACCTGCGTCGAGCGCCCGGACTTGGCGGACTTCAATCCGGATGCCTGCCTCGATGCCTTGGCCAACCTGCTGACCGGGCACCAACCGAGGCTCGTCCTGTTCGGGCACACCGCCATCGGCACGGACCTGGCCTGCGGGCTGGCGCAGCGCCTGAACTGGCCACTGGCCACTTCCTGCCGCACGTTCACCGCAGCCGGCGACGAGGTGAGGTTCTCGGCGCCGACCTGCGGCGGGAAGCTGATCGCCAGCGGCACGTTGCCCGCGCCCACCTGCATCGCGACCGTCATGCCCGGCGGCTACAAGCCGGACGAGGGACGCAGGGCCGGAAGCCCGACCGTCGAGGCGGTCTCCGCCCCGGGAGACGTCGAGCAGGCCCGGACGCGCTTCAAGCAGTACCGTGAGCCGCCCGCGACCGACGTGGACATCGCGAAGGAGACGGTGCTGGTGTCGGTCGGGCGGGGCATTCAGAACCGCGACAACCTCGCGGTGGCGGAGCGACTGGCCGCGGCGCTCGGCGGCGTCGTGTGCGGGTCGCGACCGGTCGTGGACCAGGGCTGGCTTCCGACCGCGCGCCTGGTGGGCAAGTCCGGCAAGCAGGTCAAGCCGAAGCTCTACCTGGCCGTTGGCATCAGCGGCGCGCCGGAGCACCTGGAGGGCGTGCCCGAGGCCGAGCTGATGATCGCGATCAATACCGACGCCAGGGCGCCCATCTTTGACGTCGCGCAGTTCGGTGCATCCTGCAACGCGCTCGAGCTCATGCCGCGGCTGGCGGAGAAGCTGGGTAAGTAGCCGGCACCTTGAGGAATTCGCAGCATGTCGCCTTCCCTGCTCGTGGTCCTGGTCGGCTTGGTCGCCGCAGTCGGCGTCTTTGGCTATCGCTGCTACCAGCGCGTGCAGCACCTGCGACTGGGTCGACCAGCGGCACCGTTCGGCGACTGGGGACGACGAGTCCTGGACGTGATCATCTTCGTGTTCGGGCAGGCTCGGCTGCTGCGGTTCAGGGGAACGGGGCTGGCCCACGTCTTTATCTTCTGGGGTTTCGTGCTTCTGCTGCCGACGATCCTCCAAGCGATCCTCGAAGGGCTGTTCCCGGGGTTCCTTCTGCCGGTGCTTGCGACGTTCGGCCCGCTGCTGCTGCTCCAGGACCTGGTCGCGCTCGCGGTCATCGCGGCGGTGCTGTACGGGCTGTACTACCGCGTCGTGGTACGTCCGGCGCGGTATGCGGGAAGCCATCAGTTCGAGGGCAACCTGGTGCTGGGCTTCATCCTGACGATCATGCTGACGCTGCTCTGCCACACGGGCATTCGCCAGAATCTCGGCGCGGCGCCGGTGGCTGCAAGCTGGCAGCCCGTGTCCGCGCTGCTCGGCAGTCTGGCGCGAGGGTGGACACACGAGACCCAGGAACTCGTGGCATCGGTTTGCTGGTGGATTCACCTCGGCGTCGTGCTCGTGTTCCTGACGCTGCTGCCCCTCGGCAAGCACTTCCACGTCGTCACGTCCGTCTTCAGCGTCCTGCTCCGCAGCCACGAGCCGCCCGGACGCCTGGCCCCCGCCGCCGGCCCGGAAGGCACGCAACGCATCGAGCAGTTCACCTGGCGGCAGATGCTCGACTGGTACTCGTGCAGCGAGTGCGGGCGCTGCCAGGAAGTGTGCCCGGCGCACGGCAGCGGCGCCGCGCTGTCGCCCAAGCTGCTGATCATGGCCCTGCGCAGCCATCTGCTCGAGCGCGGCCAGGCGCTGCGGGCCGGCGTCGACGCCGCCAGCGCAGCGCCGGTCGAGGCGGTGCTGGCCAAGCGCCTGATCGGCGACGTGGTTTCGGACGAAACGCTCTGGTCGTGCACCACGTGCTACGCCTGCGACCACGAGTGCCCGCTCTTCGTCGAGCACGTCCAGCCCATTGTTGACCTGCGCCGGGCCCTGCTCGCGGAACAGCGCGGCGACAAGCTGCTCACCGGCGCGCTCGAGAACCTGCGGCGGTACGGCAACTCGTTCGGCAAGTCAGACAAGCAGCGCGCACGATGGACGACCGGGCTCGATTTCAAGATCAAGGACATCCGCAAGCAGCCCGCCGAGACGCTCTGGTTTGTCGGCGACTACGCGTCGTACAGCCCGACCGTGACCGAGACGACGCAGGCCACCGCGCGCCTCTTCCAGTCCGCCGGCCTCGACTTCGGGCTGCTCTACGACGGCGAGCGGAACGCCGGCAACGACGTCCGCCGCGCGGGCGAGGAAGGGCTGTTCGAGCTGCTGGCGCAAAAGAACCTGGCGGCGATGCGAACCTGCCAGTTTGCACGCATCGTGACGACCGACCCGCATGCGTACAACACGCTCAAGAACGAGTACACGTGGACCAACGGCACGGCCCAGCCCCTCAGCGCGAAGCTCCCCGTGCTGCACTACACGGAGTTGCTGGATGAGCTGCTCGGCAGTGGCCGGCTCGTCGTGCGCCGGCGGCTCGACCGCACGGTGACCTACCACGATCCCTGCTACCTCGGTCGCTACAACGGCGTGTACGACGCGCCGCGCCGCGTGCTGCGGGCCCTCGGCTGTCGTGTCGTCGAGATGCAGCGCCACGGCGACCGCGCCCTGTGCTGCGGGGCCGGCGGCGGGCGCATCTGGATGGAGGAGGGCCACGTCCGCGAGCGCCCGGCCGAGAGTCGGGTGCGCGAGGCGGCGGCGCTGCCCGGCGTGCGGTGCCTCGTCGTGACCTGTCCCAAGGATCTCACCATGTTTCGCGATGCCGTGAAGACGACCGGGCTCGAGGACCGCCTCGCGGTCAAGGACCTCGCCGAAGTCGTCGCCGAGGGCTGCGGCACGGGCCCCGCGCCCGCCGCCGCGGGCAGCGTCGCGGAGCGATCAGCGGCCCCATAGGAGACCGGCTCATGCCCGAGCGAGTTGGCGTTTACGTATGCCACTGCGGCAGCAACATCGCCGGAACGGTGGACGTGGAGGCGGTCACGCGCTGGGCGAGCACGCTCGAGGGCGTGGTTGCGGCCCGCGAGTACAAGTTCATGTGCTCCTCGCTCGGCCAGGCGCTGATCGAGGACGACATCCGCAAGGAGGGACTGACGCGGGTCGTCGTCGCGGCGTGCTCGCCACACCTGCATGAGAAGACGTTCCGCCGGGCCTGCGCCAACGCGGGTCTCAACCCCTTCCTGCTCCAGATGGCCAACATCCGCGAGCATGTCTCGTGGGTCACCAAGGACAGGCAGGCGGCCACCAGCAAGGTCCAAGCGCTCGTGGCGGGCGCCGTGGCGCGCGTGCAGCGGCATCGGCCGCTTGAGCCCATGCCCGTCCACGTCAACCCGCACACGCTCGTCGTGGGCGGTGGCATCGCCGGCATCCAGGCCGCACTGGAGCTCGCCGATGCTGGACACCCGGTCTACCTGGTCGAGCGCGAGCCGAGCATCGGCGGCCACATGGCCCAGTACGACAAGACGTTCCCGACGCTGGACTGTGCGGCGTGCATCCTGACGCCGAAGATGTCGGAAGTCGGGCAGCACGAGAACATCCGGCTGCTGACGTACTCGGAGCTCGAGGAGGTCTCGGGCTCGATCGGAAACTTCCGCGTGCGAATCCGGCGCAAGGCCCGCTACGTCCGCGAGGACAAGTGCACCGGCTGCGGCCTGTGCATCGAGAAGTGCCCGCGCAAGGTGGTCGACGAGGTGTTCGAGGCCGGCATGGGCTATCGCAAGGCGATCTACACGCCCTTCCCCCAGGCGGTGCCGAAGATCCCCGCGATCGACACCAAGTCGTGCATCTGGTTCGAGCGGCAGCGCTGCCGGGCGTGCGAGAAGCTCTGCCCGACCGGTGCCGTCGATTTCGAGCAGCAGGACGAGATCCTCGAGGTGGATGTGGGGAACATCATCCTGGCCACCGGCTGGGATCTGTTCGATTGCCGCCGAATCCCCCAGTACGGCTACGGCAAACTGGCGAACGTGTTCACCAGCCTCGAGTTCGAGCGCATGTGCAACGCCTCCGGACCGACGGGCGGACGGATCGTGCTCCGCGACGGCGTGACCGAGCCCCGCTCGGTCTGCATCGTCCACTGCGTCGGCAGCCGCGATCAGCGCTACAACACGTACTGCTCCGGCATCTGCTGCATGCTCTCGCTCAAGCTCGGGCACCTGGTCCTTGAGAAGACCGGCGCCAAAGTGTACGCCTGCTACATCGACCTGCGGCCGAACAAGAAGGACTACGAGGAGTTCTACCAGCGGCTGCTCGACGAGGGCATGCTCTTCATCCGCGGCAAGGTGGCCGAGATCACCGACATGGCCCGCACGCCGGAGGAAGAGGGCAAGCTCGTCGTCCAGGTGGAGGACACGCTGCTGGGCAAGCAGCGGCGGATACCGGTCGACATGGTCGTGCTGATGGGCGCGATCGAGCCGCGGCGTGACGCGCGCGAGACGGGGCTGAAAGCCGGAATCTCGTGCAGCATGGCCGGCTGGTTCATCGAGCGACACGCCAAGCTCGACCCGGTCGCGACGATGACCGAGGGCGTCTTCATCGCCGGCGCCTGTCATGGTCCCAAGGACATCCCCGACTCCGTGTCGCAGGGTGCCGCGGCCGCGGCCCGCGTCCAGGGCATGATCAGCAAGGGCACGGTCATGATCGAGCCCGTGGTGGCCTCGATCGAGAAGCAGGTCTGCTCAGGCTGTCGCATCTGCAACAACCTGTGTCCGTTCAACGCGATCGACTTCCTGACGGACGAGAAAGTCAGCCAGGTGAACCCCGCCCTGTGCAAGGGCTGCGGCACGTGCGTGGCCGCGTGCCCGGCCGGCGCGATCGCCGGCGCCCACTATGCCAATGACCAGGTCGAGGCCGAAATCGAGGGACTGCTCTGGGATGCGCGCGGCGACGGCGAGCCGGCCCTCGTCGACGACGCGCCGGACCTGGAGCCCGCGGCGCCGTAGGAGCAACCGCATGCAGCGCGAAATCTACGAACCGAAGATCGTCGGCTTCTTCTGCAACTGGTGCTCGTATCGGGCCGCGGACGGCGCCGGCACGGCCCGCATCAAGCACGCCCCCAACGTGCGCGTCGTGCGCCTCATGTGCAGCGGACGGGTCGACCCGTCGTTCGTCATCAAGGCATTCTCGCTCGGCGCCGATGGCGTGCTCGTCGCCGGCTGCCACCCCGGCGAGTGTCACTACATCGAGCAGAACTACAAGACGCTGCGGCGCTTCGCGCTCCTGCGGCACACCCTCCGGGCCCTGGGAATCAGCGGGCGGCGCCTGCGGCTCGTGTGGGCTTCCGCGGCCGAGGCGGTCCAGCTCGCCGAGGCGATCGACGCGATGGTCGAGGACGTCCGCACACTGGGCCCGCTGCGCTGGCCCGCGAACTGGGCCGAGCAGAATGCCCACCTCGACGATGTCGAGAAGATCCTCCTTGAGCACCAGGCCGCGATGGAGGTCGGGCGATGAGCGACAAGGGCAAACTGGCGATCTACTGGGCGGCGTCCTGCGGCGGGTGCGAGATCTCGATTCTGGCGCTCAACGAGAGGATCCTCGACGTGGCCGCGGCCTTCGACATCGTTCTGTGCCCCTGCATCCTGGACACGAAGGTGCGGGATGTGGAGAGCTGGCCGGACCAGTACGTCGACGTGTGCCTGTTCAACGGCAGCATTCGCACCAGCGAGCAGGAATACATGGCCAAGCTGCTGCGCCGGAAGTCCAAGGTGCTGGTGGCCTTCGGCTCCTGTGCCAGCGAGGGCTGCGTGCCCGGCCTGGCCAACCTGTCCAACCGGCAGGAGATCTTCGAGGCGGTCTACTGTGACAATCCATCGACGGATAACGCCGGGCGGGTCATCCCGCTCCCCGAAGCGCAGTCGAACGGACGGCACCTGTCGCTGCCGGCCTTCTACGACACCGTGCGAACGCTGACCCAGACGGTGGCGGTCGATTACGTGCTGCCGGGGTGTCCGCCGGAGGCGGACCGGATCTGGGACGCCGTCGTGGCGATCCTGGAGGGCAAGCTGCCGCCGCCCGGGTCGGTGATCGGCGCGACAACGACGTGTTGCGACGACTGCCCGCGGACGCGCAGCGAGAAGAAGATCAAGGCGTTCAAGCGCACCTGGCAGGTCATTCCGGACGCGGAGACCTGCCTGCTGGAGCAAGGGCTCGTGTGCTGCGGGCCTGCGACGCGGGCCGGGTGCGGGGCGCGCTGCCCGCGGGTGAACTCGCCCTGCATCGGCTGCTACGGCCCCAACGCCGGCGTGGAGGACTTCGGCGCCCGACTGATCGCGGCGCTGGCCTCGGTGGTCGACGCTCAGGATCCGGACGAAATCGACCGCATCATCCTCGACGGCATCCCGGATCCGGTCGGGACTTTCTACCGATTCAGCCTCGCCAGCAGCCTGCTGCGGCGGGCAGCGCTCGTGCCCGACGAGGAGCGACACGAACTGCCGCGGCCGAAGGCGGTCGTGCACAACTAGGCGGAGCGTACTGCCATGACGACGCAGCGCATCAGCATCGACCCGATCACGCGGCTCGAGGGTCACGGCAAGATCGACATCTTCCTGACCCCCAAGGGCGACGTGGCCGAGACGTACCTCCAGATTCCCGAGCTGCGCGGCTTCGAGCGCTTCTGCGTCGGCCGACTGGCCGAGGACATGCCCAACCTGACCTCGCGGATTTGCGGCGTGTGCCCGGAGGCGCATCACATGGCCGCGACCAAGGCGCTGGACGCGCTCTTCCACGTCGATCCGCCGCCGACCGCCAGGAAGCTGCGCGAGCTCTTCTACTGCATCTTTTTCGCGACCGATCACACAACGCACTTCTACGCGCTGGGTGGCCCGGACTTCGTGATCGGCCCGGAGGCCCCGCCCGCCGAGCGCAACATCCTCGGCCTCATCCAGAAGGTCGGCCTCGACATTGCCGGCAAGGTGCTCAAGATGCGCCGCGACGGGCATCACCTCATCGAGATGATCGGCGGCCGGAAAGTGCATCCGAACTGGGGGCTGCCGGGCGGAGTCAGCCGCGGCATCACCGAGGAGCAGCGCCGGGAGATCGAGGCGCTGGGGCGCGACGCGGTGGAGTTCGCCCAGTTCTCGCTGGGGCTCTTCAACGACGTGGTGCTGGGCAACCCGGAGTACGTGCAGCTCATCACCAGCGACGCCTATACGCAGCGAACGTACAACATGGGCACGGTGGACGCCCACAACCGCGTGAACTTCTACGACGGCCAAGTGCGCGTCGTCGGTCCGGACGGGCGCGAGCACGCAAAGTACGACGCCGGCCACTATCGCGACTTTGTCGCCGAGCACGTCGAGCCCTGGTCCTATCTCAAGTTCCCCTTCCTGAAGAAGGTTGGCTGGAAGGGGTTCGTGGACGGCCCGGATTCCGGCCTCTACAAGGCCACGCCGCTCTCCCGGCTCAACGCCGCCGACGGCATGGCCACGCCGCTCGCGCAGAAGCAATACGAGCGGATGTTTGACACGCTGGGCGGCAAGCCGGTGCACCACACGCTGGCCACGCACTGGGCCCGGCTGGTCGAGCTGCTCTACGCCGCCGAGCGCTGGGTCGAGCTCGCCGTCGATCCGGAGATCACTGGCCCGGACTACCGCGCGCTTCCGACGGCCACGCCCGATGAAGGTGTCGGCTGCGTCGAGGCCCCCCGCGGAACGTTGACGCATCACTACTGGACCGATGAGCGCGGCGTGCTGACGCGCGTCAACCTGATCGTCGGCACGACCAACAACTACGCGCCGATCAACCTCTCGATCAAGGAGGCGGCCAAGGCGCTCATCCACCGCGGCACGACGGTCACCGAGGGACTGCTGAACAGGATCGAGATGGCCTTCCGGGCCTACGACCCGTGCTTCGGCTGCGCCACGCACTACCTGCCCGGCCGCATGCCGATCGAAGTCGTCATTCGATCCGCCGACGGGCAGGTGCTCCAGGTGCTTCGCCGCGAAAGTCAGCAAGACCGCGCCTGAGACGAACGGACGCGTCATGTCCACGACGCCGCACATGCCGACTTGCGCACCGCGCGCCCCGGAGGCGGCAGGGACCAACGGTCCAGCCCGCACCGTCGTGCTCGGGCTGGGCAACCCAATCCTCACCGATGACAGCGTCGGCCTGCGCGTCGTCGAGCAACTGAAGTCGGCGCTGAACGACCTGCCCGGCGTCGAACTGGCGGAGGACTGCTGCGGCGGCCTGCGCCTGATGGAGCGACTGGTCGGCTTCGACCGCGCCGTCGTCATCGATGCCCGACGCAGCGGCGCGCCGCCCGGGACGATCAGCGTGCTCGAACCCGGTGCCGTTTCTACGCGTCACGGCGACTCGGCGCACGACGTCAGCCTGCAAAGCGCGCTCGAGCTGGGGCGGCGTGTCGGCGCCGCGTTGCCCGCCAACGACAACGTCCGCATCGTCGCCATCGAGGTTTCGGAGGTGGAGGAGTTCGGCGAAGCCTGCACGCCCGCCGTCGCCGCCGCCGTGCCGCGAGCGGCGGGCCTGGTCTGCGCTCTCCTTGTGGACTGGAGGTAGCATCATGGTCTCAGTCGAGGTGCTGCGCTCGATACCCTACTTCGCCGGCGTGGGCGCCGAGAGCCTCAGGGCCGTCGCCGCGATTGCCGACGAGCGCGACTTTCCCGCGGGCCGCCCTGTGTTCAGTGAGGGCGAGCCCGCAGAGGCGCTGTACATCCTGCGCGCGGGCGAGGTGGACATCGTGTACCAGCACAACCTGGACGAGGGCCGGGTCGTCGATACGGTCGTGGCCGGCGACCTCATCGGCTGGTCGGCGCTCGTCCAGCCGCATCGCTGCACCGCCACCGCCATCCCACGGGTCGCCAGCCGCGCCGTGCGCATCGACGCCGGCGGGATACGCAACCTCTGCGATCTCGACCACACGCTGGGATACCACCTGCTGCGCGAGCTCGCCGCGACCCTCAGCCACCGACTTCAAGGGGCGCTTGTCCAGTTGGCGGCGAGCGAGTAACACTTGGAGACACCTCGCCGGTAACCGCGGTGCGTCCGCGCGGCGCGGTGGCCCCGCGGCCCTTGGCCGGGTAGCCGGACTACGTGCCCGGAGGAACAGGCCGGCATGGACTCCCGACGACCGCCCAGAGTCCTCGTCATTGATGACGACCCGGACATGCACGACGCCGTCCGCATGATCCTCGAGCCGCTCGGCTTCGCCGTGTGCACCTACCAGACCGGCCAGGCAGGACTGGAGGCCATCCGGCGAGACCCGCCTGACGTGGTCCTGCTCGACATCATGCTGACGCACCCCTCCGAGGGGCTGCAGGTGGCCTGCGAGCTCCGGCGCGACGATCGCCTGCGGCACGTGCCGCTCATCCTCGTTTCCGCGATCGGCGAGTCCATCGGGATGGAGTACGGCCGGGAGATGTGTCCTGACGCAATGTCGGCCGACCTGTTCCTGGAGAAGCCCTTCGACTCCGGCACGCTGCGGGAAGCGGTCACCTGGGTCCTCGAGCAGCGGCAGGGGCGGGCCCGCGCCTGACGCGCGGGCAGCACGCCCGGAGCGCGGCCCGCAGACCGAACGGAGCGCGCGATGCGCGATCATGACCTCGTGATCGAGCTCGCCGAGTAGCACAATGCCATCGCACTCACCAGGCACGGCCGACTCGAGCGCCGGCTGGACCGCCGACGACTTCGATCCCCGGGCCGCGCTGCTGGCGGTGATGTTCCGGCTGCGCTGGTTCATCCGGCTGCGCTGGGGTTTGGTCGTGGCCGCGACGGCGCTGCTCGCCCTGGAGCGCATCATCTGGGGCGACGTCCTCAGGCCCCCCGCCCTGCTCGGCCTGCTCCTGGGGCTGGCCGCGATGAACGTCGTCTGGATCCTGCTTTCACGGGTGCTCGTCGGACCGTTGCGCCGGCCGGGCGCGGCGTTGATCGGACGCGTTCCGTGGCTGGTAGGCTTCGCCAACCTGCAGGTCGCGGTCGATCTGCTCTTTCTCACGGCGTTCCTGCGCTACACGGGCGGCGTCGAGAACCCCTTCGCCATTTTCTACCTGTTCCACGTGGCGATCGTGTCGCTCGTGCTCACGCGCTGGCAGGCCGTCCTTCAGGCCGGCTGGGCACTGGCGCTGTACTCGCTGCTGGTGGTCGGGGAGTGGCGCGGGTGGCTCGCTCCGCACTTCGACCTGCTGCCGGGCGCCCCGCTGGGCCTCTACGCCCGCCCGGAGTACGTGCTGGCCGCGATTGCCGCGATGGCGTCCGGCGTCGTCGGTGCGCTCTACTTCAACTCGTGGATCGGCAGGCACTTCCAGGACCAGGAGGCCGACCTGCACCGCGCCAACGCGTCCCTTCGCCGAGCCAAGCTGGCGATCGAGGACCTTCAGCGCCGTCGCTCCCGCTTTATGCAGACCGCGGCGCACCAGCTCAAGGGGCCGCTCGCCGTCATCCAGACCCTCACTGACCTGATTCGCTCGAACATCGTTCCGCCCGAGGCGGTGCCCGGCACGTGCGACAAGATCATCCGCCGCTGCCGCGAGGGCATCGTGCAGGTGACCGAGCTGCTCACCCTCGCGCGCGTGCAGGAGACCGACCCGGCCCGACACCGCAGCAGCCGAGCAGACGTGCGCGAGATCGTGGCCGAGCTGTGCCGGCGGTTCCGTCCTCTTGCCGAGGCCAAGCAGGTTGAGATCGTCGAGTGGGCGCCCGCGAGCGGCGGCCTCTACGTCAGTGTCGACCCGGACGACCTGCGCAACTGCCTGGGCAACCTGATCGAGAACGCCATCAAGTACACGCCCGGGCCGGGCCGCGTCCGCGTCATGGTCACGGCCCGCGAGCAGGGAGACCGGCTCGAGACGATCTCGATCCACGTGAGCGACACGGGGCTGGGCATCGATCCGAGCCTCTTGCGCCCCCCTGACGGGCAGCGCGGGCACGAGCCGATCTTCGACGCGTTCCGGCGCGGCGCCAACGTCATCACGGCGGGCATACCGGGAACCGGCCTGGGGCTCTCCATCGTGCGCGAGGTGGTCGAGCAGGCCGGCGGCCGCATCGGCGTGATCTCGCGCCTCGGCGCCGGCTCGAGCTTCACCGTAACCCTGCCCGCCAGCAGCGGCGAGCCGCACCCGACCGCCGTCCGGGACACGCGCGCCACGAAGGTCGTCATCGAGGGCCCCGATGCGGCGGGGAACACCGCGAGCGCGTAACCCTGCCGAGCCCCGCGGAGGCCAGTCGCACGAGCGTCCGCGTGCGGCGACGAGGCGATCCGATGGGCAAAGGTGCAGACTGCCGCGGCCCGGGTGCGGCGGCCAGAGCGCGCCGCCGTTCAACCGACCGACACTGCCCCGAGGAGACGCAGCACACTCCGCGCGCCGCACACTCTGTTCGCAGAAGCCGGGCGCGATTTCAGGACAGAATCGGTGCGGCTTGCGCCTCACAGCGGCACAGCCCTTTTCATTTCTGACCACATTCCCCGGGCGGGGCTTGCGTTGTCGGCGTATTGTAACTAATTAGGTATTTTTGATCGCTCGCTCCGTCGCCGATGGGACGAGCGGCGCGCCGCGCGGCACAGCGTGAGGCGCGGTACAACACGCAGCGATGCTCGCCTGAAGCGGCCGCCCCCGATCCGAGAGGCCCGCGACACAGCTTGCCGGCGGAGCGTCCGACTGGAGATGCACACGATGGCAACCCGACGCATGGTGACGATCGACGGCAACCAGGCCGCCGCCCACGTGGCCCACAAGCTCAGCGAGGTGATCGCGATCTACCCGATCACGCCCTCCTCGCCCATGGGCGAGTGGTCCGACGAGTGGTCCGCCCTTGGGCAGCCCAACATCTGGGGCACGATACCGAGCGTGGTCGAGATGCAGAGCGAGGGCGGCGCGTCCGCCTCCGTGCACGGCGCAGCCATCACCGGCGCGCTGACCACCACCTTCACCGCCTCGCAGGGCCTGCTGCTCATGATCCCGACCATGTTCAAGATGGCCGGCGAGCTCCTGCCCACCGTCTTCCACGTCACCGCCCGCACGGTCGCCACGCACGCCCGTTCGATCTTCGGCGACCACAGCGACGTCATGGCCGTCCGCTCGACGGGCTTCGCCCTGCTGTGCTCCGGCTCGGTCCAGGAGGCGATGGACCTGGCGGCGATCTCGCACGCCGCCGCGCTGGAGAGCCGCGTCCCGTTCCTGCACTTCTTCGACGGGTTCCGCACGTCGCACGAGGTGATGAAGGTCGAGGAGCTGACCATGGACGACCTCCGCGCCCTCGTCAGCGCCGAGGCCGTCCACGCTCACCGCCAGCGGGCGCTGACGCCCGACCGGCCGGTTCTGAAGGGCTCGGCCCAGAACCCGGACGTGTTCTTCCAGGCACGCGAGACGGTCAACCCCTTCTACGCCAAGTGCCCGGAGATCGTGCAGTCGGTCATGGACCGCTTCGCGAAGCTGACCGGCCGGGCCTACCGGCTCTTCGACTACGTCGGCGCGCCGGACGCCGAGCGCGTGATCGTGATCATGGGCTCGGGCGCGGAGACGGCCCACGAGACGGTCGACGCGCTGGTCGGCCGCGGCGAGAAGGTCGGTCTCCTCAAGGTCCGCCTTTTCCGCCCGTTCGAGCCGCGGGCCCTGCTCAGCGCCCTGCCGGCAAGCGTCAAGGCGATCGCAGTGCTCGACCGCACCAAGGAGCCCGGCGCCGAAGGCGAGCCGCTCTTCAAGGACGTCGTGACAGCCTTCGGCGAAGCGCTGTGCGGCAATCTCAACGGCGCCCTGCGCAAGATCACGGCCATGCCGCGGATCGTCGGCGGCCGCTACGGCCTGTCGAGCAAGGAATTCACGCCGGCGATGGTCAAGGCCGTGCTGGATAACCTGAAGGCCCCGCAGCCGAAGAACCGATTCACGATCGGCATCAAGGAGGACGTGACCCACTCCAGCCTCGACTACGACCCGTCCTTCTCCACCGAGGACAAGGACGTCGTGCGGGCGCTGTTCTTCGGCCTGGGGGCCGACGGCACGGTGGGCGCGAACAAGAACTCGATCAAGATCATCGGCGAGGACACGCCGAATTTCGCCCAGGGCTACTTCGTCTACGACTCGAAAAAGGCCGGCTCGATGACCGTGTCGCACCTGCGGTTCGGGCCCAAGCCGATCCGCTCGACCTACCTGGTGAGCGAGGCGAACTTCGTGGCCTGCCACACGTGGGCGTTCCTCGAGAAGTATGACATGCTGGCCGGCGCGCTGCCCGGCGCGGTCTTTCTGATAAACAGCCCGTTCCCGCGCGAGGAGACCTGGGACCGCCTGCCGCGGCCCGTGCAGCAGCAGATCATCGACAAGAAGCTGCGCGTCTTCGCCATCGACGGCTACAAGGTCGCCAAGGAAACCGGCATGGGCGGCCGCGTGAACACGATCATGCAGACGTGCTTCTTCGCGATCAGCGGTGTGCTGCCCCGCGAGCAGGCCATCACCGCGATCAAGAACGCGATCAAGAAGGAGTATGGCCGCAAGGGCGAACAGGTCGTCCAGCAGAACTGGGCCGCGGTCGACCGGACCATCGAGAACCTCTACGAGATCGCGGTTCCGGCGAAGGCCACCAGCACCATCGGGATGCGGCCGGCGGCGCCGGACGAGGCGCCCGCGTTCGTACGCGAGGTCCTGGCGCCGATGATGGTGTTCAAGGGCGACGACCTGCCGACCAGCAAGCTGCCCTGCGACGGCACCTTCCCGACCGACACGGCCCAGTGGGAGAAGCGCAACATCGCGCTGGAGATCCCCGTCTGGGACGAGAACACCTGCACGCAGTGCGGCAAGTGCGCCCTGGTCTGCCCGCACGCCGCCATCCGCATGAAGGTGTACGACCCGGCCCTGCTGAAGGACGCGCCGCCGACCTTCAAGCACGTCAAGTACATCGGCAAGGAATTCGAGGGCTGCGTCACAACGATCCAGGTCGCCCCGGAGGACTGCACCGGCTGCGGCGTGTGCGTCGAGGCCTGCCCGGCCAAGAATAAGGCCGAGGCCCGGCTCAAGGCCATCAACATGGCCTTCCAGCCGCCGCTGCGCGAGCCCGAGCGACTCAACTACAAGTTCTTCCTGGCCCTGCCTGAGGCCGATCGCAACAAGCTGCGCATCAACACGGTCAAGGGCTCGCAGTTCCTCCAGCCGCTCTTCGAGTACAGCGGCGCGTGCAGCGGCTGCGGTGAGACCCCCTACCTCAAGCTGGTCACGCAGCTCTTCGGCGACCGCGTCATCATCGCCAACGCGACGGGCTGCTCGTCGATCTACGGCGGCAACCTGCCGACGGCGCCCTGGGTGAAGAACCGCGACGGGCACGGGCCGGCGTGGTGCAACTCGCTCTTCGAGGACAACGCCGAGTTCGGCTTCGGCTATCGCCTGACGTTCGACAAGCTCGGTGAGTATGCCCGCGAGCTGGTCGCGACGCTGCGCGACCGGCTGGGCGAGGAGCTGGCCGGCGGCCTGATCAATGCCCCGCAGGTGACCGACCAGGACATCCAGGCCCAGCGGGCGCGCGTCGCCGAGCTGAAGCGCAAGCTCGCGGGCGTGGACTCCGAGCCCGCCCGCAAGCTGCTCGAGGTCGCCGACCTGCTCGTCAAGAAGAGCGTCTGGATCGTGGGCGGCGACGGCTGGGCCTACGACATCGGCTACGGCGGGCTGGACCACGTCCTGGCCTGCGGACGCAACGTCAACGTCCTTGTCCTGGACACCGAGGTGTACAGCAATACCGGCGGGCAGTGCTCGAAGGCCACGCCGCGCGGCGCCGTCGCGAAGTTCGCCGCCGGCGGCAAGCCCGCCGCCCAGAAGGACCTGGCGCTGATGGCCATGAGCTACGGCAACGTGTACGTGGCCCAGGTGGCGATGGGGGCCAACGACGCCCAGACCGTCAAGGCGTTCATCGAGGCCGAGAACTACGACGGGCCCTCGCTGATCATCGCCTACAGCCACTGCATCGCCCACGGGATCAACATGCGGCAGGGTCTGCTGACGCAGAAGCAGGCGGTCGAGAGCGGGCACTTCCCGCTCTTCCGCTACAACCCGACGCTGGCTGCCGAGGGCAAGAACCCGCTGACCCTGGACTCGAAGAAGCCCACGCTGAAGTACGAGGAGTTCGCCTACAACCAGAACCGCTTCAAGATGCTCACCAAGGCCAAGCCCGAGGAAGCCAAGCGGCTCCTGGCCCTGGCGCAGGCGGACGCCCTCAAGCGCTGGAACCTGTACGAGCAGATGGCGGCGATGCATTACGGCGAGACCGGCCGGAGCGAGAACTGAAACGCACCAGGCGAGAAGTGAGAATGAAGAAGTGAGAAGTAAGAAGCCACAGGACGCAGCCGTGCCGCCCCTCGACGGGGTGGGGTGCCGCGCGATGTGTCCAACCCTCGTGTGCCCGCTTCTCAATTCCTGCTTCTCAATTCTCAATTGACCTGAAGGGACTCCGAAGATGGACCTCACGACGAAGTACATGGGCCTGACCCTCAAGAACCCCCTCGTCCCGTCCGCCGGGCCGCTGACGGCCAACATCGACTCGATCCGGCGGCTCGAGGACGCCGGCGCATCGGCGATCGTGCTGCACTCGGTCTTCGAGGAGCAGCTCGCGCACGAGGCCGAGGAGCTGGACTACCACCTTCAGGCCGGCGCGGAGAGCTTCGCCGAGTCGCTCAGCTACTTCCCGCGCTTCGAGGAGTATCGCCTCGGGCCCGACGCCTACCTCGACCACGTCCGCAAGGCCAAGGCCGCGGTGCGCATCCCGGTGATCGGCAGCCTCAACGGCTTCACTACCGGCGGCTGGGTCGAGTATGCCCGGCAGATCGAGCAGGCCGGCGCCGACGGCATCGAGCTGAACGTCTACTACGTCGCCGCCGACCCGCGCCTCAACGGCGCCGCGGTCGAGCAGGTCTACGTCGACGTGCTCCAGGCGGTCCGGGCGGCGGTGAAGATCCCCGTGGCGGTCAAGTTCGGCCCGTACTTCAGCTCCGTCCCGACGATGGCCAGGCGGCTCGACCAGGCCGGCGCCGATGCGCTGGTCATGTTCAACCGCTTCTACCAGCCGGACATCGACCTGGTTTCGCTGGAGGTACGGCCGAGCCTGGCGCTGAGCGAGTCGTTCGAGTCGCGGCTACCCATGCGGTGGATCGCGATCATCTTCGGCAGCGTGAAGGCCAGCCTCGCCGCCACGACCGGGATCGCCACGGCCCAGGACGCGATCAAGATGATCATGGCGGGCGCGGACGTGTGCCAGCTCTGCTCGGTGCTGCTGCGCAAGGGCGTCTATGAGCTGGCCCAGATCCTGCGCGACATGGAGTCGTGGATGGAGGAGAAGGAATACGACTCCGTCAGCCTAATGAAGGGCAGCATGAGCCAGCGGGCCGTGCCCGACCCCGCGGCCTTCGAGCGGGCCAACTACATGAAGACGCTCAACAGCTACAAGTAGCCGCGCGGCGCTGCGCCGCACGCGCGTCTCGGCGCTGTACCACTACTCCCCTCCCACCCAGGGAGGGGTTGGGGGGAGGGTCGGATCCTGCGGCACCGTCGCCGTGCCGACTCTGTGGCCCCTGTAGATGGGGCTTCGTGACGGCTATGACTGCTCGGCGCCGCGTGACTCGCCGCCCCCCGCTTCTGTCGGCTCCGCATCGCTCGTTGCGACTCCCTCACCGCCGCGCCGCATCGCGCCCCAGGCCACCGCCGCCAGCAGCACCGCGCCCAGGCCGTAGCCGACCGCGATCGGCAGCGCGCGGTACGCGACCGGTGCGACTGCCGCCTCCGTCTGCTTCTCCGCCTGCCAGATGAAGAGCGCGTGCAACGTGCTCCCGTCGAGCCGGTACGCGTGCACCAGCCCGAGCGCCGTGAGCAGGGCCGCCGCCGCGCACCAGGCCGTCGCGGCCCGGTAGCGCCGGTCGATGAGCTCGGCGCCGAGCGCGGCGAGGATCAGCGTGACCACGATCCACGACGAGTTCGCCCCGGTCAGCGTGAGCAGTCCGCCCAGGTAAAGGCCGAACGGATCGGCGCCTGCCGCCAGCGTGGCCAGCGTCGGCGTCGCGGGCGCGGTCAGCGCCGCCGTGTCCAGCGCGCCGCCCATCTTGACCACGAGGAGGGCCGCGAGGGCGGGAAACAGGGCGATGGCAACGGCGGGTGCGTGCGCGCGCGGCGTCGCCTGGAAGGCCTGCGCCGTAATGATGATGCCGATGTACATGACGATCGCGGCGCCGGCCTCGATGGGTATCAGCGCGACGATGAACGGCCCGAGCCCGAACAGGAACACGAAGGTGAAGAAGACGCCGTTCACGATCGAATAGCTCGCGCGTGCCCCGAGGGCCTTCCACCCGGGGTGCCCGATGTAGATGGTCGTCGGGAAGCACGAGCCAAAGAGCCCGGCGGCGAGTGTTCCGAGCCCATTGACGGCGAGCGACGGCGCGGTGGCGAAACGGTCGCCGCCGGCCTCGGCCGACTCGATGTTCTGCAATGAGCCGATGACGTTGATCACGCCCATCGGGATCGAGACCGTAAGGAAGCTGACGAGCAGGTCGTGCCGTTGCAGCGCGGCCAGGATCTCACCGCCGCAGAAGCTCGGCACGATGAACCGGACCTGGCCGAGCGCCTCACCGATCGCGGCGGCGGACATGGCCACGCCGCCGAAGCCCTGCCAGCCGACGAGCGTCGTCCCCCAGGCGATGAGCATGCCGAAGACGATCGCCAGGAAGCCGCCGGGAAGCCCGAGCGGGAACCGGTAGCGCGAAAAGTACGCCAGGAGCAGGAAGACGAGCGGCAGGACGCCGACGAGCGGACTGGCGTACATCCGGAACGCGAAGTCGGCCGCGATGAACGTGATGCCCACCGCGGCGAGGACGCCGAGCAGCGCTGCCCGCGGGGTGATTCGCCGGAGCCGCTCGGCGTAGAGGGCGCCAGTCGTCTCGATGACGCCGCTGACAAGGCAAGCCAGCAGGCCGGCCTGCCAGGCGAGCGTCCAGTCGCCGGTCTGCCGATAGACCGGCCCCATGATGAAGAGCGCGTAGGCGATCACCGAGGGCGTATTGATCCCGTAGGGCAGCGCGGTGCAGGTCGGGTTGTTCTGCCGGCGGGCGACCCAGCGGGCCTGGAGGCCGTAGTAGAGATTCCCGACGATCAGGCTGACGGCCACGCCTGGCAGCATGTGCGTGAAGACGAACTCCGCGGGGATGCCCGCCACCGTCGTGCACAGTGTCACGATCAGCAGCACCTGTACGAGGTTGTCGACCATCAGCCCGAAAAAGCCGTCCAGGTCGCCGCGCGTCCACCACGGGTAGCGGCCGGTCGGAGCGCTGGTCATGGTTTGCTCCCGGCGAATTGCAGCGGCGCCGCAGTCCGTTGCCGCGCCGGCGTTCATCGTAGCGCGCCGACTTGGCGACAGGCAACACGCGGCGTGTCGCCGCCGGGCTGACAGCACGCCCGCCCGGCCGTATCATCACGCCCCGCGCCGGTGCCGGACGATCGGCGGCCCGCGTCGCAACGGAAGTGTCGATGTCGATCCAGTTTCTCTGCACGAGCTGTCAGCAGCCCATCGAGGTGGACGACGAGCATGCCGGCAAGTCGGCTGCGTGCCCCTATTGCCGCAACCTCGTCTCGGTCCCCCACGAGTCGACGTACTCGCCGGTCGAGGCCGTCACGGCCCGCCCGGCCGCGAGACCGTACGGAGCGACGGGCCTTCCCGCCGACGCCGACATCTTCGTCAAGTCCCTCCCGCCCTTGGACCCGATGCAGGCAGCGCAGCGTGCGGCGGCGAGCAGCTTCGGCACGTATGCGCTGATGTGTGCCGCGCTCGTTGCTGTGCTCTTCGCCGTCGCGACCGTGCGGCTGATCAACGTCATGGCCCGTGCGGGCCTGCTTTCCCCAGCCGGCCGCCCGGGCGGCGTGGACGTCGAGAAGATCAACGAGCTCGTGGCGGGCGACCCGTGGGTGATCGGCCCGGCGTTCGGGGCGATGTTTTTTGCCCTGGCCGGGCTCGGGCTCTCCATCGCCAGTTTGACGCGCGTTGCCCAGGGGAACTGGAAAGCGATCGCAGCCTGCGTGTTGTGCGGCTTGTACATGCTGTGCAACTGCGGCGGCGCGCTTCTCGGCCCCGCCCTCGGGGGCTGAGCGTCGCGTCCCGTCACTGCGCACCACGAGCTGTCCACCAGCCACCACGATCTCTCGCGCAGCAGCCTCGCGGCTGATAAGCGTCGCTTGAAAGCGCTCGCAAGCCTACGCCGCGCTATCGGCATCTTGCGTGCCGCTGCACCGTCCCGCGCCGTCAGTTTGACCCCTCCGCGCAGCCTGCGTACGCTCGATTGAGGCGTCGCACTTCTCGTGATTGCCGAGGTGAAAGAGCATGCCGCCGCATGAGGCCATCGCGTCGGATCGCAGCCTGCCCACGACGAGCCGTCCATTCACGGTTCAGCGGGCGAACCACTCGCTGGTGCTGGTCCGCAAGGTCGTGGCCGATATCGTCGCCAAGTACAAGGAGCTGTCCGACCTGCGCGCCGCGCTGGCCACGCTCGGCAATGGCCGCGAGCGGGCTGAGGAGCGGGAACAGCTCAAGGCAGCCGCTGATGCCTGTGTCGAGATGCTCAATCGACTCTACCGCGAGCTGCTCGACGTCGGATGCGTGCTGAAGGATTGGCGTATCGGACTCGTGGACTTCCCAGCCGTGCTCGATGGACGCCGCGTGTGGCTCTGCTGGCGGCTGGGCGAGGGCGAGGTCGCCTGGTGGCACGAGCTCAACGACGGCTTTACCGCCCGCAAGCCCACCCGCGGGCGCTTTGAGACCTGACCGAGATCCGCCGGAGAACGGCGGCGACCTCAGCCCGTGTGGGTAGACTCGGGATGGGGGCAGCCCGCGGGGTGGTTCTGCTCGTACTGCGCGATCTTCTCGAGACGGCGCGCGTGTCGGCCGCCTTCGAACTCGGCGCTGAGCCAGGTCCGCACGATGCCCTGCATGAGCGCATCGCCGACCAGGTCGGCTGGCAGGCAAAGCACGTTGGCGTCGTTGTGCCGCTTGGCCATCTGGGCGGTCAGCTCGTCGTGACACAGCGCCGCCCGAATCCCGTGCACCTTGTTGGCCGTGATCGACATCCCGATGCCGCTGCCGCAGAACAGAATCCCGCGATCGGCCTGTCCGGCCGCGACGCTCTCGGCGACCGCCAGCCCGGTATCCGGGTAGTCCGCCGCCTGCTTGCCGCTGACGCCGAAGTCTGCGATCTCCAGACCCATGTCCATGAGCAGGGCCTTGATCCGCTCCTTGGCCTCGTAGCCGCGGTGATCGCTACCAATCGCGATCTTCATTCACGAACTCCTCGACCCGCCGCCTGACGGCGCGCTCGATCTGTTCCGCGCACGCATTGTACCGCTCCACCGTCCCGCCGAAGGGGTCCGAAACCGGACCCTCCGCGTCCAGGAGCTGGACCCGGTCGGCAGCCGCCGGCAGCAGTTCCAGCACCGCCCGGCGGTGCTCGTCGGACATCACGTAGATCCACTGTGCCCGGTGCAAGAGTTCTACGGCCAAGGGACGCGATCGGTGCGGCGTCAGGTCGATCTGTCGGCCGGCGAGCGCCTCAATCGCGCCGCTTGACGCCGTCCCGCCGGCGTACGCGGAGGTCCCGGCCGACCCCACCCGGTACCCGGCTGCCTCCAGCTCGGCGTCTGCGAGCCCAAGCTGCCGGCCAAGCTCGCGACGAAACAGGTACTCGGCCATCGGCGACCGACAGGAGTTTCCCGTGCAGACGAACAGGACCTCGCTCACCGCGTACCGCGCGAGCGCCCGCTCCTCGATCGCGCCGGGACGGACGATTCGCCACTGGTTGCCGTCCACCTCGACGACCGTCGACGGCTGGGCGTAGCGAGTCCGGCCCCCGTCGATCGCGAATCGCACTTCCCCGTCGAAGTCCTCCAGCGCCGCCGACAGCTCAACCGGCGCCGCGCTGCCGCTCCGAGCGGCGGCCGTGGCGACCACGGGTACGTCCGCTTCCAGCACCAGGCGCATCGCGACGGCGCTATCCGGGCAGCGCAGCCCGATCCGGCCGCCCGCATAGAGCTCGTCCAGTCGCACGTCGGGGTACCGGGCAGCCACGGCAGTCCCGGCCGGATCCGACTCCGGGCAAACCAGCGTCACCGGCCCCGGCCACGCTCGCCGTGCCAGTCGCCGGGCCAGCGCCGACGGCGACGTGAGGTACTGCCCGGCGTCCCGTCGCTGGCCCAGGTGGACCGTGAGGGGCAGAGCGGCGGCCGCGCTCTTGAGGGCCCGGACGCGGGCCGTCGCGGGCGGATGCGCCGCGTTGGCCGCCAGGCCGTAGACCGTGTCAGTCGGGAAGATCACCAGCTCCCCCGCGCGCAGGGCCCGGGCCGCTTCCGAAATGCCTGTGGCGAATGAGGTTGCGTCGTCGCTGCGAAGGATGACGGTCCGCATGCGCGCTCCAGGCAGGCACCGATGTATTGTCGAACCGCTCGCCAGCATGTCAACCGGCCAAACGGGGAGACCGGCCCCGACGTGGCCGGAAGCGCGCGGCGCCGCGCCGCCCGGCCCAGCCGACCGGGTACGCGGACCGCCGCCGAGCCGACCACCCTTGCTGGACACGGCCGGGGCCGCTACAGTGCGTGGCTCGGTATGCAGTCAGGCATTGCCTGCGCGGGCCCGCGCGGGGCTGTTCGGAGTCGAACATGGACATCCAGCCCGGATCGAAGGTGACCGTCGAGTTGACCAGGCTTCCGCGCCGCGCGGCGGCCCGCAAGACGCTCGCCCGCCTCTTCCGCAAGGATCCGGTCGTGGCGCGCGCCCAGCGGAAGATCGCCCGGCGTCGTCCATCCTGGCAGGAGTGGACCCGCGGCGGCAACCTCTGGCACCACCAGATGCGCAGTGACCCCGGCGTCAGCCTGCGTCCCGGCAGCAAGTACTGCCTGCTCGCGACACTGGACGTGGTGCGCGACCTGAACAGCGTCGCCGACTGCGTGAAGGTGACCCCCGCCTAGCGCCGAGGCGCCGCGTCCGGCGATCACGTAACGCCGCAACCCCGCGCTCGGTAGCTGATACGGCTTGACCTCTTCGTCGGACACGGCGGTCCGTCGCCACTTCCCACAAGACGCGATTCCCCGCGAGCCCCGCGAGCGGCGACGGCCACGTAGCGCGCGGCCTCCTGCTACGCAGTCTCCGCCTTAATCGGAACCCCGCACACGGGAGCGGATGGGAATCGAACCCACCAAGCGCCGTTGGTACGGCGCTTCAACGGCTTTGAAGGCCGCGGGACCCACCAGGCGTCCGGACACTCCCAACACGCGCCAGCATGCTAGCTTCGCCGGCCGCGGCTTTCGAGGGCCTTCTTCACTGCCGAATCACGCACCCGCGCTGGCACTTGGATGAGCCGGCGGCCAGGGCACCCGATCGCCGGCCACCCGTGCAGTGCGATGCGGGTTGTCAACCGCGGCTCCCCTCTGAGCAGCGGTTAGAGATCAGTGCCGAATGAGACTGACCGTTGATTGGGACCTGCGGCCACGGATCGCAGCTTCAGGTACTTGCCGCTACCGCCGACGCGTGCCTGAACGTCATTTCCGTCCAGTCCTTCACCACGCCCGGCAGCCGCAGCGCTTGGCTGTGCATGACCACGTAGACGCCCGCGGGCAGCAGTCGGCACGCCAGCAGCGCCTCGGTCACGTTCTGGTACGCGTCGGTGTCGCGAAACATGTACGGGCGCATGGCGCCGGTCAGCACGACCGGCTTGCGCAGGTCGCGCAGCTCGCGATGCAGCAGCTCGCCGGTCACCGCCAGCGTGTCCGTCCCGTGCGAGATCAGCACCGCGTCGTGTGCGTCGAGCGCCTCGCGCGTGGCCTGCAGGATCAGCAGTCGGTCGCGGTCGGTCATCTCCAGTGAGTCCTTGGACATCACCGGAATCATCGTGACCTGTACGTCGTGCAGCCGCAGCCGGCCGAGAATCTCATCCAGCCCGGAGCCGACGTTGCGCAGTGAACCGTCGCGCTCGTTGTACGTCTTGTCGATCGTCCCGCCGGTGGTAAGGATGGCTACGTTCAACATGGCGCCGCCATTGTACGGCCCCGGGGCGGCGGGCGTCCCGCGGCCGAAACGGGTATCATCCCCGGTTTGGACGCCGCGAACTGGAGAGAACCCGCATGCCCATACAAGCGTACGCCGCCCCCGCGGTCCGCGGGCCGCTGGAGCCTTACACCTATGAACCCGGACCGCTCGGCCCCGGCGAGGTAGAGATCCGCATCACCCACAGCGGCATCTGCCACAGCGACATCCACCTGATCGACAACGACTGGCAGATCAGCACCTATCCCCTCGTGCCCGGCCACGAGATCGTCGGCACGATCCGGGCGGTGGGCTCGAACGTACGGCACGTTCAGGTCGGACAGCGGGTCGGCGTCGGCTGGCAGTCCGGGGCCTGCTACGCCTGCGAGCAGTGCCTGGCCGGCGAGGAGCCGAGCTGTCCCAAGAACCAGGCCGTTTGCTGCCACGGGCATTTCGGCGGCTTCGCCGAGGCCGTCCGCTCAGACGCCGCCTTCGCGCACCCGATCCCCGATGCCCTGGCTTCCGAGAACGCTGCCCCCCTGCTCTGCGCCGGTATCACGGTGTACTCGCCCATCCGCCGGTACGTGCGGCCCGGAATGCGCGTCGGCGTAATCGGCGTCGGTGGGCTGGGCCACCTGGCCCTCCAGTTCGCCGCCGCCTACGGCGCCGAGGTGACCGCCTTCTCGACGACCGCCGCCAAGGAAGCCGAGGCGCGACAGCTCGGCGCCCGGCACTTCGTCGTCAGCACCGACGCTCGACAGATGGAAAGCGTCGCGGGACGGTTCGACTTCCTGATCTCGACCGTGACGGTCGATCTCGACTGGCCGGCCTGGGTCCGGGCGCTGCGACCGTTCGGCAAGCTCTGCCTCGTGGGCGCGTCGCCAGGCAACGTCTCGGTGCCCGTCATGGAGCTGGTCATCGGGCAGAAAGCGATCCTGGGCAGTATCATCGGCGGCCGGGGCATGATGCGCGAGATGCTCCAGTTCGCCGCGGACCACAACATCCGGACGCGCAGCGAGCTGATGCCGATGCGCGAGATCAACGCGGCCATCGAGCGGGTGCGCCGAAACCAGGCGCGCTACCGCGTGGTCCTGACTAACTGAGGGCGCGCCCCGGCCGCTTCATAGAGAACGAGAGTATGCACCAGACCCCCCTTCACGAGTTCCACGTTTCCCACGGCGCCCGCATGGTCGAGTTCGCTGGGTGGCACATGCCCATCATGTACACCTCGATCCTCGATGAGCACCACTATACGCGGCAGCATTGCTCGGCCTTCGACGTTTCGCACATGGGCCGCGTCGAGTTCCGCGGGCCTGACGGCCTGCCGCTGCTCGAGCGCCTCTGCACTCGCAACATCGGGCAGGCCCGCCCGGGCATGTGCCGCTACAGCCACATGTGCCGGCCCGACGGCGGCATCCTGGACGATGTGATCGTCTCCGTCATGGAGGACCACTACCTCGTCGTCTGCAACGCATCGAACCGCGAGAAGCTGCTGGCGTGGTGGGCGGAGCAGAGCCGCGGGCAGCGCGTCGAGATCATCGACCGCACCTTCGAGACCGCCATGGTCGCCATCCAGGGGCCCGAGGCCCTGGAGACGATGGGCCGGCTGCTCCCATTTCCGATCGGCGACTTGAAGCGCTATCGTTTCAAGACCGGCATCGCCTTCGGACACGACTACTACGTCGCCCGCACGGGCTACACCGGCGAGGACGGCGTCGAGATCGTCTTGCCTGCCAAGTTCGCCCACGTCGCCGCCACGCTCCTGCTCAGCGAGTCGGAGAGCCTCGGCCGCCCGATCAAGCCCGCCGGGCTCGGTTGCCGCGATACGCTTCGCCTCGAGGCCGGCATGCCACTGTACGGCCACGAGCTGACCGAGGACTGGGACTCGCTGACCGCCGGTCAGGACTGGGCGGTGGACCTGAGCAAGGACTTCGTCGGGGCGGCGATGATGCGTGACCTTCAGCAGGCGGGTTTGAAACGCAAGATTGCCGGCCTGGAACTGGACGGAAAGCGCATCGCCCGCCAGGGCGCGGCCATCTTCGCCGACGGGCGCGAGGCTGGCGTCGTCACCAGCGGCACGCTCAGTCCGACGCTCGACAAGAACATTGCCATGGGGCTGCTCGCGGCCGCCTTCGCGGCACCGGGAACCGCCCTCGAGGTCGACATCCGCGGCACACGCACGGCGGCACGGGTTGTGCCGCTGCCGTTCTACAAGCGCGCCTGAAGGAATGGGGCTAGCGCGGCTTGGGGCGGCTTCGTAGCGTCGGAACTCCGTGTCCGACGAAGCGGCAGCGTCGGACCGCCGCGTCCAACGCAGCGACGGAACCGCATCAACCGTCGGCCCCCGCGGTCCGGCGTCGCGGCGATGCATCGGCGCAGCCCGAACTGATCTTTCCAACGGCAGCCGATCGCGCGGTCCGTGCAGGGTCGAACGAGTGGCAGCGACGACGATGAAGCCGACGACGTTTGCCGTCCTCGCGACTGCGTGGCTCGGCCTGCTCGTCGTCGCGTTCGTGGTCGAGCCGACATTTGATCCCTGGCTTCAGTCGCACGCGCCGCGTGGCTCGTGGCTCCGACCCGTGCTGCGCGGCTGCTACGCCGTCCTCGACGTGCCGACGTACTTCGTACTTGGCGCCGCGCTCCTCCTGCACCCCCGCCGCGTCCGTCTCCTCGCCGCTTACGTAGCCACGATCGCCGCCGCCGTCGCCGCGCTCCACCTGCTCAAGTTCGTGTTCGGCCGCGGCCGACCGATGACCGGGGAGGGGCTGGCCGGCGAGTTCACCTGGTTTGGCGACCCGCGCCTGGACCTCGACTCGTTCCCGTCGGGGCACGCGCTAACTGCGTTCCTGCTCGCGGGGCTGGCGGGACTCTACCTGCCGCAAACGCGCTGGCTGCTTTTCCCGATTGCCGCACTGGCGGCACTCAGCCGCGTCGCCACCGAGATGCACTACCTCTCGGACGTGGTCGCCAGCATGGGCCTGGCGCTCTTCTTCGTCTGGCTCGGGCTGCGCGTCTGGGGGCGCGAGGCGTTCCCGTCGCTACTGCGGAGTCCGGCGCGCCCGTGACGCGTCTCTCTTTGTCACTCCCGCGCAAGCGGAAGTCCAGGGCAACTGTGAGAACTAGCGGCCTGCGTGCGCGTGAACCGACAGCTCGCGCTGTCGGCTCGGATCGTCCCCGGCAACCGACAGCTCGCGCTGTCGGCTCGGAACGTCCCCGGCAACCGACAGCTCGCGCTGTCGGCTCGGAATCTGGCACGCGCCCGAACACCACCCAGGTACGGTACAGCACGGTTGTCCGAGCCGATCGCGCAAGCGATCGGACGCCCCGGCATCCGAGCCGATCGCGCAAGCGATCGGACGCCCCGGCGATCGGACCGCCAGCCGCCGGGCATCGGGCGCATAAAAAGAGAGAGTCCGAGCTCGCCGTACTCGGACCCTCTGAGCCAGGCTGCCCGCTCGTGGTCGAGCGGTGACCCACAGCCTTGGTGGTTTCATCGATACGCCCTTCGCGTGCGATGATTAGTTGATCCCCCGCGTCCCAGTCACCATCGGTATCCGGTAATGCCGTCGGGCGACGCAACGCGATGCGCGGAATCGCCGCGGACGCATCGTGCGAATTCGCGCTCACTTCCGATAGGCGGTCGCTCGAATACGGACGCCCCTCGCGCGTGCCGCAATGTCCGCGAACGCAGCACGCGGCTGGAGCGAATCGTGCCGCTGGCCCTATGGCGCGCCGGGGCTCAGTCGCGCGCAAGGCGCGGCGCGCTCGGACAAGCTGTTCCGCCCCGCTGCCACTCATACCATGATGCGCTGGCACGGCCCCGCGCGCACGGGACAGCACCCCCCCCACCGCCCAGCCGCGCGAGCGTGCAACGTCGCCGTTCGGGTATCCTCGATGCCGCGGCGGCCGCAGGGGCGGTCGGCAAGGTGTGCCGGCGCGCTCGGGGCCGCCCGCGTCCGAATCGCGTAACCCGTTTCAGGGGCCATAATTGGGGACGCTTGTTGGCCCGCTGGCTTTCGAATAGCATCGTGCGTAGAACATTTCGAGGACGCGCGGCGCGACGCGTCGAACATCGCAGGCGACCCAGACGGCCGCGTGAACACGCTCAGTTCACACGCCGCGAGACGGATACACGATGAAAGCCGTGCTGGTGATGTTCAAGGGCCAGGATCGGCGGGACTTCCCGCTCACGCGGGAGTCGACGCGCGTCGGGCGGCGTACCGACTGCCACCTCCGCATCCCGACGCAGGACGTCTCCCGCCAGCACTGCGACCTCGTCCAGAAGAACGGCCGGCTGCTCGTGAAGGACCTGGGCAGCGCGAACGGGACGTTCGTCAACGGCAAGCGCGTGGCCGAGTCGACCCTGCGCCCGGGCGACAAGCTGCGCATCGGCCCGGTCACGTTCGTCGTGCAGATCGACGGGCAGCCCGCCAGGATCGAGCCTGAGCCGGCCGCTCAGACCTCGCCTGCCGCCCCGGCCCCCGCCGCCGCACCGCCCCCGAAGGACGAGGCCACCTTTGAACTCGGCGATGCGGACCTCGACGCGGACGAGGCTATCGAGACGCTCGACGAGTGGGAAGACGAGAAGGGCATGCCGTGAGCGCCGCCCGCCGGCGCATCCGTATTCGGGGAACCAACGCGAAGCTCCCGAGAGTCATCATCCCCGCTGCCCAGCCCACCGAGCACGCGACGCCAAACCCCGTCAGCTCTCATCCTTCGGTCTCTCCCGCTCCTTCTGCTGCTCCGACAACGCACGCACCGGCCGAAACCCAGCACTGCGCGGCTCCAGCAGACGGCAACACGCCGCCGTCGATCCCGCGCCGGCGAAGCTGGCTCCGCTGGATCAGGCTGCTGAGCATTGCGTCAGGCCTGGTCGCGGTCGGGTACTTGCTGCTCGCTTCGATGCGGCCGGCGTGGTACCAGCCTGTTCCCATCGACTTTGCGCGGTTGCCGGACGACAAGTCCGCGCTCTTTGCGGTTGAGAACGCGATCAGCGCGGCGCTCAACGCCGGCCGACCGGCAACGATCACGCTCGACGAAGCGCAACTGAATCGCTGGATCGCGGCGCGGGGCGAGCTGGACGCAGCCAGCCTCGCCTCTAGCGCCGGCTGGAGCGATCCAGTCGTGCGGCTCGAAGCCGGCACGATCCGCCTCGGCGCGCGACTCGAACGCGGGAAGGCCCCGTTTGTCATGTCGGTGGCACTGCGGCCGGTCGTGGACGACGGCGTGCTCGACGTGCGGATCGAGGCGATCTCGATCGGGCGGGCCCGCGTTCCGGTCTCGCTGCTGCTCCCGTGGGTCCGCTCGCTCACCACCGAGTCGCTGCCGAACGAGCTCGCCCTGCATGACCGCGGCGTTCGCGTCGTCGGCCGGCTGGTCTGGCCGAACGGCCGGCGCGCGTTCCGCGTATCGAGCGTGGACGTCGAACTAGGCCACGTGACGTTTGTGCTCGAGCCGCTCGCAACCGTGCCCGGTCGGCGGTAGCGCGGCCGCGGGAGAGAGTGGGCGACTGCGCGGCGCTCCAGCGCACCGACCGGGCGGATATCATGTGCCGCGATGAACGCACCTTCTACGTCCCCGCTGAACCCGCCGACCTGGTCCGCCGTCCTGCGCGAGCACGTCGCGCTCGTATCCGCCCTCGAGGCCGCTGGCCCAACGCTCGATGCGATCGTCGATGCCATCGTGACGTGCCTGCGGGCGGGCCGCTGCGTGTACATCCTTGGCAACGGCGGCAGCGCGGCCGACGCGCAGCACATCGCCGCCGAGCTGCTGGGCCGCTTCAAGGCCGAGCGATCGGCGCTGCCCGCCCTGGCCCTCACGACCGATTCCTCCACGCTCACCGCGATCGCGAACGACCTCGGCTACGAGCGCGTCTTCTCGCGGCAGCTCGAAGGGCTCCTGCGGCCGGGCGACGTGGTGTGGGCCCTCAGCACGAGCGGAAACTCACCCAACGTGATCGCCGCGGCGGAGCTGGTCCGATCCCGCGGCAACACGCTGATCGGTTTCACGGGCCGGGCCGGCGGCCGGCTCGCGCCGTTCTGCACGCACGCCTTCCGCGCCCCGCACACCTCCAGCGACCGCATCCAGGAGTGCCACCAGCTCGCTTACCACTACATCTGCGAGCGCGCGGAGGCGGCGTTTCGCGATAGTCCGCCGAGCTGAAAACCCGCGTGGCAGTGACCCGATTGTGCTTATTGCTGCTGCGGACTTGGTAAGATGCGCTCGGTTGGCGGATTCCAGCCGGCACGGGTGCAGCGATGCCGACCGTACGCGCTGATGACACGCGCTCGCGCGGACGACACTCGGCCTGCACGAGACCGGCCGGAAGCCGGTCCCCCGGAGGTGCAAGCCGGTCCGCCAGAGATCGAGGCCGGGGCCCTGCCGGTGCAGGCCGGTCTCTCAGAAGAGACCGGTCGGTCAGAGGAGGCCGGCCCGTCAGAGGTGCCCGGTGAAAACCACGCGGGACATCTACGACGGCTTGGCGGCGATCGTCGAGTACGAGGACGAAGGCGGGGCGCCTGCCGATTGGACCCTGGCCCGCGAGTTCATCTGGGGCGACCGGTTCCCCGAGCCGCTGGTGCTGATCGATCGCACCGACGCGGGCGACGTGCCGGCGGGCGCGGCGGAGAATCTCTACTACGTCCACGATGCACTGGGGTCAGTGGTCGGGCTGACCAGCGACCCCGCCGCCCTGGCCGCGCTGGATCCGAACTATCCCGGCGCCGGCGGGTCCGGAGGTGGGGCCGGCAGTGGCGGGTCTGGCGGCGGGGCCGGCGGCGGGGGTGGTGAGGGCGGTTCGGGTGGTGGCGGTTATAGCGGTGGGTCTGGCGGTGGCTCTGGCGGTGGCTCTGGGGGTGGGGCAGGCATCCTGCCCGCGCTCGTCGAGCGCTACGACTACGACCCCTACCAGCCCGTTGAAGAACCGCCGTTTTGCTACGCGGCGGTGAGTCGGGATGGGCTCGGGGTGATTGGCGTTGGAATCTGGTTCCGATCGCGCGGGTCCGTGGTGCGGGTTGTGAGCCGGTGATACAGGG
>CAADGM010000071.1 GCA_900696535.1 uncultured Planctomycetota bacterium
CCCCAGGGGCACTCGGGCAGTGCGTTGAGGTAGTCCCAGAGCTGCTGCACGGGGGTCCGGCCGCCGCCCGCCGGCCGATCGAGTGGCGCGTCCGGCCCCTTGATCTCCACGACCACGCGGGGGCTGCGTTCGCCGGTGCCGGTGAAGACGCCCAGCAGCGCGTCCGCGGTCCCGCCGTTGACGGGGGCCTCGGGTTGCAGGTTCCACTCGGCGGCGCCGTCCGAGAAGGGCGCGTAGCGCAGGGCCTGTCCGAAGAACTCGGCCAGCAGCGAGGGCTTGAGGTTCTGCTCGCGCATCGCCTGGAGCCGCCCGGAGGTTTCCAGGTCGGCCCAGCGGGTGACAATCGCGTGCGCTTCATAGAACGGCGGAAGGTCGGTTTCAGGGATGGCCCGGCGGGCTTCGAGCTGCCGGGGCAGGATGAGCCGCTGCCGGCGACGCCACTGGTCGCTGTAGTGCAGCTCGTCGTGCTCGAATCCGAGTGTCTGGTCGACCGCCACCGCTTGCCGCTCCACTTCGCGGCGGAGTGTAACGCGGCTGGCGGGACGTGGCGACGCATGCGGCCGGGCCAGGCCGTCCGCGGGGCGGCGTAGGTGGAAACCCCGGGTTGGCAGGGGCGGCTCGCAGGCATTAACCTTATCGGAATAGCCGGTTCTGAGCGAAGCCCCGGCCCGCGCGCTCCGGGCGTGGCAAACCACTTCGATCCGACACCGTGCAGCGGTCCTTGGGGCAACTCGGCCAGCCGGCAGCGAAGCGCCCTCGCGTGGACCGCGAAGATGTGCGTGAGCAGCCCCTACCAGCCTTTGACAGGTGATTATCTCCAGAACAGATCGAGGTGCGCGATGTCAGCTTCCTGTAGTCGGATCAACGCGAACTGCGCTTGGACCACGGTCGTCGTGCTCGGGCTGATTGGCGGATGCCCGTTGCTCGACGAGACCCAGAGCGCGAATCAGAACTCGAACACGTCTGCCGGTGGGAGCACCGGCGCAAACACGTCGCCTCCCAACGGGAAGTTTCTACAGGTCCCGGACCCGCTGTCCGGAGACAACCCGACGTACAAGCTCACGGCCCAGAGCGTCCCGCAGCCGGGGGCGGCGGTCGCCGACGTCCCGTTCGGCACGACACAGGCGCGCGTCACGCAGACACTGGGGCTGCGGCACGAGTACTCGCGGCACGACCCGTTCAACCGCGATCAGTCGCTCGTCTTGCTCATGCATCTTCCGAGCGGAGAGCAGCGGGTCTACCGAACACAGTCCCGGCCGTACGACCAGCCCGCGAACTTGGTGCGAACCGTCGACTTCGAGGAGCCGCGCTGGGACCCGAACGACGCGAACTTGTTGTGGGGCACGCAAGCATTCCGCATTCTCACGCTCAATGTCCAGACGGGCAGCACCGCGGTCGTAAAGGACTTTGCGCAGGATGCGACCATCGCGCCGCTTCTGGCCGCCAACCCAGACGTGTACCGGATCACGATGAAGGACGAGGGCGAGACGTCGAGCGACAAGCGCTACTGGGCGTTCATGCTCCAGGGCAGCCGGGATGACTACCGGCCTCGCTACATCTTCTGCTGGGACCGTCAGACCAACCAGGTCCTCGGCCTGTACACGGTCCCGCTCTCACAGGCCGACATCGACTGGGTCGGCATGTCCCCGCTGGGCAACTGGGTGCTCATCGGCGGCTCGGATACGAACACGGGCAACCTGGCCGGCCTGGTGATGGCCAACCGCCAGCTCACGACGTTTCACCGGCTCGACTTCGCGACGGGCCATGCCGACGTCGGGCTCGACAGCCAGGGGAACGAGGTCGTGGTGATGCAGAACGTCCGCACGGACCACATCGACCTCATCCCGCTGTCCACAGACACCAAGCCGATCCTCGCGGCCGGAGGGAGCTACGCCGGAACGAACCGCGTGCCGCTGATCCGCTTGTACTATGTGTCGGACTCGCCGATCGCCTGCCACAGCGGCGTTCACATCTCCTGCAACATGCCGGGGTACTGCGTCGTATCGACCTACATCGAGCCGGGCGTGGCCGAGCAGAACTGGCTCGACCGCTCGATCGTGCTCGTTGAGCTGAACCGCGCGGCCCCCCGCGCGTACTACCTGGCCAAGGTGTACGGCACCACCGGTGCCTACTGGGAGGAGACGCACGCGACGATTACTCGGGACGGTTCGCGCGTGCTGTGGGCCACCAACTGGAGCCAGGACACGGGCACGGAGCACGTGTGGGACATGGAACTGACCATGCCCGCGGACTGGTCCAACGCGCTGCCGTAGTAGATCCCACCCGGACGCGCCGAGGAACGACGTGGAGCCCCGCTATCAGCGGGTGCTGCATCAGCGCGGCGTTCAGAGGCTCTGAGGCGAACTCGGGAGGCTGCGACACTTCGCGCGATGACCGAGAGCCGAACGGGACAGTGCACGTCAGCGCGCTGCCGCCCGGCTGAAGGCACGGTGACCAGGACTGCCGCCGCGCGCCTATCCCCCCCGATCGGCCAGCCGGACGATCCAGGCCTGAAGTTCGCGGCCCCAGTAGACGATCACCAGGACCGCGGCCGACCACAGGAGCAGCGCGGCCTGGAAGGGGCGGTCGCGGAGCAGGACTGCGGTGGGCCCGTCGACGCGCCCGTGCTCGACGAGCAGGGCGAATCGGAACACGGCGTAGACCACCAGCGGCAGCGTGTAAATCAGGTAGTTCGTGCCGAAGATGCGGATGGTGCGCTGGTCCGTCGCGTAGAGCATAAAGCTGACGATCGCCACGCCCGCCGTCAGCGTGGTCATGTGATTGAGCAGGTCGGGCGTGTACTCGGCGAGCGTGCGGCGATGGCGGGCGGCCTGGCCGTTCGTGGCCACCATGACATCGAGCTCGCAGCGCCGCTTCGAGAAGCCCATGAACAGGCATAGCGTGAACGTGCAAAGCACGAGCCAGTGGGATATCTCCACGTGCACGAGGACCGCCCCGGCCACGGCCCGCAGCACGAAGCCCATGCCGATCATGATGACGTCCAGCACGACAACGTGCTTGAGAGCGAAGGTGTAGGCGGCCTGAACCGCCAGGTAGACCAGCGCCACGAGGAAGAACGCCCGGTCGAGCAGGAAGCTCCCTCCCAGGCCGATCACCAGCAGGGCCGCCGTGAGTCCCGCGGCGGCCTCTACCGATACGCGGCCGGCGGCCAGCGGGCGATGCCGCTTGTTCGGGTGCAGGCGGTCCTCGGCCCGATCGCGAATGTCGTTGAGGATGTAAACCGCGCTCGAGAGTAGGCAGAACAGCAGCAGGCCGAGCGCGACGACTCCCAGCAGCGGCCAGTTGACCCGCCCGTCGATCAGCAGCTTGTGGCCGAAGACGATGCCAGCCAGCAGAAAGAGGTTCTTCGTCCACTGTGCCGGCCGCATCAGCCGCAGCAAGTCCATCCGCTTCGCACCTTGCAAGGAGAGCCGCGCCGCGTGACGCCGGGCATTCTGCGGACGCGGGCGCTGCCGGTCAATGCGCCGGCGCGCGGGTTCGGTGGGGCGGGCTGGGGCGCGTGGCGACCGCGACTTGGTGAGCGCGGCGCGGCGTCTACCGGTCGGAGAGTGCCGCACCGCTGCGATCGCGGTTTGGACCCGATGGCGATGCGGTCAGGTACGCTCAGGGCCGCGGCGCGGGCGGGTCGGGTTCAAACCGGACAGGGAGCTGCCAGGTGCGCCCCCGCGGCCCGTTGGTTTCGAGCAGGCCGCCGGGCGCTGCATCCCTCGGCAAGCGCAGCGTTGCCGCGCCGCCGTCGATCTCGATGGCCAGCTCGAGCACGTCGTCTTTGGGAAGTAGCGTGGCCTTCGGAGCGCGGCGCGCTGTGGCCGAGTCGGCCACGAGCACGACCACGAATGTGACCCGCGGCTCGAGGGCTGCGGGCTCGACTTCGATTCGGCCCCAGTGAGGCGTTACGCCGAAGGCCGGTCCGAGCGTGGTCGGCGCGCCGAGCGTGAACCAGGCGTTGAGGGCACCGCGGCGCTCCGCGGGAATGACAAGACGTTCGAAGCCGTTCGGGTCGCCGCCGACGTAGGCGCGTCCGGCGAGAGGGCCGCCGGGGATGACGAGTTGTCGGGCCGGTCCGCCGACGGCTCGGACTTTGCGCGGCGTTGGGGCAGCGACATGCATCCACAGGCTGCCGTCGCGGTCGTTCCAGCGAAGCCACTCGGCGCCGTCGACGCGCCAGACGCCGGCCTCGTCGCCAGTGCCGCCGACGCGGGCGTCCTCCGACAGGCCACGGCCGTCGGCCAGCGGGCGCGACGGCGTCTGAATCACCCAGGTCGGGGGCGTGCGGCGCGTCGCGAGGGTCACGCGGTCGACGATGACCAGCACGCGCTCGAGCGTGAAGATGAACTCGCGGGTGTAGCCGCGAATGGCGCGGTCGTCGTAGGCGTCGGCCAGGTCGAGCGCGAGGTAGCCGGCGCCCGCATCGGTGCCGTAGGCGAGCGTTCGGCCGGTGGAGCGGCCCTGCCGCTCCAGCGGCGCGCGGAAGTCCTCGCACGTGCCTTCGATCAGGCGCTGGCCGCCCACCGGGGCGTAGTCGGCGCCGTACCACCGCGCAGCCCAGGCGGCGTCCCAGACCAGCAGCGTGTTGTGCGCGATCGACGCGGTCAGGAACTGGTCGAAGTTGAACGTGCCACCGCCAGGGCCCAGGCGCTGCTGCCCGCCCTTGCTGGGGATGGCGTCGAAGACCACGTCGTCGCCCGCATCGACCGCCAGGCGACCGCCGCGGTAGACCAGGAAGTGCCCGGCGTCGTAGTGCTGTCGGCGGCGCAGGAAGGGCTGGGCGGCGTCGATCCAGACCGCCGTCGTGTCCGGCCCGCTGCCGCCGCGAAAGACCACGGCGCCCCCCAGAAAGCGTGCGGCAGGGGGCGTCGCGGCGGCGCGCGGGCAGTCGGTCACATCGGCGACGATCGGGACCCAGAGCCACGGGCGGTCAGCGGCGCTCGGCGGACTCGACCAGCCCTGTGTGACGCGATCCGCGATCAAGGTCGCCACCGGGTCGCGCGTCCGCGCGGCGATCAAATGCGCCGTCAAAGGCAGCAGCTCGCGCGACTCGCTCGCCGGCGTCAGCGGGGCGCTCGTGCCGTCGTCACGAACGAAATTGTGACGCAGCGTCGGATGGTCGAGCGTCGCCAACCAGTAATGCTCGAGCCAGCGGCCGACCGAGTCGGCGTAGTCGCTCCACGCCTCCCGACCGAGCGCGTGCCTGGACAGCTCAATCGCGAGCGCCGTCAGGCTCTCCTCGCGCGGCCCGGCGGCGGGGCTCGTCGGGCTGAGCGTTCGCCACTCCACGAAGACAGGCAGCACGAGGGCGAAGTAGTCGCGGGCGGCATCCAGCACCGCGTCGCGCTGCTGCCGCCACGCGGCGCTGGGGTCGTCGCGCTCGTCCACGACCACCGCCAGCGCCAGTCCGAACAACTTCTCGCGGAACCGGCGCGGGTCCAGCGGGCTGTCGGACTCGTCGAGGGGCCGGATGCGCTCAAGCGCATCGGCGACGAAGGTGCGGCGGAGCTCGACCGGCAGGATGTCCCAGGACCAGTCCAGGGCGAGCACCAGCTCGAGCGGATCGGTCGTGACCCAGTGCGGTGACGACAGCTCGGAGCGGACCAGCTCTCCGGCTCGACGACCCGCGGGCGTATCCGGCTCGATGAGTTGCAGCAGGGCGGCGGCGGCGAGTTCGCCCGCCAGCGGCTGGCCCTCGATGCGCTCGGCGAAGTGCTCGCGCAGTCCGCGGTAGAGGGGGGCGTGCCGCCCGAACCGGCCGGCCTGAGCGGGCGCGGGCTCGGCGCCGGCGATGCCGCAGGCGTGGCGCAGGCGGGGCACGTCGTCGGCCGCCACGAGCAGCCGCGGGTGACGCGCGGACTCGAGCTGGGCGCCGGCAGCGACGCGAAGCACGAGCAGGCTGACGAACACGGCAATCCAGGGCAGGCGGTCGGTCATGCTGGGTGGCTCCTCGCAGCCCCGGTAGCGTGACGGGTGGCGCGCGTGGCGCCAAGCGCGGCGCGGCACGTATAATCTCCAGCGATCGCGAGGAACGTCACGTGATGACGAGTGAGCAGCAGGGCGAGATCCGTGGCACCGGCGTGGCGATGCTCGAAGCCGCGCACGCGTATCTTGATCGCGAGCTCGGCCCGCGGGCTCCCACCGAACTGCGAGAAATCGGCGGCTTCGATGAAGCGCCGCTCGATGGCGAGGGGTCGGTCATGCTCTTCGCGTTCACCCTGCCGACCGACTGCCGCGCCGCAGAAGCGAAGGACGCACCTCCCTTGGTCGCCCATTACGTCGTGGTCGGGAAGACCGAGCCCAATTACTACCCGGCCTACGGGCTCGGTCCCGACGATGCGTACAGCCTCCACATCGGCACGCGCTTCGCACTCGGCGTGGGCCTGGCCGTGGCACCGCCGACCGACGCGCCCCACGGCGCGGCGGATGCCGTGCGGAGCTGGGTCGAGGCTTGTAACCCGGGTGTCCCGCTCGAGCAGTTCCGGCTGGCGGGCCTGTTCCGCAGTGACGAGCAGTTGTTCGCGGTGTACTCGGTCACGCTGGCCGGGCGGGATGCCTACTGCTTCGGCGCCGACTGCCCGCCGGGCTTTGGTGATCGCGACGATCTGCCGCCCCAGGTCAGCCTGCGGTTGCACCTCGGGCGCGTGATCCGGGCGGAAGCGCGCCGCGAGGCCCGACGCGAGGCCCGACGCGAGGCCGAGCGCGCCGCCGCCGACAGCCCGGGGGGGCGACCCTGCGGAGCGAGTTGACTCATGCGGCTGTACCTCGACAACTCGGCTACCAGCCACCCCAAGCCGCCCGGCGTGCTTGCGGCGGTCGTGGACTATTTCGAGAGCGTCCACGCGAGCGCGGGGCGCGGGTCGTATCGCGAGGCGGTCGCATCGGCGCGGCTGCTGGAGCGTTGCCGTGCGGCGCTCGCGCGGCTGCTGAATTGCGGGCCGGACGACCAGGTCATCTTCGCGCTGAACGGCACGGACGCACTGAACCTTGCCATCCGCGGCGTACTCCGGCCGGGCGACCACGCCGTGACGACGGCGATGGACCACAACTCGGTCCTGCGGCCGCTGTCGGCCTTGGCCGAGCAGATGGGCGTGCGGTGGACGGCGGTCGAGGTGGATCCCGATACGACGCGGCTCGACCCGGCCCGGCTGGCTGCGGCGCTGCGACCGGACACGCGGCTGGTCGTCGTGAACCACGCCTCGAACGTCACCGGCGTGCTTCAGCCGATCGCGGACGTCGCGGCGGTGTGCCGGTCGCGCGGCGTGACGCTCCTGGTCGACGCGGCGCAGTCGGCGGGGCACGTACCCATCGACTTCGCGGGCGGCGGCATCGATCTGCTGGCCATGCCGGGGCACAAGGGGCTGCTGGGCCCGCTCGGAACGGGCGTGCTCGTGATTCGCGCGGGCGTCGCGGAGCGGATGCGCACCGTGCGCGAGGGCGGCACGGGCTCGGCCAGTGAGCAGCCCGCGCAGCCGGACGTGCTGCCGGACCGCTTCGAGGCCGGCAGCCACAACGGTCCGGGCATCGCCGGCCTCCTGGCGGGGTGCGAGTGGATTCTGGAGCGCGGGGTCGCGGCGCTACGAGAACACGAGCTGCGGCTCTCGCGACGCATGATCGAGCGGCTCCTCGAAATCAGTGGGCTGGAGTGGTACGGACCGCGCGAAGTCGAACAGCGCGTGGGGGTATTCAGTGTTCACACGGCCGGGCTGGAGCCGCAGGAGCTCTCCGCGCTGCTCGAGGCGCGCGGGATTCTGACGCGAAGCGGGCTGCACTGCGCGCCGCTGGCGCACCGCACGATCGGGACGCTGCCGCTGGGCGGCACGACCCGGCTGTCCGTGGGGCCGTTCACAACGCTGGCGGACATCGATGCCGCCGCGGATGCGCTGGCGGAGCTTGTGCTGGAGAGCGCGTCGACCTGATCGCTCGCGCGCGGCGCGTGGTTGAGCACCGCAGGAGACGCTTCGCGATGGGGAGCCATCTGGGGGAGTCGGCCACCGGAGTAGCGTCGGACCTCCGTGTCCGACGTTCGACGCGGCCCGTATCCTTCGTCGGACGCGAAGGTCCGACGCTACCAACGCCTGCAAGCTGCGCTAGTGGGTGCAGGCGGGGGCGACTGTGGCGACACCCAGATTGGCGGCGTACGTCGCGGCCGCGGCCAGGACGCGGGGCATGATTTCGTCAAGCGAGCCGCTGAGGCGCGCGCCGGCGGCCGCGTGGTGGCCGCCGCCGCCGAACTCGCTTGCCAGCGCCAGCACCGACGTGCCGCCCTCGCCGCGGAAGTTCATGCGAATCTTGCCCGGCTCGCCCTCTGAGAACAGGATTGCCAGCGTGATGCCCTCGATCGAGCGGGGAATCTCGACCTGATCATCAATGTCGGCGGCGGTGCAACCTGTGCGAACGATGTCGTCGTGCGTCACGTGGCTCCAGGCCACGCGGCCATCCTCGCTGACCCGCGTGTTGTCGTAGACGATCCGCATCAGCTCGAACTCGCCGCGGCTGCGGCTGCGGTGCATCCGCTCGCAGACCTCGGCGACACGGGCGCCGGCGGCAGCCAGGTCGTGGCCGACCTGGAGCGATCGCGGCGTCGTGTTCGAGAGCGAGAAGCCCTGCGTGTCGGTATGCAGGCCGGCGTACAGGAGCGTCGCCAGCACCGGGCTCACCGCGCAGCCCAGGCTTCGCAGGATCAGGTACACAAGCTCGCTGGTGCTGCTGGCCTGTGGCACGATCCAGTTCCAGCGGCCGAAGTTCGTGTTGGTCGCGTGATGGTCGATGTTCATCACCGGCACGCGCGTCAGCACGGCCAGGTGCCCGTGGTCGCTGAGCCGCTTCTCCTTGGCCGTGTCGAGAGCCACGATCAGATCGGCGGCGCGGACGTCGTCGGCGTGTGCGGGGCGCAGGTCCGCCAGGCGCACCAGGTACTCCAGCCGCCGCGACACCGTGCCCGCGGGCATGACCAGGTGGGCGCGCTTGCCCATCTCCCGCAAGGCCAGCCACAGCGCGCCGGCCGAGGCCAGGGCGTCCGCGTCGGGCGTGACGTGGCTCATCAGGACGACTTCCTGGGCCGCGCGGAGCGCCGCGCAGATGTCGGGCGGCGCCGCTGTCGCGCTGGAGATGTCCGGGTCGCTCGAAGTCGTCACTGGAACGGCGCTTCCTCTCGCCCCGCCCCGGGCGCGATGCACGCACCCTGTACGCTCGCTATTTCCCCATCGCCGCGATCAGGATGTCCGCGATCTCGGGTCGCGTGAACTCGACCGGCGGGCGCTGGCCGCGCGCCAGCATGTCCCGCACGGCCGTGCCCGAGAGCGAGACGCGCTCGTCCGCAGTGCTGCACGTGGTCTTGTCCGTGGCCATCGCGCCGGAGCGCTTGCACCAGAAGCTGTTTTCGAACCTCAGCGGCGTGATGCCGATCTCGCCCGGCTCGAACTCGTCGAAGATGCGCTGCGCGTCGTACGTGCCGTAGTAGCTGCCGACGCCCGCGTGATCGCGGCCCACGATGAAGTGCGTGCAGCCGTAATTCTGCCGCAGGATCGCGTGCAGAATCGCCTCGCGCGGGCCGGCGTAGCGCATCGCCGCCGGCAGCACGGTCAGCATCGTGTTCCTCGCGCTGTAGTAGCCCGCCAGCAGCGTCTCGTAGCACTTCATGCGCACGTCGGCGGGAATGTCGCCCTTCTGGGTCTGGCCGACCAGCGGGTGAATCAGCAACCCATCACAAATCTCCAGGGCGCACTTGGTGATGTACTCGTGCGCCCGGTGAATCGGGTTACGTGTCTGGAACGCAACCACGCTGCGCCAGCCGCGCTCCTCGAAGGCCGCCCGCGTCCGCGCCGGCGGCAGACGCCGCTCAGTGAACTCCGGCTCGTGCCGCGGCGTGACGACCTCGACCGGGCCGGCCAGGCACACGTCGCCCTGCGCGAGCGTCACGGCCACGCCCGGGTGCGCCGCGTCCTGTGTGCCGAAGACCTTCTCGCACTCCTGCTTCTTGTCGTGGGCGTACTTCTCCCGCAGCGTCATGACGCCCAGCAACCGGTCGCGGTCGTCGACGAGTGCGACGCGCTGGCCGACCGTGAGCCGATCGGCCTGCTCCGTCGAGACCGGGCAGATGATCGGGATGCTCCACGGGAGCCCGTCCGGCAGGCGCATCCGCTCGCAGACGCTGTTGAACTCGGCCCGGCCCATGAAGCCCGTCAGTGGGCTCATCGCGCCGATCGCCATCAGCTCCAGGTCGCACTGCTCGCGCTCGCCCAGCCGAATTCTGGTCAGGCTGCCAGCTTCCTGCCGCAGCGCATCCGCGCGCTGCCCTGTCGCCACGAGGTCGACCAGCTTGCCGCCGTGCGGAGCAATCAGCCCGCGTCTGCTCACGTTCGTCTCCTTCTTCGGTCTTGCCGCAGGCCGCCCCGGTCGCCGGCCCGTGGCCCACCGCGGCGTCGCCCGCGGCCACGAACGCGGAATCTTATCGCCGATGCCTGCCGTGCTCTAGCGCCGATGGAACTGCCGCTCCAGGTCTCGCAGGGAGAGCCGCAGCGTCGTCGGTCGCCCGTGCGGGCAGTGGCTGGAGCGTTCGGCATGTTCGCGGCGTGCCAGCAGGGCGGCAATCTCGTCGGGGGTCAGCGGGTCGCCGGCCTTCACCGCCGCCTTGCAGGCCATCATGTCGAGCACCCGGTGCAGGAGCAGCCCGCCGGTCGCCCGGCGTCCCTGCTCGGCCAGCAGGTCCAGCAGGTCGAGCACGAAGCGGCTCTGGTCCACGCGCTCCAGCAGCAGTGTCGGAAAGCTCTGCAACGCGACACTTTGCGGTCCCGCCGCAGTCAACTCGATACCCACCTGGGCCAGCAACTCGGCGTGCGACTCGAGCGCTTCGAGGCGATCCGGCGGCACGCGCACGATCTCAGGCAGCAGCAGGCGCTGCGTCTCCAGCCGCCGCTCGGCGATCCGCTGCCGGAGCTCCTCGTAGAGAATGCGTTCGTGGAGGGCGTGCTGGTCGATGATCATGACGCCGTCGTCGGTTTCCACGACCAGGTAGCTGCGGTGAACCTGGAGCGCGCGGGCAGCGGCTGTCGGCATGTCCAGCGCGGCCGACGGCATCGGCCGTGCGGTCGGCGGCCTCGCCGGCGCAGCGGGCCAGTTTCGAGCTTCTTGAGCACCCGGGGCCACAGCGGCGCTGTCATCTGGGGGACCGGCCTCCGGCCGGTCTTGTGTCGCTTGAGGACTCGGGGCGCCCACATCCGGTGCATGCTGCGGCGGCGCCATCGCGCCAACGCGCGGCCGGCCCTCATAACTTGTCCGTGGCGGGTGTGTGAAGAAGTCAACCATCGCCTGCCGGACACGCTCGCGCTCGTCGTCGCCCAGGCTGGCCCCCTGGAGCCGGTGCTCCAGCCGCGTGCCGAGGAACTTCTCGCGCAGGGCGGCGAGCACCTGCCCGTGCACATAATTCGAGTCCCGCCAGCGCACCTCGATCTTCGTCGGATGCACGTTGACGTCCACGTCCGTCGGTCGCACGGTCAGGAACAGAAACACGACCGGGTAGCGGTGCGGGTCGATCAGGCTGCGATACGCCTCCTTCACGGCGTGCGAGACGAATCGGTCGCGGATGTAGCGGCCGTTGAGGAATACGTACTCCCACTTGCCGCTGCCGCGACTCTCCTGCGGCGGCGCGACGAGCCCCTCCACGACGACGCCGTCGCCCTCGCGCCGCACCGGCAGCAGCACGCGGGCCAGCTCCTCGCCATAGAAGTCGGCGATGCGCTGCCGGCGGTCGCCCGTGGCGGCCAGGCGGTGCGTAACGCGGTCCTGGCTGCGCAGCAGGAACTCGACCTCCGGGTGCGCCAGGGCGATGCGGGCAAGCTGCTCGGTGACGTGCCCGACCTCGGTCTGGTTTGTCCGCAGGAACTTCCGCCGCGCCGGGACGGCGTAGAACAGGTCGCGCACCTCGACAGTGGTCCCGGGCGGGGCGGTGCAGGGGCGCACGGCGCCCAATTCGCCCGCCTCGACCGTCAGCTCGTGGGCCACGTCAGCGCCGGGCCGGCGCGAGACCAGCCGCACGCGCGCGACCGACGCGATGCTCGCCAGGGCCTCCCCGCGAAAGCCCATCGACTGGATGTTGAACAGGTCCGCGTCTTCGCGAATCTTGCTCGTGGCGTGCTGCGTGACGGCCGGGACCAGGTCGTCCGGGTCCATGCCCCCGCCGTCGTCGCTGACGGCGATCAGCTCGCGCCCGCCGTCGCGCAGCGTGATCTCGATGCGGCCAGCGCCGGCGTCGAGGGCGTTCTCCACCAGCTCCTTGACCACGCTCGCGGGCCGCTCGATGCATTCGCCGGCGGCAATGCGGCTGATCAGCGACTGCGGCAGCGTGCGGATGATGCCCAAGGCGATGCCTCCGGGCGGGGAGTATAGCCCGGCGGACCGTCGGGGCCGGATCGTAATCCGCGCACGGGGGCGCCGCCATCATTCCCGCGCGGGAATCCAGGCGCAGGGCGGCACGCGCCGTCACGAATCGCGCCGCGCCGACACGAATTGCCTTGCTGCCCCCGCGACGACATGTTAAGTTAATAACGATCGCCTTGTCCGGATTTCGGCCGCGCTGGACGCGGCGACCGAGGGCATGGGGCAGGGCCCACCCGGATCATTTGGCACCGCGGCCGCTGGGGAGAGGGACATGCCCGCTCGCGCAATCGTCGTCACCGTTGTTCTCTCTGGGGCGCTGTTCGTGGCGTGGGGTGATTCGCTGCCGCGCCTGCCGTACACCGTCCACTCCGATCCGTTCCTGGCTGGCTGGCCGGCGCCGGTGGTTCCCCCGCCGGGCCCCGGCGTGGTCATCCCGGGCAACGGCGCGCCGCCGGACCCGGAGTATCACCTGCTCGGCCCGGGTGCGATCGATGGCTTCTCGGGCGTGGACAACTACGTGTCGACGGGCTACTGGCACTGGGAGCTGGAGCTCGACCTGAATCCGTATGGGGCGCAGCCGGGGGCGCTGTGGATTCGGTTTGATCTACGGCCGATCGGCGGCCCGCTCCTGGGCTATTACGACGGGGAGTTCGTCGCCGGCCCGGACGTGTACGTGGACTTCCGGCATCCGGATGCGACGATGGCCACGGGCGATGTCGGCCCGTTCAGCAAGTCGCTGCGCAACGACACGCCGGCGGTGGTGGCGTGGGGCATGTCGCTGACCGAGCGTGAGCCGGCCGCGCTGGGCCCGTACCCCGTCTTTCTGTGGCAGCTCAGCACGCAGGACTCGTGGGAAGCGATTCCGGTGGTCATGCCGACACCGACGCACCAGCGCTTCACGCTGACGCACGACGGGGCGAACTTCTGGACGCTCTCGATTCCGGAGCCGTCCACCGCGGTGCTGGCGGCGGGGCTGGCGGCGCTGCTCGGGCGGCGGGCGCGCCGCGGGCGGTGACGCACCGCTGAGGGCGGTGATTCGGCGCGCGCGGGCGGTGGTTCGGCGCATCGGTTCCCCGCGCGCCCCTCAGCATGAGCGGAGCACCCGCTATCAGCGGGTCCTTATCGCCGAGAGCCGAGTGGCGGGCCGTGATTACGGCCACGCCGCCGTCCAGCCTGCGCAAGACCTGCTGACGGCGGGTGCGCTGCGTCGCGCTCCCCCTAAGATCCGGGATCGGTTCTAAGCGCTGTTTGCCCGCACCGCTTCCGCGATCCACCCGCCGCCGAGCACCACGCCGTCGTCGCGGTACCAAACCGCGGCCTGTCCCGGCGCGACGGCGACCTGCGGCTCGTCGAACGCGATGCTCACCCGCTCGTCCTCGCGCCGCACGACGCTCGCCGCAGCAGGGGTGTGCTGGTGGCGGATCTTCACCGTCGCGCGAAACGCCTGCCCTGGCGCTGGCGAGTCCACGAGCCAGTTGACGCGATCCGCAACCAGCCCGGCCGCAAGCAGATCGGCCCGCTCGCCGACGTGCACGACGTTTGCCGCGGCGTCCAGCCGCGTCACGTAGAGCGGCCGCCCGGCGGCAATGCCCAGGCCACGGCGCTGACCGACCGTGTAATTCGCCACGCCCTCGTGCGTTCCGACAACAACGCCGCCGCCATCCACGATCACGCCGCTGCGGTGCGTCTGCGGGCTGCGCTGCCGAACGAATCGCGCGTAGTCGTTGTCCGGGACAAAGCAGATCTCCTGGCTGTCCGGCTTGTCGTGGACGGCCAGGCCAAGCCCCGCCGCGATCTGCCGGACTTCGGCCTTGTCGGCGATCTCGCCCAGGGGAAAGAGGCACCGCGGGAGGCTCTGGCGGGCGATTCCGAACAGGACGTACGACTGATCCTTGGCGAGGTTGCACGACCGGGCCAGCAGCGATTGCCCGCCCGATTGGAGAATTCGCGCATAGTGGCCCGTGGCTACATACTGCGCGTCAAGCATGTCGGCATAGCGCAGCAACCGGCCGAACTTGATGTCGATGTTGCAGCGCACGCACGGGTTGGGCGTGCGGCCGCGCGCATACTCGTCCGCGAAGTAGTCCACGATCTCCCGGAAGTCTGCCGCGAAGTTGAGTACGTAGAACGGAATGCCCAGGCGAGCTGCGATTGCGCGTGCATCGAGCGAGTCCGTCAGCGAGCAGCACCCGTGACGCAGGCGTCGCGGGGCGTCGCCGAGCGGCAGGTGGCCGGCGGTCGCGTTGACAGGCGGCTCGCCAGCGGAACCGTCCGCCTCGTGTTCGCCAACACGCAGGAAGACCCCGATGCAGTCGTAGCCCTGCTGATGCAGCAGGCACGCCGCGACGGACGAGTCCACGCCGCCTGACATCGCCACGATGACTTTGCCGTGTCGCGACATGCAGCCCGATTCTAGCCTGCCTCACGTGCCGCCGTTCCGGCCACGCTCCTGCTCGGCCGCCCAGCGGGCCAGGTCATCGGCCACGCTCAGCGGCGCTGGCCGCGACGCGTGCAGTGCGCCGACTTCCACGCGCGCGGCCCGCGTGCCGCGGCGCAGGACCACGACGGCGAGCAGCAGTCCCACGAGCAGCGCCCCGAAGAACCACGCCCGGGTCTGCTCGCTCTGCTTGCTGGTGGGGCGGGCGGCCGCGCGCTCGATCAGGGTCGGGCCGGGCGAGACGATGAGTGCCGCCGGCCGCGCCTGCCCGGAGTCCCCGTAGTACTGCCGGATCATGAGGAAGTAGCCGGTAGCCTCGATCGTGGCGCCGACGGGGACCGAGGCGGCGTCCTGCGTGAAGATCAGCGTGCAGGCGATGGGCTGGCCCTCGCCGCGCAGCTCAACCTGGGTGAGCAGGCCCAGATCCGGGCGCGAGGCCAGCGCGAACGGGTCCTTGTTTCGGCCGACGACGCCGGTCACGGTCACCAGGCGGCCACGGTGATCGGCGGGGCGTTCGAGCAGGACGGACCAATCAGCGATGCGCAGCGGCCCCGGCCCGGGATCGGCCGACAACGGCGCGGCGCGGACGTGCTCGACCAGGGCATAGAAGCCGGGCTGATCGAAGTTGAAGGCGAAGTCCTGCGTGCGCGCGAGCGCTTCCGACACGGCAGGCGGGAATCCCGCCGGCGGCGCAGCCGCCGGGGCGGCCGGCGACTCGGCCATGACGGCAAGCAGGACAATGAAGCCGGAGGGAGACATACGCCGATTGCGTCCGTTCACTTCCCCACAGGCAACCAGGCGGGCCCGCGCCGCGCTGAGCCGGCGTCGTCACGGCGTGACCCCACGCCGGCAGCGGCTACTCAGGGAGAACCTTCCTGGTCCCACGGGTAGCTCGGGCCGCTCGATGGCTCCTCGCCGGTCGCGGACTCAGGCACCTCGTCCTCGGGTTGCAGCTCCGCCGGCGCCAACGCCGCCCGCCACTGCCCTTCCTCGCGAACGACGAGCAGCGCGAAGTTTCTCACGGCTCGGCCGCGTGCCCGGCGGGCTTGCGCCTCGGGATGGAACTCGGCCCGCGCGAGCACGCGGTAGCACGGCTCGGGCAGGCGATCGGAATGCACGGCCTCGATGTTCTCGATGACCACTGACTTGAGCGCCCCGAGCGTTTTCTCGAATCGCGCCCGGCTATCCGGCTCGACGCTGCGGGCGACCAGCATGCGATAGCCCTCGTAGTCGCCGACCAGGCACGTTTCGAGCAGGTGCCGCAGGAACCCGGCGATCTCGGGCTCGCGCTCGGCCAGGCCGGCGGCGAAGCTGTATGCCGGCCGCTGGGCCGGAACGGCAACCCGTTGCCCGGGCGGCGGCGCGGCGGTGTGTCCGGGTTCGCTCCGCTCGCAGCCGGCAAGGGTGGCCACGACCGCGGCACCGAGCGCGCCCAACGCGATGCCCGCACCGACCAGGCCACGATACCTGCGGCGCTCACGCGGCGCTCTGCGGCAGCGAGCGCGCGACGCCATCGACTCTGCTTGGCTGAGTTGTCTCACAGCCGGATTCTAACCTCGTCGGGCAAATCGCACTGCCTGCCGCAGCCACGTGAGGCACGTTGCCGGTGCCTCGGTCACGCCCTCGAAGTCGATGAGGCTGACGCCGGCCTGGACGCTCTCGTGCACCCAGCGGACGAGGTCGTCGGGGCCGTCCACCGCCGGGAGCCACGCCGGCATGGACACGCCGCCACACTCGCGTGCGGCGGCCAGCGCCGCGCTCCATCGCGGTGCGAGCGGCGCGCGGCCCAGCCGAACCCGATGCGTCCACGGCGCGCATGACTCGAGCGGAGGGCTGCCGAGGTCGCGTAGCAGCAATCGGCGCCGCTCCGGCTCGGCCTCCGCCAGCCGCCGAAGCCAAGCGGCGCAGTCCGCCGCCCGCGCGGCGCGGTAGGCCGAAATGGCCGCATCCGCCTCCAGCGCGGCGGTTCCCGGGGGCGACTCGAGCCGCCGCTCGATGCTCACGCGCACGCTGCGGGCCACCTGATCGACATCGATCTCGGCACGCCCGGCAACCTGCCGGCACGCGGCGCAGAAGCAGGTGCTCATGAGGCGTGCCAGGTCCGGGTCCCAGGCGAAGTCGCGTGCGGCGGCACCGGCGTCGTGATCGGGGGCCCAGTTCACAAGCTCGTAGCCCGCGGGGGAGTAGCGGGCCAGGTCCTCGCATACGGCGCGGAGTGCCTCGCGCACGTCGGGGTTGCATATGCACGCGCCCGAGTCCGGCGTCTCTTGTCCCCACGCCGTCCGCTGTGCCACGTGCGGCTGGTCCTCGATCACGCTGCGGACGGCGCGCAGGTCGATGCGGGCGATGAGACGAACGCCGAGCGAGGCAGGCCGCGTGCAGAGCTGGGCGAGCTGGTCTCCGGCGGAGAACCAGCGGGCCTTGCGCGGCCGGATCGCGCCGCCGCCGTAAGGCCGGCTCGACGGGCGGTAGTGCCAACCGCCGTCGGTATGGAAGAAAGGGAAGTCGCCGCCGACGACGGGCCGGAAGGCCGTCCACGCACCGCTGATGACCGGGACAGTGACCTGGTCGATCGGGACCTCGCCCACGAGACGCTCCAGGAAGCGACCCTCGTCGGCGGCATAGTCCCACAGCGGATAGACGATCCCAAACTCGGCAGGCATCAGACGCGCTCGGCGCACCGCACGATGATGCCGCGTCGGCCCGGCCTCGCCGGCCGGCATCGTGTGCGGCTGCGTAAGCCGCCAGCGTAGCCGATCGGCATCGGACGTGCTAGCATTCGCTCCGGCACGTGGGAGCGCGACGATGGCGGCGGAAGGCCAGGACTACTACCGCTATTGCCCCGGCGAAGAGCATCTGAAGCTCTCCGACGCCGTGTGCTACGGGCGGCGGCGGGCCAATTTCCGCAAGTGCCCCGGCTGCCAGTTCAACGACGACGAGCAGGGCCGCCCGACCTACTACGGTGCCAACGTGCAGGCCGGCAAGAACATCCCCCTGGCGGTCCTCGAAAGGGATAAGCGCGACATGATTCAGAAGGTGTTCAAGGCATACGACGTGCGGGCGACCTACCCCGACCCACTCAACGAGGACGTGGCCTGGCGGATCGGCAATGCCACCGCCCAGTTCCTCCGCACGGCGCTGGTCGGCTACGACCGCAGCGACTCGACCATGAACACCCTGATCGTCGGCCGCGACATGCGCAAGAGCAGCCCGGCACTCTCGCGCGCCTTCATCGAGGGCGCCGCCGCCGTCGGCACCCCCGTCATCGACATCGGCATGGTCGACACGCCCCAGATCTACTTCGCCGCCAACCACATGCCCTGCTGCGGCGGCGTGATCACGACCGCCAGCCACAACCCGCCCAACTACAACGGCTTCAAGATCAGCGGCGTGAAGGGCAAGCCCATCGGTGCCGAGAGCGGCCTTCAGGAGATCGAGCGCATCGCGCGGGCCATCTCCAAGCACCCCTCGCCCGAGACGAACCGCGTTCAGTCCCTCGATCTGTCCGCCGACTACCGCGGCTTCCTGCACAAGCTCATGCGCGAGCCGCGGCCGCTCAAGGTCGTCGTCGACGCCTCCAATGGCATGGCCGGCCGCTGGTTTCCGATCGTGTTCAACGGCGTGCCGAACCTGACCGTGATCGCGCTGAACTTCGAGACCAGCGGCGAGTTCGTGCATCCGCCCAACCCGCTCGTGCTGGCGAACCTCGCTCAGCTCCGCGCCGCGGTCAAGGAGCACCGCGCTGACTTCGGGGCCTGCTTCGACGGCGACGCCGACCGCTGCGTCTTCGTCGACGAGCACGGCGAGTTCGTCCGCTGCGACCTCATTACGGCCATGCTGGCCATTGAATACCTGCGCGAACGCCCGGGTGCCACCATCGTCTACGACCTGCGCTCCAGCCGCATCCTTCCCGAGGTTATCGAAAAGAACGGCGGCCGGCCGCGGCGCGAGCGCGTCGGGCACGTCTTCATGAAGCGCACCATGGCGGACCAGAACGCCGTGTTCGGCGGCGAGCTGTCCGGGCACCTCTACTTCCGCGACTTCTACTACTGCGACTCCGGCCAGATCGCCTTCATTGCCGTGTGCAACGCCCTGACGCGCACTGGCAAGCCGCTCTCCGAGCTGATCGAGCCGCTGGCCATCTACGCCAGCAGCGGCGAGCGGAACTTCGAGAACCCCGACAAGGAAGGCACGTTCAAACGGCTGCTGGACAAGTACCGCGACGGCGAGATCGACCAGCTCGACGGCGTGACCGTCCAGTACAAGGATTGGTGGTTCAACGTCCGCGCGTCGAACACCGAGCCGCTGATGCGGCTGAACATGGAAGCGATCAACGACACGCTCCTGAACGCCAAGCTGGCCGAGCTCACGCCGCTGCTGGGCACGCCGGCCGAGGGCCACTGATCCGCCCCATGGCAAGCACCCAGCAGACCAGGTCCGCGGCGCCCAGCTCCGGCGTGGCTGGACACACCAAGACAACCTATCTCCACCTCGATCTGCCCTGCGGTGCCGAGCTGGCCGTCGCCCCGTTGCCGCGCCGCCAGACCGTCGGCCTGTGCTTCCGGGTGCTGACCGGGCTGGCCGACGAGCCCGACGACCTTACCGGCATCGGCGAGATCGTCGAGAACACTCTCTCCAAGGGTACGCAGAAGTACGACGGACGCGCCCTGGCCGACGCGTTCGACGCGCTCGGCGCGCAATGGAGCTCCACGGCCGGGCGACAGTCCATGCTGCTCCGCCTCGTGTGCCTGCCGGAGTACACGCTCCAGGCAACCGCGCTGGTCGCCGAGATGCTCGTGCGGCCGACGTTCCCCGACGAGGCCTGCCGCGTCGCGGTCGACCTGGCTCAGCAGGCACTGAAGCACCTGGAGGACGAGCCGGGCGACCTGGTGCGCGTCATGATGCAGCGGGTGGCGCTGGGCCCCGTGCTGGGACGACACCCCGGCGGCACTCCCGAGTCGCTGGCCCGCATCACGCCCGACGCGGTTCGCGCGCATTGGCGTCGCAGCTACCACGTCGGCCGTCTCCAAGTTACCGCAGCCGGCCCGGTCGACGCGGACGCCTTGGCTGCCACGATCGACCGCGAGTTCGCCGGGCTGGGTGAGACGTCGCGCGGCGGCCGCGACCCGGTGCCGCACACCTGGACGCCCGCCCGGGAGCACCGCCAGAAGGAGCTCGAGCAGCAGCACATCGCGCTGGCCCTGCCCGGTTTGCCCAAGCACGATCCCGACTTCGCGGTCGAGCTGGTGCTGCTCGGCGTGCTTTCCGGAGGCATGAGCGGGCGGCTGTTTACCGAGGTGCGCGAGAAGCAGGGGCTGGTGTACTGGGTCGGCGCGTGGCACGCTCAGCCGCGCGACCAGGGTGTGCTCTACGTCGGCGCCAGCTCGACGCCCGACCGGTGCCGCAAGACCTACGACACGCTGCTGCGGGAGCTGCGCCGGTTGGGGCAGGACTTGACCGAAGAGGAGGTCGCCCGCGCTCGCGACCAGATCATCGCCCAGGCCGAAACCGAGGACGACCTGACCCGCGCGCGGGCCGCCGGCCTGAGCGACGACCTGTTCCACTTCGGGCGGCCGGTGGGGATCGAGGCCAAGCTCGACGCCGTCCGCGCGGTGACGCGGGAGCGCGCGGTCGATTACGCCCGCCGCCTACCCGTCGACAAGGTCTGCGTCTGCACGCTTGGCCCGCGCGAGATGACGTGAGCGCGGCGCCTCAGGCTGAGCGTTCGTAGCGGGGGGGCAAGGCGGAGCGCAGCCGAGCCGCCGCCCGCGGAACGACTTCGACGACCCTTGCAGGGTCGTGCTCATGTCCGCGGCTTCGACCCGGGGGCGGCGTCCGCCTGCGGCGGACTGGCCCCCGGCTACGGTCGTGCAGCCCTTCGGGCTGCCCAGCAGGCCGCGGTCGTGGAGCTTTCGGGCTTCCCCGCAGGCCGCGGTCGCGCGGCC
>CAADGM010000072.1 GCA_900696535.1 uncultured Planctomycetota bacterium
ACCGGCATGGACTACGATCCGATCCTCAAACGGGTGTACATCGCCTACGACGACCCATACGACTTCTACTGCGACCCGATCTTCTGCTTCCTGCCGCCCGGCACGACGTCGCAGGAGCCCTCGTACATCGCGGCCATTGACGCCGACCCGAACAGCCCGACCTATAAGCAGTTCATCTGGAAGCTCGACGACCCGTTCTACCCGCCGGCGAATCCCGGCATCGACCCGGGCGATCGGTTCTACGGCGGCGTGGCGGTCGACCCGCTCGATCCGACGCGCCTGTGGGTGTCAATGATCGGCGATCCGCGCAACTCGACCTCAACGTGGGGCTTCCGCGGCATCAACGTGTTGAACCCGACGCAGCCGGCGCTGCGCCTCAATATCAAGAACACCGACCCGGCGACAACGGCCTGCTATGCGACCTTCTACCGCCAGATCGGCTTCGACGCGGTCAGCGGCGATATGTTCGTCCGAAATGCGAACGCCCTGGAGTGGATTGAGCGCGACCCGCGCGGCACGATCGCGCCGTTCAAGCCGTACGCACTGTTCATCATCGAGCCCGAGTCGGGCGGCAACGGCATCTGCAACACCGCCGCCCAGGGTGACGACGTGCAGCTCGTGGCCCTCGGTGCCCCGGCGACGCCTGGGCAGAACCTGATCGGCGCCGGTCCGAACGGCATCATCGACACGACGCCGGGCGGCGACGACCGGCCCAGCCGGCTCGGGATCGTCAATGCACGCCCGATCGGCAACAAGAGCTGGCCGAATGGCCCGGGCGAAAACTGCAACGACGCCCCGCTCACGGGGTTCGAGTTCGGCCCCTTCGGACAGGGCCAGGGGCTGGCCGTGGTGTCCGCCACCAACGTCGAGGGACTCAGCTACGACCTGGTGATCGGGAACAACCGCAAGACCTTCGGCGGCAACCAGCTCAAGGACATCCGCGTACACACCATCGACGGCGTGCCGGTCTCGCAGCTCGAGCTGCCGTGCAGTCCCCCGGCCAGCCTGTCGTCCGGCCTGGCGATCTACGACCTCGACTACGACGAAGCCTCGGGGACGCTGGTGGTGGTCGAGATGGAGAACCGCAAGGCGTACGTCTTCAAGACGCAGCTCACGGGTGGCCCTGCGTGGCCGCGCTACGACTACACGCGCAACCAGCGGGTGGATTTGGCCGACTTCGCCGGCTTCCAGGTGTGCTTCACCGGGTCGGAGAACCCGGCCGGGCTGTCGCTCAACTGCCAGCGGGTCAACTCGGACAGCGATTGCGACGTGGACATGGTGGACTGGAATCGGTTCTTCGGCGTGTGGGAGTCGCAGTTCTAGGCTCGGAGCAACTTGTCGATCCGGCTACGCCGTTGTTGCGCTGAAAGCGTTCTCTGCGGACGAATGCCGGGCGAGCGGTTGACACGGCCTATGCGACAGGACGAAACTGCGGAAAGCTTCCCCGGCACACTGGCTCCGTCCGGGACAACGTGCCGATGCAATACGCAGCGGGCAGGAGGCCCCGCGTTGGAAGTCCGCGGCGAAGGGGCCGCTGGCGGCTTCGACAGGAGTATGGGAGTAGTGACGCGATGAAGCCGAACCTGGCGATCCCGAAGGTGGACCGACGGGACCCGACGCCCAAGTACATTCAGGCCCGCGAGATCCTGATCGATGCCATCCGCTCGGGCCAGTTGGCCCCGGGCGCAAAACTGCCATCGACCAAGGAAATCAGCTCGCTGTTCAATGTCAGCCTGATCACCGCGCACCGCGCGATGGAGGGGCTGGTCGAGTCGGGCTGGCTGCGCCGCGAGGTCGGACGCGGCACGTTCGTCCGCGACGACATCGATCCCACTCGCCCGACGCTGCCCTCGCTGGTCATCGGCCTGCTCCTGCCGGACCAGGACCGCGTGAACCTGGACGACTACTACCACAGCAGCATTATCAACAGCCTGCGCCGCGCGGCGGTGGGTGACACCAAACGCGTCGAGTTTTTCTTCCACGACCGTTTCGAGGTGCGCGACCGTCGACGGGAGAACGTGGGCGCGATCTGCATGCACCCGCCGCTCGAAGCCCAGCGCTCCGTGGAGAAGCTGGCGCAGCGCTGCCCCGTGGTCGTCCTGGGCGGCAGCTTTCCGGAGGCCCAGGTCCCGTGCGTGGACTGCGACAACGAGCAGGGCGCCCGGCTGGCCGCGCAGCACCTCCACGAGCTCGGCCACCGGCGGTTCCTGCTGGTGGCGGGTCCTCTGAACCTGAGCAACGCTGCTGACCGCGTCACCGGCGCGCGGGCCGAGCTGGCCGAGCAGGGCATCGAACTCAGCCCGCGTGACCTGGTCGTCTCGACGGATAGCGTCGTCCTCGACGACGCCGCCCGGACACGGATCGAGGCTCGGCTGCGCGAGCGGCCGCGCCCAACGGCGATCATCGCGGGTGGCTTCTACCTGGCGCTGGCAACGATGCAGGCCATTCGCCGCTGCGGACTGGAGATTCCGCGGGACGTGTCGATCGTTGGGTTCGACGATCCGGCCTCCGCGGCGCTGCTCGACCCGCCGTTGACCACGGTGCGCCAGCCGCTGGAAGAGATGGCTGCCCGGGCATACCGGGTCGTCTGTGACGCGGTGCTCGAGCACCAGACGGAGGCGATGCTGCACCGGCTGTCGACGACGCTCGTCGTTCGCGGGTCGAGCGGCCCGGTCGGGGAAGAGTAACTGCGGGTTCGGCGCGGCGGCCGGCCCCGCAGGGCCAAGGGGGATCCTCGCGCTGCGGTAAAGCGTCCAGCACCCGAGGCAGCAGCCGGCGTCGTTGGGCCGACCCGCTGCTACTCGGCTGCGCGAGGCGGGGGTATGCTGCTGCCAGGCTGATCGTGTGAAGGGAGTCGCCATGATCGAGGCCGCCATCGAGAGTCCGGTCCACGTGCCTGTCACCCCGAGCGAGCCACGCCGTCCGTCCAGTCGCGTGGAGCAGGTCGCGCTCGAGCGGAGCGGGTACGCGTTCATCTACGAGCCAGACGAGCGCATTCCATCCATCATCGTGCCGAATTTCCCCGCGCTCGGAAGGCTGACCGCGGCCCGGTTCATCGAGTGGGCCCAGGCGAACCCCGAGGGCGTCATCTCACTGCCCACCGGCAAGACGCCCGAGCACTTCATCAAGTTCACACAGCAGTACCTGCGGACGTGGAGTCGCAAGGAGACCCAGGCCGAACTCGAGGATCTCGGCGTCGATACGCGCCGCAAGCCTGAGCTCGCCGGCCTGCGCTTCGTGCAGATCGATGAGTTCTACCCCATCGATTCGAAGCAGCAGAACAGCTTCTACTACTACGTCAACAAGTTTTACATCAAGGGCTTCGGGCTCAGCCGGGCGCGGGCCCTGCTGATCGATCCGCTGCGCATCGGTCTGCCGCGCGGCATGACGCTCCAGGAAGTCTTCCCGAGCATGCAGGTGGACCTCTCGCTCCGCGTGCGGCGGCCGACCTCGTTGCACGAGCGACGCCAGCAGGACGTCCTGCGGGCGGTGGACGCATTCTGCACGGACTACGAGCGGCGGATACGCGAGCAGGGCGGGATCGGGTTCTTCCTGGGAGGCATCGGGCCCGACGGGCACATCGCCTTCAACATCCGCGGATCCGACCCCTTCAGCACGACGCGGCTGCTCGACCCGAATTACGAGACCAAGGCAGCCGCGGCCGGCGACCTGGGCGGCATGGAGGTCGCGCGGCACAAGAGCGTCATCACCATCGGGCTGGCCACGATCACCTGCAAGCCGGACGCCGTGGCGCTGGTCGTCGCCGCGGGCGAGGCCAAGGCGAAGATTGTTGCCCGCACGATCCACAGCCCGGTGAGCAACGAGTACCCCGGCTCGGTGCTCCAGATGCTCCCGGAGGCGCGCTTCTACCTGACGCACGGGGCGGCCTGCCGCCTGCGGAACCGGCTGTTCGTGGACCTGTCCCGGACGCCGCAGGTTTCCGACGAGCAGATGCACCGCATTGTCATGGACCTGTCCCTGGCGGGCGGGAAGCCGCTGCGGACGCTGCTGCGCGAGGACTTCCTCGAGGATCGCTTCGGGGCGGAGCTGCTGCGCAAGACGGGGCTGTCGCACGAGGAGCTGCGCAGCCGGACCGAGCAGCGTGTGCTCGAGTGCCTGCGCCGCGGGCACTCGCCGGTCGAAAACAAGACGCTCCTGCACACCGCGCCGCACCACGACGACATCATGCTGGGCTACCTGCCCTACGTGACCAACGCCGTCCGCCGACGCAGCACGCGGCACTGCTTTGCCTACATGACCAGCGGCTTCACCGCGGTGACGAACCAGTTCATGTTCGACGCGGTCAGCGACCTGCTCGACCGGCTGGGGCGCAGCGAGTTTCGCGGCCGCATCCGGCCGGACCAGTTCGACCCGGACAACAAGCTGGCCCGTCGCATGGACGTGTCGCAGTACTTCCAGGGCGTCGCCCGCGGGCGCGAGGAGACGATGCAGGACGCGGCCGCCCAGCGTCTCCTGCGGAACATCATCGAGCTCTACGAGGACGACAACCTCGACAACATCCAGCAGCGGCTGCGTGAGCTTCAGAACTACTTCCGCACGCAGTACCCGGGCAAGAAGGACGTGACGCTCGTGCAGCAGCTCAAGGGTCGCTGCCGCGAGTGGGAGAGCGACCTCGAGTGGGGCTACTACGGCTTCTCGGGCGACTCGGTGCGGCACCTGCGCCTGGGCTTCTACAAGGGCGACATCTTCACGGAGCCACCCACGCTCGACCGCGACGTGCTGCCGATCCGCGAGCTGCTGGCCGAGTACGACCCGCACATCGTGACGGTGGCCTTCGATCCGGAGGGCAGCGGACCGGACACGCACTACAAGGTGCTCCAGGCCGTCAGCGCGGCACTGAAGCTCTACGAGGAGGAATCGGGCCGCAGCGACATCACCGTGCTGGGCTACCGGAACGTGTGGTTCCGCTTCCACCCGGCGGAGGCCAATCTGTACGTGCCTTGCTCACTGACGCACCTGGCCGACCTGGACGCGTGCTTCGAGACCTGCTTTGCGACGCAGAAGACCGCCTCGTTCCCCAGCTACGAGCTCGACGGCCCGTTCAGCAAGCTCGCCCGGCGCATCCAGGCTCAGCAATACGACATGATCAAGACGTTCCTGGGCGACGACTTCTTCGTCTACAACGAGGACCACGGCATGCGTGCGGCATGCGGTATGGTCTTCCTGCGCGAGATGACTACCGCCGAGTTCTACTCGCAAAGCGCCGCGCTGCGCCAGGCCGCCGAGGCTCGGGCAACCTGATGGCCCGGCCGAGGAGGCGGCACCGGTTGTCGACCGGAAGGGCGAGCGGCGCCCCGGCCGCCGCCGCGCAAGCGTTCGGAGGGACAGAGCATGCTGGATGAGCTTCATTCGCGGATCGGTCGCGAGCAGCCCATCGACGCGCTCCCGCGCCTGCTGCGCGCGTATGCCGACTCGCTCCACCCGGCCGTCGTGGGCGCGATGCACATCTCCTGCGCCGACGAGGCCGAGTGGGAGTGCGCGGATGCGTTCCAGCGTCACTTCGTGATGCCGCTGCTGCCCGAACTCAAGCATGCCGAGAAGTCCCCCTTCCGCCTGAGCAATCTGGGGGCCCGCTACGAGTGGGGTGCGCTGGCGGTCGCCGAGCAGCACTTCGCCACGCACGCTGCCGGGCGGAGCTTCAAGCTCCTCGTGGTGAAGATCAACAGCCATGTTGCCGCGGTCGGCCACGGTGCGGAGCTGCGTTTCGGGGCGCTCCAGCGCTACGGCGAGTACTCGACCGCCTGCGGCGCCCTGCACCTGCTGTTGGCCGGGAACATCAAGCCGTATCTCAACGACCTGCGCAGTGGCTACATGCTGGACGGGGTGAACCGGCTGCGCCTGCTCGACGACTCGGCGAAGGTCGATCCGCGCTGGCGGAGCCTGCTGCTGGCCGTCGTCAACGCCCGGGCCCAGGGCCGCCGCGTCGAGCGGGACATCGCTCAACTGACGCCGAAAGGACCCACCCGCTACCTGGTCGTCTCGGCGGTGACGCTGAACCGCGGCGCAGACGCAGACACGGAAGTGCTCTGCGGCGTGAGCGTCGCGGACGCGGAATACTCCGGGGCCTCCTCCCGCTACACGGGCCTCGGTGACGACCCGACCCTGATTCGGGTCGAGACCGGCGGGGAACTGCTCATGCTCTCCCGCGTGTGAATTCCCTCGGCCCGCCACGGCCCAGCCGATTCAGCCCGAAGGGCTGAGCGATAGTAGACGGGGGCCAGGTGGCGCGCAGGCGACGGCGAGGCGCGGGCCGGGGGGAGGTAGGGGGCGGCCCAGCCGATTCAGCCCGAAGGGCTGAGCGATAGTAGACGGGGGCAAGGTGGCGCGCAGACGACGGCGAGGCGCGGGCCGGGGGGAGGTAGGGGGCGGCCGAGCCGATTCAGCCCGAAGGGCTGAGCGATAGTAGACGGGGGCAAGGCGAGGCGCAGCCGAGCCGCCGCCCCCGGAATCGCGACCGTGCTGCATCCCGACCCTGAAGGGGTCGGCGAAGCACGATGTGCGAGCACGCCACGTACCGGATTTGGCGACGCGACGTGCCCCCGCCACGCGGCGTGACTTCGACGACCCTTGCAGGGTCGTCCTCTCGTCCGCCGCCGTGACCGGGGGCGGCGTCCGCCTTCGGCGGACTAGCCCCCGGCTACGATCGTGCAGCCCTTCGGGCTGCGGCACGCTGCCTTCTTTCTGTGTCTCGCGGCGACCTTGCCCATAGGTATCGCCAACCGGCCCTTGGGGCTGCGGCGCGATGCCGTTGTTGCATGGATCGCGGCGGACTGGCCCCCGGCTACGATCGTGCAGCCCTTCGGGCTGCGCAGCGCGAGGCTCGATTGAGGCCGCCTATACCGCTGCTGTCGCAGAGCAGCCGCTCACCACTTCTTGAACACGAAAAACACCGCCAGCGCGATCAGCCCGAAGCCCACCCAGTAGTTCCACTTCATCGGTTCGCCCAGAAACCAGGTCGAGAACCCGGCGAACACCAGGAGCGTGATGACCTCCTGGATGATCTTGAGCTGCGCCGCCGAAAACTGCCCGTGTCCCCACCGGTTCGCGGGAACCTGGAAGCAGTACTCGATCAGCGCGATACCCCAGCTCGCCGCGATCACGGTCGCAAGCGGCGCGCTCTTGAAGCGAAGGTGCCCATACCACGCGAACGTCATGAAGACGTTCGAGACTGTCAGCAGTGCGATGGTGACCAGCGGCGTCTGCACGCCCTGAAGCCAACTCGTCCAGTTCGACACGACAGCATCCCGACAAGGACAATCCCAGGCCCACGGCCCGGCCGAAGCCCCGTAGCTTAGCCGGTTCCGCGGACCTGGGAAGCACGTTGTCGTGGCTGACGGTCAGGCTTGCGCCGCGGCGTTAACGAAGGCCGCCGGAACCTACGGACATCCCGAAGGACCTGGTCCGGGAGTCAGATAAAAGTTGTGACCCACGATCACGTCCGGCGGCACGGTGATCGTGACCGCCGTGCCGCAGTAAGGCGGCTTGTCCGCATCGAGCACATAGGCCCCTGGCGCGACGTTCAGGTAGAAGTAGCTACCGTCCAGCCCGGAACGGGTGATCTGCGGCGGGACGGCGCTCGATGCGAGAAGCTTGACCGTCGCGTTCGCCACGGGCACCCAGTCCGTCGCGTTGGCCGGGATGAACACCTTCCCCCGAACCAGGCTCATCCCCGGCGTCGGCGCGATGTGCCGGAAAGTCACCGAGGCCTGCGGCGGCACGCACACGCGCGACACGGCGACGATGTGGTACGGGTTGGTCAGCACGGGCAGCGGCCCCATCCGCTCGTCGTCAATGACCTGGATCGTGACGGTGGGAGCGGTCGTGGGCGTCGGCGCGATCCACGGCATGATCCCGCCGATCGCGATGTACGGCCCGCTGCTCGTCTGCACACCTTGCACAACCGCGATCACGACCTGCTGGGAGAAGTCGATCGGCGGCAGCGGCGGCGCGGGATCGGTCAGCGACGTGTGCTGCGCCCAGAACGCCGCCCAGGTCGACGGGCTGCGGATCACGAAGTCCTCGCCCTTGAAGCCAGGCGTGTTGTAGCCCCAGCCGCTGCGATCACCCATCGCGATCGTCAACGGCTGGCAGGCGTTGACCGGGGTTGGCAGCGGCGTGTCGAGGGTGATACCCGCATCCGACGCGGGCTGCGCCGCGCCGGCCGAATCCTGTGCGGGTTGGACCGCGCCGGCCAGTAGCAGGCCGAGCACGGCCATGCTGGAAGCGATGAGTGTCATGTCGTGCCCCTTCGTGCGAGTTGCAGGCTGGCGCCGAGCCGCGCGGCTCAGCCGCCGCGTCTCACTCAGTCTAGATCACCCCCCCGCCCCGTCGGCAAGTAGAATCCGCCGAACACGGCTCGAAATACGTGCCGGCCCGATCGCCGCTGGCGATCGAAACCGCTTTCCGCAGGGCGCACAGGTGAACGGGTACGCCACGCCGCGGCGCTCCCGTGCGTCGCCGAGTCCCCCGGGGCCGTCGCTCGTAAGGTCACGCGCTAACGCGCCCGCCGAATTTGCACGCTCGGAGGTTTGCGCACCGGCTACGAATCGTCGCCATGACGCCGCGGCCAAGAATCGGTGCCACACACGGATCGGAAGCCCGTGCCACCCACCGGTCGGAAACCGGTGCTGCCGCGTAGATCAGCTCGTGGTCGATCGGCTGACCCGCCGCCACGAGCTGCACCCGCCCGTACTCGTTCGCCTTGCCGCCCGTGCCCGCCGGCCCGCCGGTCGGCAGCGTCCGCGTCGTCTCCGCCGCCGGCAGGTTCGGATCGCCCACCCGCGTGGCGTGCCAGAGCCAGTTCCCCCGGCGGTCCAGCCCCGCCACTCTTGGATGCGACGGCATTATCCATGATGGCACGCACGAGCAACCGTAGGTACGGTCGCCCGGTTGCTATTCGCAAGAGTGCTATCGCGCGAGCGCCTCCCAGGTTGCGGCGACGTGCGTCCAAGTCGGCGCGAGCCAGCGTTCGACCACGGAGAG
>CAADGM010000073.1 GCA_900696535.1 uncultured Planctomycetota bacterium
CGACGTCGTCGACGAGCCCTACGACATCGACGGCAAGCGCATCCGCGTCGAGGCCGGCGTGGGAATCGTCGAAGTCGCCACCGACATGCGCGCGCCCGAACTCATCGCCTACGCCAGCGCCGCGTGCGCGGAAGCGAAGAAAGGCTCCGGCGGACGCATCGTCACCGCCGAATCCTCGCGCGAACACCTGGCGCGCTACCGCGCCGGAATCGCGCTCGGCATGCGGCTGCGCACCAGCCTGCCCACCGAGCGGATGAGCGTTCACGCGCAGCCGATCGTCGCGCTCAAGGGCGACCCGCGCGTGCTGTCGTACGAAGTGCTGTTGCGCGAGCAGGACGAGCGTGGCCAGCCCCTGCCTCCGGCGCGGCTGATCGCCGCCGCCGAGCGGCACGGCGCGATGAGCGCGATCGACCGCTTCATGCTCGAACGCACCCTGGAGCATCTCGATCGCCATCGGCAGCACGCCGCATCGCTCGGATTCGTGACCGTGAACCTGAGCGGGATCTCGCTGAACGACGACCGCTTCCTCGCCGACGTGCACGCGATGCTCGCGCGGCATTGCGCGGTCGCGCCGAAGATCTGCCTGGAGATCACCGAATCCGTCGCGCTGTACGACATGCGCAATACGCGCCGCTTCGTCGACCGGATGCACTCGCTCGGCGTGCGCATCGCACTCGACGACTTCGGTGCCGGGTACTCGTCGTTCGCCTACCTGCGCGAACTGCCGGCCGCACTGATCAAGATCGACGGGCAGTTCATCGTCGGCATCGACCGGGATCCGAAGAACCAGGTCATCGTCCGGGGCATCCGCCGGCTCGCGGAGGAACTGGGCGCGGCCTGCCTGGCCGAGCGGGTCGAGGACGTCGCCGCGCTCGCAACCCTGCTCGCGCTGGACCTCGACTACGCGCAGGGCTTCGTGTTCTCGAAGGCGCAACCGATCGAGCAATGGCTGACGCAGCCCGTCGACCTGCGGCCGCTCGAGCGCGCGGGCCGCCGGCCCCTCGCCGGACGCAGCGAAGCGCCGGCCGCGCAGCATGGCCGACGCGTACCGGCGGTGCCGGCATGAACGCACCCGCGGACCAGGTCGCCGAACGGCGCGATGCGCCCGCGCCACTCGCGCCGGGCCGCCGCCTCGGCGACTTCCTGCTCACCCGCGTGGTCGGCCAGGGCGGCTTCGGAATCGTCTACGAAGCCGAAGACCTCTGCCTGCAGCGGCGGGTCGCGATCAAGGAGTACATGCCCTCGCATCTGGCGACGCGGCCCGACGGCGAGCGGGTGCACCCGATCTCGGGCCGCTACGCGAAGACTTTCGAACTGGGGCGTCGCAGTTTCGTCAGCGAGGCGCGGCTGCTGGCGCAGTTCCGCCATCCTGGCCTGCTCGAGGTCTTCCACTTCTGGGAGCAGAACGGGACCGCCTACATGGCGATGCCGTTCTACGAGGGCACGACGCTCGATCGCGTGCTCGCCAACCGGCCCGGCATCGTGAGCGAAGCGTGGCTGAAGGACACGCTCGCCCCGGTGCTCGATGCGCTCGAGCACATGCACGCCGCCGACTGCTATCACCGCGACGTCTCCGCCGACAACATCCTCGTGCTCGACGGCGGCAAGGCGTTGCTGCTCGACCTCGGCGCCGCGCGCCGCGTGATCGGCGACACCGAGCGCGCACTCACCGTGATGCTCAAGCCGGGCTACGCGCCGATCGAGCAGTACGCCGACGACCCGGCCTGCCGCCAGGGTCCGTGGACCGACATCTACGCACTGGCCGCGGTGCTGTACTTCGCGGTGACCGGACGCATGCCTCCGGCCTCCGCGTCGAGGGTGATGCACGATTCGCTTCCGCCGCTGGGCTCGCTGCAGCCTCCGGGCTACGGGCTCGGATTCCTCGAGGCGATCGACCGCGGCCTGTCGATCCGTCCCGAGCGGCGGCCGCGCTCGATCGCCGAATTCCGCTCGTTGCTCCACAGTGCGCCCCCGACCATCGGTGCTGCGCCCAGGCCGGAGCCGGAGGCCGCCGAGGTGCCGGCGCCGGGCCGCGAAGAGCGCTCGTCGCCGCCGTCGCCGGGCCGGCGCACCGCAGGAGTTGCCGCGGTCGCGCTGCTCGCCGTGGCGGCGCTCGCCGCAGTCGCCACGCTGCGCCGCTCGCCGCCGCAGCCCGGCGCTCGAAGCACACCGGCCATCGCGCAAGCGAAGCCGACCGCCACGCCGGGAAGACCCGGGCCAGCGGCCGCCGCTCCCGCGAATGCCGCACCGGGCGCGAGCGTGGCCGGAAACACGAGCGTGGGCGAGAGCGCGAGCGTGGTCGAGAACGCGCCGGCCCGCGCTCGCTCGCCGGCGGGCGCGCCGCGCCAGTCGGCGCCTTCCGTGCGCACGGGCACGGTGCGACTCGCGGTGGCGCCGTGGGGCGAAGTCTTCGTCGACGGCGTGAGCCGCGGCGTCACGCCACCGCTGAAGGAGCTGGCACTGGGCGCCGGATCCCACCGGATCGAGATCCGCAACCCCGCGGCGCCCAGCCTGACCCGCCAGATCGTGGTCCGCGAAGGCAAGGCGTCCGTGATCGCCCATCGCTTCAAGTGACCGGACAGGAGCGCCGGCTGGCCGCTGCGGCCATTCGCATGGAGAGACGACGATGAAGTGGCACTCGAGAACCGGGCTTCTGATCGCCGCGCTGGTGCTGGCCGGGTGCGGCACGGTCGGCGAAATCAGCCAGAAACTCGGCATCGCGTCGCCTTCGCCAGCCGTGCAGAGAGTCGACGCAGGCGTCGCGCTCTACGAGCAGGGCGACTTCGCCGCAGCGATCCGCACGCTGCATTCGCCGGAGGTCGCCGACGGCGACGTCGCCACGCGCGTGCGCGCGCACAAGTACCTGGCGTTCAGCTATTGCGTCACCCAGCGTCGCGTGCTCTGCCGCCGCTCGTTCGACGCGGCGCTGCGGCTCGACGAATCGTTCGATCTGGCCCCCGCCGAAGCGGGTCATCCGATCTGGGGCCCGGTGTTCGCGCAGGCACGCAAGGCGGCCACGCAGCGGCGCGAAGTCGCCCGCGGCGCACGTTAGGGCGCCCGGGGCGGCGCTGCGCAGCCCCGACTCCTAG
>CAADGM010000074.1 GCA_900696535.1 uncultured Planctomycetota bacterium
ATCGTCTTGTCCTGGGCGTGCGAGATGAGCACGAGCCCATACGGCAGGCTGGCCAGCCGCGTCAGCACGCGGTGCCACTCGTTCTTCACGAGGGCCCAGCCCTTGCCGTGCGGCAGGTCGCCCTCGTAGTCGATCGAGTGCTTGCCGCAGACGTGATCGGTGCAGTACTTGAAGGCGTTGTCGATCGTGTCGACGACGATCGTCTTGAAGTTGTGTCCGCCGGCGGCCACGAGCTTGCAGGCCGCCAGGAAGTCCTCCCACGCATACGTCGTCACCTTGAAGACGTCGAGCTGGTTGAGCCCGGGCTCGCATTCGAAGAACAGCGCGTCGGGAAAGCGCGCGGCGAGGGACGATTTCCCGATCTTGGGCGGCCCGTACACGAGGACCGTTTGCTGCGACAGGTCCGCGACGGGCTTGGTGCGCTCCGTGGGCAGGGCAATGGGCATCGGGTGCTCCTTCAGAAAGCGGGTTCGGCATCGCCAGTAGGCGCCGTCGCCAACTCCTCATGCGGCGGCGCGATCACGAACAGGTTGTCACGCACGTTGGGGTTGAAGCCGGATTGGCAGTACGGCAGGTACTCGCAGGGACGCTCGTAGGCGAAGCAATTTGACGTGTTCAGCAGCCACTTACCGCGCCGCCGCGCGTCGAGGTACTGCTGCGTGACCTCCCACACCTCGTCCTGGAGCATCGCGAGGCGATCCTCGGAGAGGTAGATGCGCTCGCGGTGGAAGGCCTCGGGCTTGGCGTACCACTCGGCCAGCCGGCCTTGGAATTCCTCGTCCGTCTCCGGCAGCTTGCGCTGCGCGGTCGACCGGCCGCTCTTGTTCTTCGCGGCCAACTCGGCACGGCGTGCCTCGTACTCCTCCTGCGTCTCGCCGGCGTGCTGCCGCAGGCGGGTCTTCAGCAGGACGTTGTAGAGCACGCCGACGATCGGGTAGCCGTTCTGCCGCAGGTAGAAGCAGTACAGCGCGATCTGCGTGTCGGTCCACAGCTTGTCCAGGTAGTTCGCGTCGATCGAGCCGGCGGTTTTGTGCTCCAGCAGGTACAGCTCGCCATCGAGCCGCACGATGCCGTCCGCCTTGCCGGCCATCACGAACGTCTGGCTCGGCCGGTTGGTGTCCGGGTTGCGGATCTCGCCCGTGAAGGTCTTCTCGACCTCCACGACCGCGAAGTCCTCGGTGGGGTAACGCTGCGCGTAGCCGACGAGCATCGCCCGCGCCAGATGCCAGCGCTGCTTCTGCACCGCATCGTGCTCACGCTGTGGAAACTGCGCGTCGATGAACTCGAGCACCGTCCACAGGCGATTCGTGTCGCCGGTCAGCCCGTACCAGAGCTCCAGCGCCTCGTGGATCACACTGCCGAACGAGAGGCTCTCCGGCCGCTCATGCGGCTGCAGGTGATCGAGGTAGCGATGCTTGTACTTGCGCGGGCAGTTGCGAAACGTGTTGATCGCCGAGAACGTCAGCACCGCCTTCGCGGCGCCGTCGCCGTCGCTGGGGCTTGTCCTTCCCGCCGGGAAATCCTGGATGAAGTCGCCCTGGCCGAGTCGGACGAGGGGGGGGTCGGGCTGCTCCATCACGCCGGCACCTCCGTGGCGACCTTGTCGGGCTGCGCAGCGAGGCGCACCCGGAACGCCGATTCTCCGAATTCGCGCGTGAGATAGCCGGTGAAGATGCGGCAGACGCAGCGACCCACATCGTTCGATGCATCGACGACACAGACGCGCCGTTCCTCATCGATCGAGTAGGATGCGTCCATTCGCACGCGCGCTTCGCCGAACAGGCTCTGCGCCGCGAGGATCGCCAGGTGCAGCGTCGCTTCGGCTTCGGCGATCGGCACTGCGTCATGAAATACGTACCGATAGGCAGTGGGCTGCGCCATCAGCATGACCTCTCGCATCAGGTGGTGAAGTTCCGCTATTGGTCACATACGCCGGCGCGATCGGAACTGTCGGCGTTCGCGAAGACGTACGTCTGCAGGCCGTGCGCCGCGAAGTGCTCACGCAGTTCCTGGACGCGTGCATAGACCACGAGGCGCGACACGCCGAGCTCGCGAGCAGCGTCGGTGACGGTGTTGGACAGCAGCACGTGCCACAGCCGCTGCAGCCGGGGTTCGAGCGCGTCAACGGCCTGGCGAAGGTCGATGGACAGGTCCGACGGGACGTCGGTCGCCGCGGTTCGACGACGGTCGGCGTCTGGCGGGAGCGTCTGTCCCCGCTCGAGCCATGCGTCGTCCTCGTCACGCACGAGATCATTGAGCGAGCAGGCCACGCGGTAGCAGTGGCGTTGGTCGGCGCAGCGGTGCCGGATGATCGACACCACCTTGCGGCTCAACACGCGACTGATGAACGTGCTGGCGCTGCCGCGCTCGGGGTCGAAGCGGGCCGCCTGCTGAAAGAGGTGCGTCCTGAGCTCTTGCTCGAGATCGTCACAATCCGATCGCGTGAAACCAAACTGGCCCACAAGCTGCCTGGCCTTGTGCCTGATGAGCTTGTTGGCGTACTCACCGAGCACGAGGTCGAGGTCGGGGCGCTGTGCGCTGTGGCCGTCCGCGCGTGCGCGTGACGCTGTCGAGACTGTGGTCGTCGTCATGCCGGGCCCTTCGATCCGGTCATCCCGGCAGCGGGCCCGGCGCGGTCTCTTCCGGGACGACAGTCAGTAGGTGGTGGTGACTGCCGGGCTGCGCTGTCGCAGCCGGGGCGTCACAGGAGGTGTGGCGGCGCTACGCGCCGTGTAGCAGTTTGTTAAGTTGCCCAGTCCGGACAGGGCTCAGCGATGTAAGTGATCTGTCGGCCAGTGGTTACATTTGTTCGCAGATGATGCGCGAGAGCGGCGTCGCGCTTCTCGACGGCGGTGATGGCACGGCCGATGGCGACGGTCACTTTCTTGCGCACGCGCTCGGTATCCTCGCCAGCAATCCGTGAGCGGCCGCCCAGCCCCGTTGCTGCCTTCAGTTCGGCGGCGAGCGCCTCACGGGCCTCCGTCAGGTGCTCCTGACGCACCACGTCGCCGAGTTCCACCGCTTCGGCAAGCTCGTCTTCGATCGCCCTGTACTGGTCCCGGAACGCCCGCCGCGCCTCGTCATCGAGCATTTCACCGCTGGAACCCGACTGCGGCGTGTGAGTGGCGCCTGCAACGACGCGATCGAGTTCCAGCACGGAGTGCGGGATACGCGGCCGCTGGAGTACCAGGTGGATGTAGGCGAATCCGCGCGCCTGACGGTGCGCGACAGAGAAGCGCTGGCCACCATCGAATCGCAGCTCCCACACATCCCCGACGCGGCGAAACACGTTCGGTTCATCGCCGGCGGCCATGGATTCGGCGGCGCGGACCGACCGCCGGAACCCGTCCAACACGCGCTCGGCAATCGGCGTCGCCACGAAGGCACCATCCGTCCCGGGCGCGATCGCCTCGCTGAGCGACAACAGGCACGCGCTGCGTTCCTGCATCAGTCTGACCAGGTCATCATCGCCAAGCATCCCGGGAACAAGGACGACTTGTGGCCCGTCGTGCTCAGCGATCGCACGACGAACAGCGTCCTGCAGGAGTGTTGGATCTGGCCGAATACACAGCGAGACAGTGCACGTGGTCTTCGCAGTCACTCGCCACTTGCCGATCCGCAGCACGCCGGACGCAGCACGACCGACGAATCGCTCGACGTCGAAGCCCAACGCCGGCGCCAACATGATTGCCAGCGTCTGCACATCCAACCGCCGGACGATGAGATCATCGCGAGACAAATCGAGCGATGTGCGGCCGTCGGGATGGACTGCGCGGTACCGGCCGTTTCCGTGGTCGATGACGCGATACGGCGTGCTGTCTGCACATGGAAAGACGGCGGCGATATCACCGGTTGGTCGCAGCAGCCGCGGCTCCACCCACGCCAGTTCGGGGCCCAGCCAGTGGCTCCATTCGGCCCGGACTGCCGCCAGCCCCGGGACTACCTCAAGCGCTCGCCAAAACGGCGCCAGTTGCATCGGAAGCTGACTCCCGTCCCACAATGAAGCCGCGCGCCTCCAACCACCGCTCGACGACTAAGCTGTCGCTGTCACGCGTGTACTTGGCGACGTTCGGAGCCTTAATCGTGACCGTCCGCGGACGACGTGCCCCGTCGAACTTCGCCTCGAAAGACGCCCGCAGGATGCGTGGCCGCTCGGGCATCTTCGACCCACGCGCCTCGTACGCGGCAAAGACGTCCGCCGCCTTGCGGATCTCGATCTCACCGTGCGCGCCGCCCCAGAGGAAGTGCACCTCCTTCAGCTTGACCCACTCCATGCCAGAGATGTCGATACACACCAGCGCCTCGCGCCCGTGGCTGCGCAGCGGCTCGAGAGCGTACTTCGTGCTGGTCTCCGGAAAGCGATCGCGATCGTTGAACAGGTGCTCGCCGAAGGTCTCGCGGTACAGCGTCTTCTCGCCCTTGGTCGTCGTGTTGATCCGCAACTCGTCGACCTGCGGGTCATACACGACGATGTCGAACTTCAGCGGCCGGTAGTGCACGATCGAGGGTTCGCCATCGCGCAGGCTGCCCTCGCGGCGGTACGGCGCGCCATGGCGGATCAGGAACCAGATCCCGTCCTGACGGACGAAGGGGAACACGCGGGCGCCACGCCCACGCCGGTGCTGGTCAAACCATGCATCCAGGTCGTGCTCCATCGCGCGCAGCGACTGAGCGCTGGGCGCAACCGAGCGCGGTGGCACGGGGCGGGTCGACTGAAAGTGCTCGAACGTGCGTTGTGACGACAGGAACTGCTCGGCGTGCTTCTCCTGCACGAGCTCCGGGTCGAGGTTCCACACTTGCACGGCGACATCGGCCGGCGTCTGATCGGGGTCCTGCGTGATTGTCAGACCAGCCGCGTCGGCCGCCGCGAGCAGCGCGTCCATTCCTTCCGCCGTCGCCATCTCGTTGACGTAGTACAGCGCGTCGATGAGCGGCGCCGGCGTGTCCGGCCCCGGATCGATCAGCACCGCCACGAGGCTGTCGTAGTCAAAGGCGTTCACGTCAGCCGACGCCGGCAACTCCACGCCGCGGGCGGCGAAGAACGCCCGGTAGGGATTGAGGAACGTGATCAGGTGCTCGGGATCGATGGATTGGAGAGTGTCGGGGGTGCTAAACCGGCGGATGCTGAACGTACTCAATGATCGGTCTCCTTGGCTGACCCCACCACTCGCCGCCAACAGGGGTCAGCGCCAGCGAATCCAGATTGTCGTCTGCCTAAGACCGCCCGAGCACAGTAGAGCACATACTCTACCTTGCGGCGATGTGTGTACCGAGCCGCAACTGGTTGTGTGGAGCAAGGCCGATAACCATGAACGGATCTCGGCCATATCCATGAGCGGAGACAGCAGACACCGCCGGCGGCCCCCGTCCCTGGGCGGCGATTCCTTGGCCTGCCGCCGGCTGGCCTATTGGCTGGCATCGGTCAACGCCCTGACCGATCTGGATGTTAGGGTACTGTTTGGTGGTCGATGTGTCAAGCCGATTTCGGCCCGGCCTGGCTCTGCAGCTCCCGCCACATCCGCCGCTGCTTCCGCCAGTCCGGCACCAGCGCGATTGGCCGCAGTTGCCACTCCCGAATCGGGTCCCGCCCGCGCTCGATCGGCGGCAGGAACAGGATCTGCTCCTGGATGTCGGGGGCGAGATTGAGCAGGTTCATGATCTGCGTCACGCGCGCTCGCGTGACGTGCCCCAGCCGGGCCAGCTCAGCCTGGTCGACCACGTGCCCGGCCTCCAGCAGTTCCCGCATTCGGATCGCCAGCGCCATGAGGCGGGCGATCCGGGGAACGCGGCCATACACGACAGACTCTGTCGCGCGAGGTGGGCCGTCGCAGATTCGTTTCTGCCCGCGGCGGCCGCGCAGTTGGTGCAGCTGCGACTCGAACCGCACCTTCGCGAACGGTGCATCAGCCACGATCGTCGTCACGCTGCGTCCTCCGTCTTACCCTCAACGAGCGACCGGATCCCGTCGGCGTGAAACGTGACGGCCACGGTGCCGCGGGCCCCGTCGTAGTCGACGCGCTCGATCAGCAGCTGGATCACGCGAACCTGCTCGCGGGCGGCAAGTTGGTCCCACACGGGGTCGAACAGACGCAGGGCAGCGACCACCTGCTTCTCGTCGACCAGCTCGCGCCCGATGGCGAGGATTCGGTCGCGCACCTCCGTGCTCCGCTGTTCCAGCGTGCGGATTTCCTCGCGCGTCCGCATGATCTCCGCCGACGTCGCAGCCACGTCCGGCGCCGCCAGCAGTTCGCGCAGCGCCGCGCCTCGGCGGATTAGCTCGGCGACCAGGCGGTTGCGTTCCAGCTCGAGCTTCGCGATCGCCTCCTCACTCTGTAGGCGTACCTGCCGCACGGTGGCCGCCAGCACCGCCGGGTCGTTCACCGCTTTGCGGACCTGGTCAATCACAAAACGCTCGATTTCGGCGGCAGGAACGGACTTCGACGGGCACACGTGCCAGCCACGTTTCATCGCGTTCGCGCACACGTAGTAGCGATACCGCTTCGTGCCCTTGGCGGTGACCGAATGGACCATCGCGCAGTCGCACGGCACGCACCGCAACAGCCCCTTGAGCAGCGCGCCGTACCGATTCCGGACGTGAACGCCCCCGGTGGAGCCGTTGCGCTTGAGGATCTGCTGCACCGTGTGCCACGTCTGTTCGTCCACAATCGCGGCATGCTCTCCGGGGAACAGCTCTGCCAGGTGCTTCACCTTGCCCAGGTAGGCCGGATTCGTCAGCAGCTTGAACAGGGCGTTCTTGTCGAAGGGCCGGCCGCCACAGGGCGCGCCCTTCTTGGTCATCCACAGCTTGGTCCGCCAACCGCGCTCGTCGAGGACCTTCACGACGGGGATCAACGCCTCGTACTCGGCGTACAGGTCGAAGATCTGGCGGACGCGGGCGGCCTCGTCCTCGTTGACAATCAGCTTGGAGCCGCCGGGCAGCGCGACGAGGTCGTAGCCGAGAAGCGGTTTGCCGCCGGCCCATTTCCCCTTGCGTCGCGCCGCCGCGATCTTGTCACGTGTCCGCTCGCTGATAATCTCACGCTCGAACTGGGCGAATGAGAGCAGGATGTTGAGCGTGAGTCGGCCCATCGAATGCGTCGTGTTGAACTGCTGCGTCACCGAGACGAAGGAGACCTTGTGCTTGTCGAAGGTCTCCATCATCTTCGCGAAGTCCATCAGCGAGCGACTGAGGCGGTCGACCTTGTACACGACGACGCAGTCGACCCGGCCGGCGTCAATGTCGGCCATCAGCCGCCGCAGCGCCGGGCGCTCCATGTTCCCGCCCGTGAATCCGCCGTCGTCGTAGCGATCGGGCACGCACACCCAGCCTTCGTCCCGTTGGCTGGCGATGTAGTTCTCGGCGCTCTCGCGCTGCGCGTCCAGCGAGTTGAAGTCCTGCTCGAGGCCCTCCTCGGTGCTCTTGCGCGTGTAGATCGCACAACGCACCGTCGTTCGCGGCGCGGCATCAGGTTGGCTCCGCCGCCTACGCACCTGCGTCCTCCTGGGGCTTGGCGATCTTGAAGAACGCGTACCCGTTCCAGTGCGACCCGGTGATCGCCTTCGCGATCGCGCTGAGCGACTTGTACGTCCGGCCGTTGTACTCGAAGCCGTCCGGCAGCACCTTCACGACGTACGTCTCGCCGCGATACACCCGCACGAGCCGGCCGCCCGGCGGAATCCGCTCGTCACGTGCGAACGAGGTCGGCGTCTCAACCGTGCGTCGCGCAGCGCCCTCGCTCACCTTCGGCGGCCGCGGGACCGACGTGCGAATGTCAGCGTCGCAGGCAAGCTCCGCCGCCCGTCGGCGGGCACGCTCCGACAGGTCGCCCTCAGCCAGCGACTGGAGCCGCCAGGCGATCCGCTTGATCAGGTGCGCCTTGTTCCCGACCCGCGTAACCTCGCCGAACACCTGCCGGTACTCCTCGCGCAGCTCCCGCGGCGTCATGTTCGCCAGGCGGGTCAGCTCGTGGCCGATGTTCAGGCTGCCGCGCGTATCAGGCATGCATCTCTCCGTAACTCACGTTCTCGCAAGTCGTTAACCACGGTGGCCATCAGGGCGAGTCGGCCGTGAAAGCTCAAGGCGACTGCGGCGGGATTCTGAGAGTTTTCGCTACGGCGGCGGGAGCGCCCCTCCTGCCGTCGGTTCGCGCCCAGTCGATGCTTGGGGGGCGGGCGACGCAGGGGCGTGGCAGTCGGCCTCGCCAGCGTCGGGCTTCAGGCGAAGTGGCCGTGTGGGAACACAGGACGAATCGCGGATCCTGTCGCGCAGCCGCATGATGCCACGAGCAAAGATGCCGGCGACGTCATTGACCGAGCTGAGGTGGCATGGGGGATCGTGGCAGACTCGGTCGCGGCGACGAACGCGTCCCATGGGCGACTCCCGTAGCTTGGCCGCCAGCGCAATTCCGATGACGGCCGCTACGGGTTACATACGCGGCTTGTTAACAGGATGTCGCCGGGATCAGATGGCGCAACGCCACACCGGCGTCATGTAGATTGCCGGCGCGCATCGTAAAGCGCGCCGACAAGTGAACGCAGCCCCGCCTGTCGCATGTCGGTATAAGACACGCGCGTTCGGTGTGTGCGCCCCATGAATCCCGACATTTCGCGGCGAATCCAGCGATCGAGCTGCCGCACCTGCTCCACGTCGGTCACCACTCGAAAGAATCCAATCCAACTTCGAAGGTGCGGGTTCTTCACGCCAGCCTGTGCAACCAGCCGCAGCTTCTGCTCTTCGTTTGGTCCGCGGATCTTGAAGTTGAGCCGGTACGCGAGCGATCGAAGAGTCGCATCGGGTGTCCGGTGGACGCGCTGGGAGGTGATGACGTTGCGGACCCGGTTCTTGAACTTGTGGATGTTCCTGCCACGCACCCGTACGTGCGTGTCGGTGACGCGGAAGCCGAGGAAGTCGATTCCGTCGGCTATCGGCACGGATTCTCTCGACTTCGCCGCGTTCACGCTCATGCACAGCGTGGCGATTTCGCTCTGAATCAGTGCGTAGGCAGACGCACATTCCTGCTGAGTCGTACAGCAGACGACAAAGTCATCGGCATAACGTACGTAGCCGTCGTGTTTGGCCACAACGGACGCGTCAAATTGCGACAGGTATAGATTCGAAAGCAGGCCGGAAAGCACGCCGCCCTGTGGGATGCCCAATGTCCGTGATGGAGCAGTGAAGGATCGCTGCCGTTGCTTTCGGCCTCGCTCCGCGGCGACCTGCGCAGGGTCAACGCGACCGGTCCGCAGGTAACGAAACACAAGCTTGTGCACTTGGTCGTCGACGGCGAGCTGGCTGAGTTTGTCGAGTAGCAGCGCGTGATCGACCGTATCGAAAAATCGCGTCAGATCAACATCCACGACCCAGGTCCGCCCGTCTGCGACATGCTGTCGGATCGCGTCAATCGCTGCGTGGGCGGATCGCCCCGATCTGTATCCAAAGATGGCGTTCTGCAGGAGCGGATCAACACGAGGGTACAGATACTCGTAGAGCCCCCGCTGGACGAGCGTATCGCGGATTGCCCCGATCGACAGGGGGCGCTTGTCCTTGCTGCCCGGCTTCGGGATGTCGACGCCTAGAAACGGCGCGAACGTGTACCGGCCTTGGATCACCTTCCGCTCAATTGCACGCATGTGGAGATCAGCGTCGCGTCGGAACTCGCTTAACTGGATGCGGTCGGCACCGGCAATCATCCGAGGCTCGTCGGCAACCACGTCGTAGTGCCGCATGAGCAGCCGATCAAAACTCGCAGCCAGCGCGGTCGGCGTTACGACCTGTTCGAGGGTAGGAAGCGGGGGAGGTGCGGGATAGGTAGCGGGATTCACGTCGCCTCCAAAACACCCGCTACCAACACGGAGGCGTTGACCCGAGGGCCAATCAGAGCCGAGTGGCTATAATGTTGACGATGCTGGTCCGATACCCTGGTCAGGGAGCGCGTCACGCGCCGTCGGCCCGCAAGGAGGCCGATCTTCGGCATCGCCAGCCACTATGCTACCGACTCGGTCATCGGTATCAACACCAAGCAAAGGTGCAGGTGCCGCCGCCCATGTCTCGGCATCGAAGGATGGCGGTCGGCTGAACGATGCCTTGAGTCGGGTCTCCCCGACCCCATTGAACCAGTTTCGTCAACATCATAGCCACTCGGACCCATACCCTGATCTGGGGACCTCAACCGTGGCGGCCGGGCTCGAAGGCCAAGCGCTCTGGATAAGTGACCGTTCCATATGACTCTGCATCGCCAACCGCCGCGCGTGCGTCAGGGTTGCGGACCTCTCCTGCAACCCGCCTGTTAACCCCGCACGTTTGTTAACGAGAGAATCCGAGAGTTTCGGGGCGAGACTGGCGGCGGGGGCGGCAAGCCGGGTCGCGGACGGCGCTCTATCGGCGTGGCCAGCCGCTCTCGGCGACAGATCGCCCGCTGCAAGTGCCTGCCATAACTCGCGTTAAGACAAACGACCCCGAGCACTCTCGCGCCCGGGGTCGTCTGTAAACTCGTCGGTCACGGGGTTCGCGACCGGGATTGAAGCTCCCCGAGAAGGACTCGAACCTTCAACAACCCGGTTAACAGCCGGGTGCTCTACCATTGAGCTATCGGGGACCAGAATGTCGCACGGCAGTCTGCGTCTCGCGCGGCGATCGCCGCCCGAGGTCGCCTTACCGTCAGATCGGTTAGCCTACTCGGCCGGTGCACAAAGTCAACGGTCCGGGAACGGCGGCCGGGCACGGCGCACGCCACGGCGGTCGCAGCCCGCGAGCCCAGCGGCGACGGCGTCAGCCGGCAGGCCCGTCGGCGGCGACGCCGGGAGCCAGCAAGCTCGCCCGGGGGGCGGAGCACGGCCAACTGACAGAGAGCATGCGTGCCCCCAGGTGGCCGCCGGTGCACGCGTTCGCTGACCCGCGTCGCTGGAAATCGACGGCCGAGAGCCTCTTGGGGCCCGGGGCCTCAGGGACTCCGGAATGGAGCCGAAGCGTCGGCCGATCGGCTCGACCGTCCTCCCGCCTCTCGCTGAGAAGGAGGGGGATCCAAGGACAGCAACCGCCCCACGGGTTGGTCGACAGCCCGGGCTGATTCGGCCAACCGAGGCTCGGGCTGGGGCTGGCTATGCGGCAATACGCCGCGTTGGTCGACAACCCTGGCTGAGCCGGCCAGCCGAGGGGAGGAGGTGCAAGGTCAGCAACCGCCCCACGGGGAACCGCCGTTACAGGGTGAGCCATCTGTCAGACTTCAG